>CAIVHG010000080.1 GCA_903905655.1 uncultured beta proteobacterium | reverse complement strand
CCTATCGTGTGCACCAGGGATTTACGCATGCCGAAGTGGCGCTGTCCGCCGGCATTCAGCGCATGGTGCGCAGCGACCGCGGCGCGAGCGGCGTCATGTTCACGCTGGACACCGAATCCGGTTTCGATCAGGTGGTGCTCATCACCGCGGCCTACGGGCTGGGCGAAACCGTGGTGCAGGGAGCGGTGGACCCTGACGAATTCTACGTATACAAGCCGGCGCTCAAGGCTGGCAGGCCCTCAATCCTGCGGCGCAAGCTGGGCTCGAAGAAGATCAAGATGGTTTTCACCGAGCAGCGCGCGGCCGGCAAATCGGTGCAGGTGCTGGACGTGCCGCCAGAAACGGCCAGCCGCTTCTCAATCAGCGACGGGGAAATTCAGGAACTCGCGCGTTGCGCAATCGCCATCGAGCAGCATTACGGACGCCCGATGGATATCGAGTGGGGGCGCGACGGCGTGGACGGACGCATTTACATCCTGCAGGCGCGACCGGAAACGGTCAGGGCGCGCGAGAACGTCGCGAACCTGCAGCGCCAGCGGCTGACCGCGCGCTCGGAAGTGCTGAGCTCGGGACGCGCCATCGGTCAGCGCATCGGGTCCGGGGTGGTACAGGTCATAGAGAGTCCGCGCGACATGGAGCGCGTGCGGCCGGGCGACGTGCTGGTGACCGATATGACGGATCCCGACTGGGAGCCGGTGATGAAGCGCGCAGCCGCGATCGTGACCAACCGCGGTGGCCGCACCTGCCATGCCGCCATCATCGCGCGCGAACTGGGCGTGCCGGCAGTGGTGGGTTGCGGGGACGCGACCGAGGTCCTCAGGGAGGGGGACGAGGTCACGGTGTCGTGCGCAGAAGGGGACACCGGCTTCGTCTACCGCGGCATCCTCGCCACGGAGACGACCAACATCGCGTTCGAAGCAATGCCCAAGCTGCCGCTCAAGATCGCGATGAACATCGCGAACCCTGATCTTGCCTTTGATCTGCGGCGTCTGCCGAACGATGGCGTGGGTCTCGCGCGGCTCGAGTTCATCATCGCGCGCATGATCGGAGTACACCCAAAGGCAGCGCTCGCGCCTCAGGATTTGCCGCCGGCCGTCCGCCAGGCGGTCGAGGAGCGCTCAGCGGGATATGCCAATCCGGTGAGCTTCTACGTCGAAAAAATCGTGGAGGGCGTGGCCACGCTGGGCGCCGCATTCTGGCCCAAGCCGGTGATCGTGCGGCTGTCCGATTTCAAGTCCAACGAATACTCCAGCCTGATCGGCGGACGGGAATACGAGCCTCATGAGGAAAACCCGATGCTGGGTTTCCGCGGGGCGTCGCGCTATCTGGATCCCGGGTTCCGCGACTGCTTCGAGCTGGAATGCCGGGCGCTGCGCAAAGTGCGCTTCGAAATGGGGCTCTCCAACGTCGAAATCATGGTTCCGTTCGTGCGCACCCTGGATGAGGCCCGGGAAGTGGTGGAACTGCTGGCGCAAAACGGTTTGGTGCGCGGTCGCGACGGCCTGCGCGTGATCATGATGTGCGAGATCCCTTCGAACGCCATACTCGCCGAGCAGTTTCTGGAGTATTTCGACGGCTACTCGATCGGCTCCAACGACATGACGCAGATGACACTGGCGCTGGATCGGGATTCGAGCATCATCGCGCGCCGCTTCGACGAGCGTGATCCGGCCGTAAAATACCTGCTGCATCTGGCGATCGCCGCCTGCCGCAAGGCGGGCAAGTACGTCGGCATCTGCGGGCAGGGTCCATCCGACCATCCGGATCTGGCGCAGTGGCTGATGCAGGAGGGCATCGGCAGCCTGTCGCTCAATCCCGATACCGTGGTCGAAACCTGGCTGCATCTGGGCCGCGAAGTGCAGGCTGCCGCCGCGGCTGGCATTTGTGACAAAAAATAATCTGCGCGCGTTGAGCGTGCGTGCGCTTTGCGCTAGAATGCGCAAACGGCCGAATTGCATATGAAATGACTAAATATATTTTTGTCACAGGCGGCGTGGTTTCCTCCTTGGGCAAAGGTATCGCTGCCGCTTCCCTAGCCGCCATCCTCGAAACGCGCGGTATCAAATTGTCCATGCTCAAGCTCGATCCCTATATCAACGTGGATCCGGGCACCATGAGCCCTTTTCAGCACGGCGAAGTGTTCGTCACCGAGGACGGTGCGGAGACCGACCTTGATCTGGGGCACTACGAGCGCTTCATCAGCAAGAGGATGGGCAAGCGCAACAACTTCACCACCGGTCAAATCTACGACAGCGTGATCAAGAAGGAGCGGCGCGGCGATTACCTGGGCGGCACGGTACAGGTCATCCCCCATATCACCGACGAGATCAAGCTCTCTATCCGCAATGGGGCCGGCGACGCCGATGTGGTGGTCGTGGAAATCGGCGGCACCGTTGGTGACATCGAATCACTGCCATTCCTGGAAGCGATACGCCAGATGGGCATCGAGCAGGGCCGCGGCAACTGCTGCTATATCCACCTGACGCTTGTGCCCTATATCGCATCGGCGGGGGAGATTAAGACCAAGCCGACCCAGCATTCCGTGAAGGAATTGCGCGAAATCGGGATCCAGCCGGACGTACTGCTATGCCGTGCCGACCGGCCGCTGCCTGACGACGAGCGGCGCAAGATTGCGCTGTTTACCAATGTAGACGTCGCCGCCGTCATCTCCGCGGTCGACGTAGACAGCATCTACAAGATCCCGGGGATGCTGCACGTGCAACACCTGGACGATATCGTCTGCCGCAAGCTCGAACTTACGCCGCCTCCCGCTGACCTGTCGGTCTGGGAGAAGCTGGTCTATGCGCTTGAGCATCCCAAGCACAAAGTGGATATTGCGCTGGTCGGCAAATACGTCGACCTGACGGAATCGTACAAGTCGCTGTCCGAAGCCCTGATACACGCGGGAATCCATACCGGCGCCAAGATCAAGATTCACTACATCGATTCCGAATCGCTGGAAACGAACGGCGTCGGCTGTCTCGCCGGCATGAGCGCGATCTTGGTGCCGGGCGGTTTCGGCAAACGCGGCGTGGAAGGCAAGATCATGGCGATCCGCTATGCGCGCGAGAACAGGATTCCTTATCTCGGGATCTGCCTCGGAATGCAGCTTGCGGTCATCGAGTACGCGCGCAATGTGGCCGGGTTCGGCAATGCGCACAGCACGGAGTTCGATCCGGAAACGCCGCATCCGGTAATCGCGCTGATCACCGAATGGCAGCAGGCCGACGGCAATGTGCAGCGTCGGGATGCCCACTCAAATCTGGGGGGCACCATGCGCCTCGGCGGGCAGGAGTGCCGGCTTAAAGAGGACAGCGCTGCGCGCAAGGCCTACGGAAGCGAGCTCATCCTCGAGCGCCACCGCCATCGGTACGAGGTCAACGATCTTTATCTGGAGCGTCTGGAGCAGGCGGGCTTGTCAGTGTCCGGTCGCTCGACCAAGGATGGTCTGTGCGAGATGATCGAGTTGCCCTCACACCCGTGGTTCGTGGGTTGCCAGTTCCATCCTGAATTCACGTCGACCCCGCGCCGCGGCCATCCGCTGTTCACGGCGTTTATCCACGCCGCTCTAGAACACGTGAGCGCTGCGCCCGCGACACCATCATCGGGTAGCCCGTTACTCCAGACGACTGCTTGAAATGACATCAAGTCGTTTCGAGGTTATGTAAACTAAGTCAATGTTTAATATATTTGAAGTGGATTATTTTTCCCTTGAATTTCTGCGGGCTTGCAGCGCGCAGCGAGGATGGGCAGGAGCACCGGAGCTGCGATCTGCAGGGCAGCTATGATGAAGCTCTGCGGCTTCGACGTGGGGTTGGATAAGCCCCTGTTCCTGAAAGGCGGAGCGCTCCGGACTCGGCGCGCGCAGCGGGAGCGGGTAGGAGCGCCGGGCCTGCGATCCGCGAGGCTGGTGAGATGAAACTCTGTGGTTTCGAGGTCGGGCTCGATAAGCCTTTATTTTTGATCGCAGGCCCGTGCGCCATCGAGTCGCGGCAACTGGCGCTCGATACCGCCGGGCAGCTCAAAGAGATCTGCGCGCGGCTCTGCATACCATTCATCTACAAGTCCTCGTACGACAAAGCCAACCGCACTTCTGATCAGTCGTATCGCGGGCTTGGCATGGACGCCGGCCTCAGGGTATTGGACGAAGTGAAGGCGCAGATTGGCGTGCCCGTGCTCACCGACGTGCATGAGACCGCGGACGTAGCCGCGGTGGCCTCGGTAGTGGATGTGTTGCAGACGCCCGCATTCTTATGCCGGCAGACGGATTTCATCCATGCGGTGGCGCGCGCAGGCAAGCCAGTGAATATCAAGAAGGGGCAGTTTCTTGCGCCGGAAGACATGATAAACGTGGTCGCCAAGGCCAAAGCCGCGAGCGGTCAGGATAATATCCTGGTGTGCGAACGCGGCGCGTGCTTCGGCTACCACAACCTGGTTTCGGACATGCGCTCGCTGATGATCATGCGCGAGACCAACTGTCCCGTGGTCTACGACGCGACGCATTCGGTGCAGCTACCGGGCGGGCGCGGCAGCTCGAGCGGCGGACAGCGCGAATTCATTCCGCTGCTGGCGCGCGCTGCGGTGGCGAGCGGCGTCGCCGGCGTGTTCATGGAAACGCATCCGCGGCCCGCTGAGGCGCTGTCGGATGGACCCAATGCCTGGCCATTGCAACACATGCAGGCGCTACTCGAAACGCTGCAGGCGATTGATGCCGCGACCAAGCAGCGCGGATTTGCCGAACAACTTGTTTCAGATGAGGGAAAATCATGAGTGCCATAGTCGACGTAATTGCGCGGGAAATCCTGGATTCGCGCGGACTACCCACGGTGGAGGCCGATATATTGCTCGAGTCCGGCGTGCTCGGGCGCGCCGCGGTGCCATCGGGCGCCTCGACCGGCAGCCGCGAGGCCATCGAACTGCGCGACGGTGATGCCAAGCGTTATTTTGGCAAAGGCGTGCAGCGCGCGGTCGAAAACGTCAATACCGAGATCTCGGAAGCCGTCGTCGGCCTCGACGCGATCGAGCAGCGCTTCATCGACCGCACGCTGATCGAACTCGACGGTACCGAGAACAAGTCACGGCTGGGAGCCAACGCGATACTCGCGGTATCGCTGGCGGTGGCTAAAGCGGCCGCTGAGGAATGCGGATTGCCCCTGCATCGCTATCTGGGCGGCGCCGGTCCGATGTCCATGCCGGTGCCGATGATGAATGTGATCAACGGCGGGGCGCATGCCGACAACAGCCTCGATCTGCAGGAATTCATCATCGTCCCTCTCGGCCTGCCGACTTTTCGCGACACGCTGCGCTGCGGTGCGGAGGTGTTCCAGACGCTCAAGAAGCTGCTGCACGACAAGGGGTTCTCGACCGCGGTTGGCGATGAGGGCGGGTTCGCGCCGCGGCTGGCCAATCACGAGGCCGCAATCAAGCTGATCGTTGAAGCGATCGAGCGCGCGGGCTATGCGCCGGGGACCGATGTCGCTCTGGGCCTGGATTGCGCGAGTTCAGAATTTTATGCGGACGGCGAGTACACCCTCGCGTGCGAGGGGCTGACGCTGAAGGCGGCCGGCTTCGCGGACCTGCTCGCAGGCTGGGTGGAAAAATACCCGATCATCACGATCGAGGACGGCATGGCGGAGGACGACTGGGATGGCTGGAAGCTGCTCACCAATAAGCTCGGCAAGAAAGTCCAGCTCGTCGGCGACGATGTGTTCGTCACCAACACCAGGATTCTGGAAAAGGGAATCAGGGAAGGCATCGCGAATTCAGTGCTGATCAAGGTAAATCAGATCGGCACGCTGACGGAAACGCTGGCGGCGATCGAGATGGCCAAATGTGCGTCTTATACCTCGGTCATATCCCATCGCTCGGGCGAGACCGAGGATACGACGATCGCCGACATCGCGGTTGCGACCAATGCCCGGCAGATTAAGACTGGATCGCTGTCGCGTTCCGACCGTCTGGCGAAGTACAACCAGCTGCTGCGCATTGAAGAAGATCTGGGCGATGCTGCCGCCTATGCCGGGCGCAGCGCGTTTTACCAGCTGCGCTGAGCAGAGGCGACGCGATGGGCAAGGGCATAAAACCGCTCACGCTTGCATTGCTCGCAGCAATCCTCCTTTTGCAGTATCCCCAATGGCTGGGCAAGGGCAGTTGGGCGCGGGTGTGGGAACTGGCGCGGCAACTGAGCACGCAGCGCACGACCAACCAGCAGCTGCAGGCGCGCAACGCCGCGCTTGATGCCGAGGTGCGCGACCTGAAGCAGGGGTTCGAGGCAGTCGAGGAGCGCGCACGCAGCGAACTCGGCATGGTCAAACAGGACGAAATATTTTTTGAAATTCCGGATGCCGGTAGCAAGCCAGCATCCGCCAAGTAAGCGCAGCCTGCGCGCAAAACCGCGTGCGGTATCAACCACCTTGTATTAAACCTTAGGCAATCGTAACCATGGCAGCAAGTCTCATAGACGGCGCGGCCCTTTCGCGCCAGGTACTCGGCGAAATGCGCACACAGGCGGCGGCCCTGAGCGCAGCCGGCGTGCGTCCGGGGCTCGCAGCGATTCTGATCGGGGCTGACCCGGCATCCGAAATCTACGTCAGGAACAAGACGCGCGCCTGCGAGGAGGCGGGCGTGCATTCGGAGCTCCATCGCTTCGCGAGTGACTGCTCGGAATCCGAAGTGATCGATTTGATCGCGCGGCTGAATGCGGATATCAACATCCATGGCATCCTGGTGCAGCTGCCGCTGCCGCGGCAACTCAACACGCAGCGCATACTGCAGACTGTGCGCCCGGAAAAAGACGTGGATGGTTTCAGCTGGGTCAATCTGGGCGCGCTCGTCGCTGGCGGGCCCGCGCTCGCTCCGTGCACGCCTCTGGGCATTATGACCATGCTCGAGCGTGAGGGTATCGAGATCGAAGGGCGCGATGCGGTCGTCATTGGCCGCAGCGTGATCGTAGGCAAGCCGATCGCGTTGATGCTGATTGCGCGCGGCGCCACGGTGACTGTGTGCAATTCAAAGACCCGCGACCTGGGGCTCTACACTTCGCGCGCCGACATCGTCGTCGTCGCTGCGGGCAAGCCGGGAGTCGTGAACGGCGCCATGCTCAAGCGCGGCGCGGTGGTGATCGACGTCGGCATCAACCGGCTGCCGAACGGCAAGCTTGCAGGAGACGTGGATTTCGATTCTGCGGCCGCCGTCGCTTCGCGCATTACCCCGGTTCCCGGTGGGGTGGGCCGCATGACCGTGGCGATGCTGATCAGCAACACGGTCAACGCGGCGCGCCAGATTGCGGCGGCCGCTGGCGCGCGCTGAAGCACTCCGCAGGGAATGAAATACGCGGCGATCACCCGCGCCATGTATAACGTTATCGCTCTAAGTCATAACTGCAGCGGGTAAACTGACTTTTGATTTAACCTGTGTTATTTTCGCCCGCTGTGCGTGCCTGGGCTCAATCAAATGCTAAAACTGCTACATGGATTGTCATTCGCCGATTTGTACCGGCGTGAGGGGCTGCTGCGGCTGGATGCGGCCTTTGTGCGCACATTGGAGAGCGCAGACCCTGAACTGAGCAAGCGCCTCGTTGCAGCTCGCGCCGCAGGGAACGAGCTTGCGCCCAAATCTGAATCCGAGTTGCTGCTTGCGCTGGCGCCGCACCTTGAAGATTTTATCGCTGCGCTGTTCGGCATCGAAAAGGAAATGGCGCAGCTTGCGGGACGCCACACCGAGCTCGCGCCGATTTATAGCTGCAAGCGTCTGTTTGCGCAGCGCAAGGCGCTGCACAAATACAAGCTCGAAGAAGCGCTGAAGCTCGACGGCGCGGCGCTTAGGCAGGCGCTGACGCTGCTGTTGGGCGGGCAATTCACGGAGCTCGCATTTGCGCAGCGCGTCGCACAGTGGCAGTCCGCAGAGTCCGAGCACGGCGCGGAGCTCGATCTGGCGCTGCGTTATGCCTCATGGGCGACGCTCACGCCCGAGGGCAAGAGCCATCACGCCGCAGGGGTGTTGTTCAAGGCGCCCCATAAAATCGATTCTCGGCATCTGGTGCCGTCTGAGGAAGATCATTCTGCGGGCTACACGGTCCACTCTGCTGCTCCGTCTCACCTGCGCCGGCGCGAGGGATTCAAACTGACGGATGCAGGCACTGATCTCGTCGGTGCGCTCGACGAGGCCCACTACTGCATCTGGTGTCACGAGCAGGGCAAGGATTCATGCTCCAAGGGGCTTATGGAAAAAGGCGGCTCCGGACGCGGCGCAGCCTCGTTCAAGAAAAGCCCGTTCGGCGTGACGCTCGCGGGCTGCCCGCTCGAGGAAAAGATCTCGGAGTTTCACAAGCTCAAGACCGAGGGGCGGGCGCTGGGCGCGCTCGCCGTGATCACGGTCGACAACCCGATCGTCGCGGCGACTGGACATCGCATCTGCAACGATTGCATGAAGTCGTGCATCTACCAGAAACAGCAGCCGGTCGACATCCCGCAGGCTGAGACGCGCACCCTCAAGGACGTGCTGGAGCTGCCCTGGGGATTCGAGATCTACTCGCTGCTTACGCGCTGGAATCCCCTCAACCTGAAGTCGCCGTATCCCAAAGAGCGCAGCGGCAAGCGCGTACTGATTGCCGGCATGGGGCCGGCCGGGTTTGCGCTTGCGCACTTCCTGATGAACGACGGGCACGTGGTGGCGGGCATCGACGGGCTCAAGATCGAGCCGCTGCCGCCGCAGCTCTCGGGGGTGGATGTGCGCGGCAAACGCGTCGCCTTCGAGCCCATACGAGATGTGCGCGACTTGTACGAAGCGCTTGACGAGCGCGCGATGGCGGGTTTCGGGGGAGTGGCCGAATACGGCATCACTGTGCGCTGGGACAAGAATTTCCTGAAGATCGTGCGCCTGCTTCTCGAGCGCCGCGCGGAGTTTTTGCTTTTCGGGGGAGTGCGCTTTGGCGGGACGCTCACGGTGGAGGAAGCATTTGCGCTTGGCTTCGACCATATCGCACTTGCCATTGGCGCCGGGCGCCCGACGGTGCTCGATATGCCCAACGGGTTGGCGCGCGGGGTGCGCACCGCATCCGATTTTCTGATGGGACTGCAGTTGACCGGGGCGGCGAAGGTCGACTCCATCGCGAACATGCAGGTGCGTCTGCCGGTGGTCGTGGTCGGCGGCGGTTTGACCGCGATCGACACCGCGACCGAAGCGCTCGCCTACTATCCGCTGCAGGTCGAGAAATTCCTGCATCGCTATGAAGAGCTTGCGCGCGAACACGGGGAGACCGCTGCACGCATTGCCTGGAACGACGAGGAACGTGGGATCGCAGATGAATTTCTCGCGCATGCCCGCGCGATTCGCGTGGAGCGCACGGCGGCAGCAACAGAGCAGCGCCCGGCGCGCGTGCTGGAACTGGTGCATGCGTGGGGCGGCGCGACCATCGCTTACCGGCGGCGCCTGATCGATAGCCCTTCTTACACCTTCAACCACGAAGAAGTGCAGAAGGCTCTCGAAGAGGGGGTGCGTTTCGCGGAATGCCTGACACCCATCGGCGTCGACATCGACTCATATGGTCACAGCATGGCGTTGCGCGTTTCCGCGCAGGCACTCCATGCCGACGGCAAGTGGGCAGAGACCGGGCAAAGCGTGTTGCCGGCGCGCACAATCTTGATCGCGGCGGGCACGCAGCCGAACACCGTGCTTGCGCGGGAGGACTCCGAGCATTTCGTGCTGGACGGAAAATATTTTGCCGCCTGCAACGAAGACGGGCACCCGATTGCGAGCGAGCACTCGATATCCAAGCCTGAGCAGATACGGGTGCTGGTCGCGCGGCGCGACGATGGCCGTTTCGTGAGCTATTTCGGCGACGTGCATCCCTCGTATTTCGGCAACGTCGTCAAAGCGATCGGCAGCGCGAAGCAGGGTTATCCGGTGGTGAGCCGGGTGCTGGCGCGCGTTAACGCGGCGGCAGCAGCCAGCGATGCGGATTTCAGTGCGCAGCTCAACGACCAACTGCGGGCGACGGTGCACGAGGTGATACGGCTCACGCCCACCATCGTCGAAGTCGTGGTGCGGGCGCCGCTGGCCGCGCGCCGCTTCCGGCCCGGACAGTTCTACCGTCTGCAGAATTATGAGGCCGGCGCGCTCGCCACCGATCGCACGCGGCTCGCGATGGAAGGCATCGCGCTGACCGGCGCGTGGGTCGATCCAGCAAGCGGGCTGGTGTCCACCATTGTGCTGGAGATGGGCGGCTCTTCCGATATGTGCGTGCTGCTCAAGCCGGGCGAGCCGGTAGTGCTGATGGGGCCGACCGGCATGCCGACTGAAATCCCGTCCGGCGAAACAGTGGTGCTGGCGGGCGGCGGGCTGGGCAATGCCGTGCTGTTCTCGATCGGGCAGGCGATGCGCCGCGCGGGTTGCAGCGTGCTCTACTTTGCCGCCTACAAGCACATGGAAGACCGCTACAAGATTCCAGACATCGAAGCGGCCGCCGATGTGGTCGTCTGGTGCTGCGACGACGAGCCGGGATTCACGCCGGACCGCCCTCAGGACAAGGCGTTCGTCGGCAACGTCGTGCAGGCCATGCACGCCTACGCCGGGGGCGAGCTGGGGACGCAGTCCATTCTCTTGAAGGATGCCGATCGCATCATCGCCATCGGTTCGGACCGCATGATGGCAGCGGTCGCGCGGGCGCGCCACGAATCGCTCAAGGAATTGCTCAAGCCGCATCACTTCGCGATCGGCTCCATCAATTCGCCGATGCAGTGCATGATGAAGGAAATCTGCGCGCAATGCCTGCAACCGCATCGCGATCCGCAGACCGGCGAGACGAGCTATGTGTTCTCGTGCTTCAACCAGGACCAGGCGCTCGATTCCGTGGACTGGGCAGGGCTAGGGCAGCGCCTGCGGCAGAATTCGACCCAGGAAAAGCTCACTGCCGAATGGATCGACCACTGCCTGACGAAGCTCGGCAAGCGCGACATGCAGCGCATTTGATGCTACTCAGCGATCAGCGAGTTCGCGCAGCACGCGCGCAATCGTAGCTATGAGTTCGTCGATTTGAGGTTTGCTAATGATGAGCGGGGGCGAGAGCGCAATCGTGTCGCCCGTGGTGCGAATCAGGACACCTAGTTCAAAACAGCGCTGAAATACGCTGAAGGCGCGGGCGCCTGGCTGGCCAGGCTTGGGTGCGAGTTCGATGCCCGCCACCAGGCCTAGGTTACGGATATCGATCACATGCGGCAGCTCGCGCAGCGAGTGCACGGCTTGCTCGAAGTAAGGAGCGAGTTCGGCAGAACGTGCAAAGAGCTGCTCATCTTCCAGCAGATCCAAAGTGGCAAGTGCGGCCGCCGATGCCAGCGGATGGCCCGAGTAGGTATAGCCGTGGAACAGCTCAATGGCGTTTTCGGGCGCGGCTCCAGTCACAGTTTCGTAGATCGCTTTGCGCACGACAACCGCGCCCATCGGCACCGCTCCGTTGGTCAGTCCCTTGGCAAGGCACACGATGTCTGGCAGCACGCTGAATTTCTCGCACGCGAAAGATGAGCCGAGCCTGCCAAACCCGGTAATGACTTCGTCGAATATAAGCAGGATGCCGTAACGGTCGCAGATTGCGCGCAGGCGCTCCAGATAATCGACCGGCGGCACCAGCACACCAGTGGAACCCGCCAGCGGCTCGACGATGACCGCGGCGATGTTGCCTGCGTCATGCAGTGCGACGATGCGTGTTTCGAGTTCATCCGCGAGATGAGCGCCCCAGGCGGGCTGTCCGCGCGAGTAGGAGTTGTGCTCCGGATCATGCGTATGCTGCAGGTGATCGACGCAGGCCAGCAGGTTGCCATAGGCTTTGCGATTGGCGGCGATGCCTCCCACCGAAGTGCCGCCGAAGTTGGCGCCGTGATAACCGCGTTCACGCCCGATCAACCAGCGGCGCTGGCTCTCGCCGCGCGCGCGATGATAGGCCAGCGCAATCTTGAGCGCGGTATCTACCGATTCCGAGCCCGAATTCGTGAGGAAGGCATGATCCAGGTCGCCGGGCAGGAATCGCTTCAGGCGCTGCGCTACCTTGAATGCCAGCGGATGCCCCATCTGAAACGGCGGAGCGAACGCCATGATCCCGGCCTGGGCGCGGATCGCTTCGACGATCGGCTTGCGGCCATGGCCGGCGTTGACGCACCACAGTCCGGCCATGCCATCGAGCACGCGGCGTCCATCGTCGGTCGTGAAGTGCATGCCTTCAGCCGCCACGAACAGGCGCGGCGCCGCCTTGAATTGGCGGTTGGCGGTGAACGGCATCCAGTACGCGGCTAGATCTGATGAATTCATGTTTGAAGCTCGGGCACGCTGAAGGTGATGATATGCTTCTATTGCATGTTACCGCGAATAGTATACCCGCGAAATACGACGCGCTAATCACGCCCGGCGCAGGGCAGGGGGCTGCATGGGTTCCATACGCAGATGAAGTGCAGCTACGTTCTGCTGATCGCAGCATTGATGTGCGCGTGCGCCTGTGCGGGCGCGGCAGAACTCGCCGTGGGTTCCAAGCGCTTCACTGAATCCTATATCCTGGGCGAAATTATCGCCCACACTGCGCGCAACACAGGCGAGGCAGGGGTCAGCTACAAGCCCGGGCTGGGCAATACTGCGGTCGTTTACGCGGCTTTGCAAAGCGGTGCGATCGACGTCTATCCGGAATACGCGGGGACGATTGCCTTGGAACTGCTGCACGGAAGCACCGGCACCAGCCTCGCGGAACTCAATCACGCCCTTGCTCCACTGGGGCTCGCGGCGGCGGTGGCGTTGGGATTCGACAATGCCTATGCGCTTGCAATGCCGGAAGCGGCGGCGCAGAGCCGCGGCATACGCAGCATCGCTGATCTTGCTACTCACCCGGATCTCAGAGTAGCACTGTCTTCGGAGTTTCTCAACCGCAAGGATGGATGGCCGGCGCTGGCGCAAGGCTATGGACTGCGCTTTGCGCCACGCGCACTCGATCACGGCATCGCCTACGAAGCGCTGGCGGCGGGGCATATCGATGTCATGGATGCTTATGCGACGGATGCGAAGATCGCGCGCTACGGGCTGCGCGTGCTCGCCGACGATCGCGGCATCTTCCCGTCCTATGCGGCTCTGCTTCTATACCGAGCCGATCTCCCCCAGCGCCTGCCACGGACCTGGGCAGCGCTCAGTGCGCTGGCGGGGACGATCCCGCCCGAACGCATGCGCGCGATGAACGCAGCGGCCGAACTCGATCACTTAGCCTTTACGCAAATCGCCGACGATTTCGTAGCAGGTCGCGAACGCGCTGCCCCCCCCGCGCAGGGACTGCTCGATCGCTTGTTCGACGGGGACCTGCTGCGCCTCACTGCTCAGCATCTACTGCTGGTGCTGGCGGCGCTCGCTGCAAGCTGTGCGGTCGGGATTCCGGCGGGGGTGTGGGCAGCGCGTTCGCAGCAGGCGCGGCGATTCATCTTTGCTTCGGTGAGCGTGATGCAGACCATACCATCGCTCGCACTGCTGGCATTTCTCATTGCATTGCTCGGCCGCATCGGCACCTGGCCGGCATTGGCGGCGCTCTTCTTATACGGGCTGTTGCCAATCGTGCGCAATACGGCAGCCGGACTTGCGGAGGTCTCGAACGGCCTCGGGCAGGCGGCCCGCGCTCTCGGCCTGCGGCGACGCGAAATCCTGCTGCTGATCGAGCTGCCGGTGGCCTCGCGCACCATCCTCGCCGGAGTGCAGACCGCAGGTGTCATCAACGTAGGCACCGCCACGATTGCGGCATTCATCGGAGCCGGCGGCTACGGGGAGCGCATCGTCGCCGGACTCGCTATCAATGACACCGCCTTGTTGTTGGCAGGCGCTATTCCTGCTGCAGTGCTGGCTCTCGCCATCGAAGCGGCGTTCGGCGTGGCTCGGCACTGGATCGTGCCGCGCGGACTGCGCGTAATACGCGCCGAGCAATGATCTGAGGTTGGCGTAGGGGTTAGCGCACGAGCACGGTATGGCGCGCCTCGGGCAGCATATCGGGGAAGTCGCGGCTGAAATGCAGACCGCGGCTTTCATGGCGCATCATCGCGCTGCGCACGATGAGTTCCGCCGTCTGCACCAGGTTGCGCAACTCGAGCAGGTCATTGGTAATGCGAAAGGCGCTGTAATACTCATCGATTTCCTGCTGCAGCAATTTTATACGGTGCAGCGCGCGCTCCAGCCGTTTCTTGGTGCGCACGATGCCGACGTAATCCCACATGAAGCGCCGCAGTTCGTCCCAGTTGTGAGCGATGACCACTTCCTCATCGGCATCGCTGACGCGGCTTTCGTCCCATTCCGGCAGCGCCGGGATGGAGGCGGGGCCTTGCTTCAGGATGTCTTCTGCGGCCGCCATGCCGAACACCAGGCATTCGAGCAGTGAATTGCTGGCCAGCCGGTTGGCGCCGTGCAGGCCCGTAGACGCGCATTCGCCCACGGCATAGAGCCCGGGAAGGTCAGTGCGGGCACGCAGGTCGGTCATGATTCCGCCGCAGGTGTAGTGAGCAGCCGGCACCACAGGGATGGGCTGGCGTGTGATGTCTATGCCCAAGCCCTTGCAATATTCATAAATGTTGGGAAAGTGCTCCATCACAAAAGACGCCGGCTTGTGCGTGATGTCCAGATATACGCAATCCAGGCCGCGCTTCTTCATCTCGAAGTCAATGGCGCGCGCCACGA
Source organism: uncultured beta proteobacterium (assembly GCA_903905655.1). Lineage (GTDB taxonomy): Bacteria > Pseudomonadota > Gammaproteobacteria > Burkholderiales > SG8-41 > PALSA-1004. Next base: position 23,969 of record CAIVHG010000080.1, on the reverse strand, counting down.
TGTCGCGCGGTGCAAGTTCTGCGCGCTGGTCGTGTGCCAGCATGAAGCGCGTGCCATCGGGGAGCCGCAGCAGGCCGCCTTCGCCGCGCACCGCTTCGGAGATCAGAAATGGCTTGGCATGCGCGTGATACAGGCAGGTGGGGTGAAACTGGATGAACTCCATATCGGCGACCCGGCAGCCGGCGCGCCAGCCCATCGCGATGCCGTCCCCGGTCGAGGTGTCCGGATTAGTGGTGTACAGATAAACCTTACCGGCTCCGCCGGTCGCAAGCACTACCTGGTCGGCGGCTAGCGTCTTGACATGAGCATCGCGGGTATCAAGCGCATAGCAGCCGTAGCAACGATTTTCCGATGAGCCGAGCTTGGCGCCTGTGATCAGGTCAACCGCGATGTGATGGTCGAGCACCACGATGTTGGAATGTGCCCTGATCTTGGCTTCGAGCGCCGTTTGCACCGCAAGGCCGGTGGCATCCGCCACGTGGATGATGCGGCGGTGCGTGTGGCCGCCTTCGCGCGTGAGGTGGTATGGAAATTCACCATGGTCCGCTGCGGTAAACGGCACGCCTTGCGCGATCAACCAGTCGATACAGCCCCGGGCTTGCTCGGCGACATGTTTCAGCACCGTTTCGTCGCATAGGTCGGCACCCGCGATCTGGGTGTCGCGGACATGGCTCTCGATGGTGTCCTCGCCGGTGAGTACGGCAGCGATTCCCCCCTGTGCCCAACTGCTGGCGCCATCGGCCAGCTGCTTCTTGGTGACCAGCCCGATCTTGCGGTGTTCCGCCAGGTGCAGAGCCAGGGTATAGCCAGCGAGCCCGCTGCCTATGATGAGTACATCGTAACGAGATGCCATGAGGAAGCCAGTTTTGGGGAAGCGGCTATTCTATCGCAACTGACCGTGCACCCGCAGGCGGCGAGCAGGCCTCAAGCACGTTCGGACTGAACTATTTCCAAGGTTGGCTTGTCTTGTGTATAGCGCTTTGATCGACACTCGCTGTCGCGCCGCCTAGGGTATACTTAGTTCTTTGTTTTTGCGTGCTTCGCTGGCGCAAAGCAAGGGCATTCAGGGACCGGTTTCATGGGCGATCGTGAAGTCGACCAGCAACTGGTCGAGCGCGCGCAACGAGGCGACAAGCGGGCATTTGAGCTGCTGGTCGTCAAGTATCAGCGCAAGCTTACTCGGTTGTTGTCGAGGTTTATTAGGGACGCGAGCGAAGTTGAGGATGTGACCCAGGAGGCCTTCATCAAGGCCTATCGTGCGTTGCCGTCCTTTCGCGGCGACAGTGCGTTTTATACGTGGTTGTACCGTATAGGGATCAACACCGCGAAGAATTATCTGGTTGCGACGCGCCGTCGTGCGCCGACCGTGACGGATGTCGACAACGTGGAGGCGGAGGATCTCGAGCAGGGCGACCAGTTGAAGGATATGAATACACCGGAGCATCAGATGATGAGCCGGCAGATCGCCGAAACCGTGAACCATACGCTCGAGGAATTGCCAGAGGAATTGCGGACTGCGATTACACTGCGGGAAATAGACGGCATGAGCTACGAAGAAATTGCAAAGGTGATGAATTGCCCGATCGGCACCGTACGGTCGCGTATCTTTCGCGCCCGTGAAGCAATCGCCACCCAGTTGCGTCCCCAACTGGGCACCTCTAAAGACAGGAGATGGTAATGCACCGAATGTCAGCCTTCATGGATGGCGAGAGCGGCAGCTTCGAAGCGCGCCAGATGCTCAATGACCTGAAGCAGAGCGACGACAGCCGACTTGCTTGGGAGGCGTATCACCTGGCCGGGGACGTGCTGCGCGGCGAACCTCCGATCGCAGGAGATTTCATGGCGCGCTTTCGCGAGCGCATGGATCAGGAGCCAATCGTCATAGCTCCGCATTTTGCGCGGCGCAATATATACAACATCGCGCTATCGGCGGCGGCGTCGCTTGCCGCCGTAGCCGTAGTGCTGGCCGTGGTATTTACCGACAACCCGCTCACCGGGCAGGGGGGCGCACGCTTCTCCGTCGCGCAGTCGCCCGCTCCCCAGCAAGACTCAGCGTTTTCGGCGACTGTCACTGCAGCCAATCAAAGCCGGGTCAATGAATACCTGATGGCGCACCAGGAGTTTTCTCCCAGCACCGTATTGCAGGGCGTTGCACCGTACGTGAGGACCATTTCGGCTGCCTACGGCAGCGGCGAGCGCTAGGGTTTGCAGATGCGGGGATTGCTTCCGGGTTTACTATTGCTCGCGGGCGCGAGCTGTGCAGCGGCCGAACCCGTCGCTGTTTCAGAGGCAATGCAATGGCTTACGAAAATCGCCACTGCGGCGCGGCAGACCAATTACTCGGGAACGTTTGTCTACCAGCACGGGAGGCAGAGCGAAACTTCGACGATCGCACACGTTGCCAGTTCCAGCGGTGAGTATGAGAGGCTGGAGGTTCTGGATGGCCCGCCGCGCGAGATCATTCGCAATAACGATAATGTGACGTGCTATTTCCCGCAGGAAAAGTCCGTGGTCATCGAGAAACGGACGATGTCCAGTTTCCCGTCGCTGCTGCCCGAACAGCTGTCCAGCATCGAGGAAAACTACGTAGTGAAAAAGGGCGACCATGACCGTGTGGCCGGCTACGAATGCCAGGTGGTCAAGCTCGAGCCGCGCGACAACCTGCGCTACGGCCATGACTTCTGCGTCGAGCTGGGCAGCGGGCTGCCGTTGCGCGCACGCATGTACAGCGACCAGAACGAGCTGGTCGAATCATTCGCATTCACGCAATTGCGCACCGGAAACAACATCAACAAAGACCTGCTCAGGTCGCGTTATGCAAACAAGAGCCAAGGCTGGCATATCGACAGATCGGCGCTCCAGCACACGACCGCCAGTGCCGAGAGCGGTTGGGTCAGCAGCAATCAGCCGGCCGGCTTCAGGAAGATCATTGAAATGAAGCGTTCCATCCCGGGCAGTTCCGCACAGGCTGCACATATCGTCTATTCCGACGGTCTGGCGGCGGTCTCGGTATTCATCGAACCCCTGCCCAAAGCGCCGCCCCCTTCCGGCGCTGCGCACCAGGGCGCAGTCAACATTTTCGTCAGGCCATTTACGGATCATATGCTGACCGTGGTCGGTGAGACCCCGGCACGCACCGTCAGGCAGATCGCCGAATCGTTCAACTTAAGCCGTTAGAATCTTGCTGGCCCATTGAAGGCATGAGAGGGATCCGGGTATCATTCGCCTTCTCCGGCCGATAGCACCTATGAGGAAATTTGCATGTTGAGAAAATTCGTATGGCTGGCGGCCATGCTGCTGCCGTTGAGCGTGCTTGCGCAGTTGCCGGATTTTACGGAGCTCGTCGAGAAGCAGGGGCCGGCCGTGGTCAACATCAGCACCACGCAGACGGTGCGCAGTTCGGCCAACCCGCAGGTGCCGCAATTGTCGGAGGACGATCCGTTCTACGACTTTTTCCGGCGCTTCATTCCCAATCCTGGGCCCCGTGAGTTCCAGTCCAATTCGCTGGGCTCGGGCTTCATCATCAGCAATGACGGCTACATCCTGACCAACGCCCACGTGGTCGATAGCGCCGACGAGATCACGGTGCGCCTCATCGACAAGCGCGAGTTCAAGGCCAAGGTGATCGGGGCCGACCCGCGAACCGACATCGCCCTCATCAAGATCGACGGCAGCGCGCTGCCGACGGTGAAGATCGGTGATCCGAACAAGCTCAAGGTCGGTGAATGGGTGGTGGCAATCGGTTCGCCGTTCGGTTTCGACAATAGCGTCACCGCGGGCATCGTCAGCGCCAAGGGCCGCTCGCTGCCCCAGGAAAACTTCGTGCCCTTCATCCAGACCGACGTTGCCGTCAATCCCGGAAATTCGGGCGGCCCGCTGTTCAACCTGCGGGGCGAGGTGGTCGGGGTCAATTCGCAGATTTACAGCCGCACGGGCGGCTTCATGGGCCTGTCCTTTTCCATTCCGATCGACGTTGCCAATGACATCGCAAGCCAGCTCAAGTCAACCGGCAAGATCACGCGCGGCCGCATCGGCGTCGTCATACAGCCGCTGACCAAAGAGCTTGCGGAATCCTTCGGTCTGCCGCGGGCGAGCGGCGCGCTCGTCAATTCGGTAGAAAAAGGCGGGCCCGCCGAGAAGGCAGGCATCGAAGCCGGCGACGTGATCCTCAAGTTCGACGGCAAGAACATCGTTTCGGCGGATGATCTGCCGCGGCTCGTTGCCAGCGTTAAACCTGGCTCCAGGGTCCCGGCGCAGGTGCTGCACAACAAGGCGACGCGCGACGTGGCGATCGTGGTCGGCGAGTTGCAGGAGCAGGGGGCTAACGCGCAGCGTTCGCAGCAGCGGCGCGCGCCGCAGGCCAAGCCTTCTGAGTCGCTGAGCCGCTTCGGGCTGACGCTGTCGGAGCCCACGGCCGAACAGCGCAATCAGCTCAAGATCACGGGCGGCGTCCTGGTCGAGGATGCGCAGGGGATCGCGGCGCGCGCTGGCATCCGTCGCGGCGATATCATTCTCGCCGTCAACAATCAGGACGTTAAGTCAGTCGAACAGCTCGGCCAGTTGCTGGGGCAGTTCGATAAAGGCCGAGTCGTCGCCATGCTGGTGCGCCGCGGCGCCAATGCGCTCTACATCCCGCTGCGGCTTGAATAAACCCCGCCCCATACTCACGGTCTACAGCCGCACCTATTGCCACCTGTGTGACGAGATGATCGAGGCGTTGCGCGCGCTGCCGCGCGCAGCCGCCTTCGATTTAGAGATCGTCGACATCGACCGCGACGCCGCACTCGAGGCCTTATACGGGGAGCTCGTTCCCGTGCTGAGCGCCGCGGGTAGCGAGCTTTGCCATTATCGCCTCGATATTGCCAAAGTTGATGAATACCTGAGCAAAATCAGCTAAAATCCACACTAATCGCAAGCTGAGCAACTGCTGACGATAGTTGCTGTTGATGCCGCCCGGTTCCCCGCCCGTAACCCCTGTCTTCGCCAGTAACGGGGCCGCGCGCTACCCAGCCCCGCCCGCGCTTGAATGTTGTAGTCTCAATCGATCAACCAACTGAACCCGCGATATCCCTAATGCAGCAGATCCGCAACTTTTCCATCATCGCCCATATTGATCACGGCAAGTCGACGCTCGCCGACCGCTTCATACAGCTCTGCGGCGGCCTGAGCGACCGCGAAATGGAGGCGCAGGTGCTCGATTCGATGGACCTCGAGCGCGAGCGTGGCATCACGATCAAGGCGCAGACGGCGGCGCTCGAATACCGCGCGCGCGACGGCGTCGTCTATCATCTCAATCTGATCGATACCCCGGGGCACGTGGACTTCTCCTACGAAGTGTCGCGCTCGCTCGCGGCCTGCGAAGGCGCCTTGCTGGTGGTCGATGCTTCGCAGGGCGTCGAGGCGCAGACGGTGGCCAATTGCTATACGGCGACCGAGCAGGGATTGGAAGTGGTACCGGTGCTCAACAAGATCGATCTGCCCTCGGCGGACCCCGAGCGCGTGATCACCGAAATCGAAGACATCATCGGCATTCCGGCGAAGGATGCAGTACACGTGAGCGCCAAGACCGGCCTGGGCGTGGAAGACGTGCTCGAAATGGTGATTGCGCGCGTGCCGCCGCCGCGCGGCGACCGCTCTGCACCGCTCAAGGCGCTGATCATCGACTCCTGGTTCGACAATTATGTGGGCGTGGTGATGCTGGTGCGCGTGGTCGACGGCGAGCTCAAACCAAAGCAGCGCATCCTGCTGATGTCTACACACGCCCAGCACCTGACTGAGCAGGTGGGTGTATTTACGCCCCAATCGCGTATGCGCGAAAGCCTGTCGGCGGGAGAAGTGGGATTCATCATCGCCGGCATCAAAGAGCTCAAGGACGCGCGCGTCGGCGACACGGTCACTCATGTCGAGCGCCCCGCGCAACAGGCACTCCCGGGTTTCAAGGAGATCCAGCCGCAGGTGTTCGCCGGCCTTTATCCGGTGGATTCCAATCAATACGACGCCTTGCGCCAAGCGCTCGAAAAACTGCACTTGAACGACTCCTCATTGCGCTACGAGCCCGAGTCCTCGCAGGCACTGGGTTTCGGGTTTCGCTGCGGTTTCCTGGGGCTGCTGCATCTGGACATCGTGCAGGAGCGCCTGGAGCGCGAGTACGGCATGGAACTCATCACAACGGCGCCCACCGTCGTCTACCAGATATTGATGCGCGACGGCACGCTGCTGCAGATCGAGAATCCGTCCAAGCTTCCCGACCCCTCGGCAATCGAGGAAATCCGCGAGCCCATTATCACGGCTTCAATCCTGCTGCCGCAGGATTATGTAGGGGTGGTAATGACGCTGTGCATGCAAAAGCGCGGCGTTCAGCGCAACATGCAGTATCTGGGCCGCCAGGTGATGCTCACCTGCGAGTTGCCGCTCAACGAGGTGGTGATGGACTTCTTCGACAAGCTGAAGTCGGTAAGCCGCGGCTATGCGTCGCTCGATTACGAACTCAAGGAGTACCGGGCGGATGACCTGGTGCGCCTGGACGTACTCATCAACAACGAGCGCGTGGACGCATTGTCGCTCATCGTGCACCGTTCCAACGCCCCCTACCGCGGGCGCGATCTGGCCAAAAAGATGCGGGAACTCATCCCGCGCCAGATGTTCGACATTGCCGTGCAGGCGGCCATCGGTTCACATATAATCGCGCGCGAAACCATCAAAGCGCTGCGCAAGAACGTGCTGGCAAAGTGTTACGGTGGGGACATCTCACGCAAGCGCAAGTTGCTGGAAAAGCAGAAGGCCGGCAAGAAGCGGATGAAGCAGGTGGGCAACGTCGAAATTCCGCAGGAAGCTTTTCTTGCGATACTACAGGTGGAAACGTGAGCGCGATGACACGACTAATGGGCGCCGCAGGGCGCGCTGCAGCAGGGGTTGAGACGCTTGCCTGCGCCGTAGCCATCCAGCGCGAGGAGCAGCGCGCATGAACTTCGCCCTGATCATGTTCGTGCTGCTGGTCATCACCGGCGCGATCACGGCGCTCGACCGCTACGTGCTTAGCCGGCGGCGCGCGGCGCATGAGCGCGAGCCGTGGTGGATCGAGTATCCCAAGAGTTTTTTCCCGGTGATCCTGGTCGTGTTTCTGCTGCGCTCCTTTCTGGTCGAACCGTTCAAAATTCCATCGGGTTCCATGATGCCGACGCTGCTCGTCGGCGATTTCATACTGGTGAACAAGTACACGTATGGCATTCGCATACCCGTGATTAACCACAAGGTGCTGGACGTGCACCAGCCGCAGCGCGGCGAAGTCGTGGTATTCCGCTATCCTGACGATCCGTCGCTCGATTACATCAAGCGCCTGGTCGGCATGCCCGGCGACCGGGTGACTTACAAGAACAAGGAACTCACGATCAACGGCGAGAAGATCAAGGCCACAACCGACGGCAATTACAGTTACATCGAGAGCGGGCTGAGCTTCGTGTCAGCGACGCGCTATCAGGAGGAATTGGGAGCGCACCGGCACGCGATACTGACGCAGTCGGAAATTCCTGCCGTCAGGCTGGAAGGCGTGATGTCCTTCCCGAAGCGCAATAACTGCAACTACGATGAGTCGGGCTTCAGCTGCGTGGTGCCGCCCGGGCACTATTTCATGATGGGCGACAACCGCGACAGCAGTAGCGACAGCCGCTATTGGGGCTTCGTGCCCGATCAAAACATCGTCGGCAAAGCGTTCCTGATCTGGTGGAACTTCGACGAGTTGAAGCGCATTGGCCATTCCATCGAATGACGGAGGCGATGATGAAAAGGGCGCGCGGCATAAGCTTGACGGAACTGATCGTGATTTTGGTGGTGTTGAGCGTAGTCGCAATGCTGGGATTCAAGCTGGTCAATCCATACCTTCAGTATTACGCGATTCAGCGCACCTTCAAGACTATGTCTGTGGATCCGGAACTGAAGGCTGCGCCCCGCGCAAGCGTCATCGCGGCCTGGTCGCGCTATGCGGCGATCGACAACATGGACCCGATCTCGGGCGACGACATCCTGGTCACGCGCGAAGGTGAGCGCATGGAGCTCAGCGCGAGCTATGCGGTGAAGGTTCCGTTGTTCGCCAACATCAGCTTGCTGCTGGATTTCAATCCGACTTCAGCTACGCACTGAGCGGCGCGCGCGGCATCGTCTGGAATGCAATCCGACCCCATTACCACCGCGATCGGCTACCGTTTCCGCGATGACGCTCTGCTGCGCCAGGCGCTGACGCATCGCAGCCACGGCGCCGCGCACAACGAGCGTCTGGAGTTTCTGGGCGACAGCGTGCTCAATTGCATCATTGCCGCCGAACTCTACCAGTTGTTCGGCCAGTTGCAGGAAGGCGAGCTTTCACGCTTGCGGGCCAATCTCGTGAATCAGCGCCGGCTGCATGAGATCGCGCTCAAGATAGAACTGGGCCCGCAGTTGCGGCTGGGCGAGGGCGAGATCAAGAGCGGTGGAATGAGCAGGCCCTCGATACTTGCCGACGCAATTGAAGCTGTGATCGGTGCGGCGTTTGTGGACGGCGGGTTCGATGCTGCGCGCAGCGTGGTGCTGCGTCTGTTTGGTGAGCTGCTCGCCGTGACCGATCCGAGCACGCAGGGCAAGGACGGCAAGACGCTGTTGCAGGAACTGTTGCAGGCGCGCCGCATGGCGCTGCCAAAGTATTCCGTGATTTCCACTGAGGGGGAAGCGCATGAACAGATCTTCAAGGTGGACTGCGTGCTCAATGAGCTGGGTATCCGCACCGAAGGCACGGGGGCCAGCCGGCGCAGCGCCGAGCAGGTGGCGGCGCTGCGCGCCTATGAACTGGCAAACGCCCGATGACTGAAACCACACCCTTTCGCACCGGCTACGTCGCAATCGTGGGGCGGCCGAACGTCGGCAAGTCGACGCTGCTCAACCGCCTGATCGGCCAGAAGATCAGCATCACCTCGCGCAAGCCGCAGACCACGCGGCAGCGCCTGACCGGCATCCTGACGCTGGAGCACGCGCAACTGCTGTTCGTCGATACTCCGGGATTTCAAACCCAGCACGGCAGCGCGCTCAACAGCAACATGAACCGCATCGTCAACCGCTCGCTCTCTGAAGTGTCGGTGGTCGTGCTGGTGGTCGAGGCGCTGCGCTTCGTGGATGCGGATCGCGCCGTGCTCAAGCTGATCCAGCCGTCGCAGTCCGTGGTGCTCGCGATCAACAAGGTCGACAAACTCGCTGACCGCAGCCTGCTCCTGCCGTACATCGAAACAATGGCGGCCCTGCGCCCGTTTGCCGAAATCGTGCCGCTGTCCGCAGCCACCGGCGTTGGGGTTCCCGAGCTTGCGCGCACCGTGGCGAAATACCTGCCCGAGCATCCCGCGATGTATGGGCCCGACGAGATCACCGAGGCGAGCGAGCGCTTCCTGGCTGCTGAACTGATCCGCGAAAAGCTGTTCCGGTTGATGGGCGAGGAACTGCCGTATGCGAGCGCGGTGCGCATCGAAAGCTTCGTGATGGAAGGCGAGATGCGGCGCATCCATGCCTGCATCATCGTCGACAAGCAGTCGCACAAGGGCATGGTGGTGGGCGCCAAGGGCAGCCGCATCAAGGCCATCGGAACCCAGGCCCGCCTCGACATGGAAAAGCTGTTCGGCGGAAAGGTTCACCTGGAGCTGTGGGTCAAGGTAAGCAGCGGCTGGTCGGAAAACCAGGCGATGCTCAATGAGCTCGGGTACGGCTGAGGATAAGCAGAGGATGACGAGCGCGCAGCTCACAGCGCATAGCGTATGCCGCGGCATCGCGGCTGCGGCGACCCGGGCGAGACCGGAGTGCGGGCTTGGCTAAGGCGCTGCCGGAGGCGCAGCCCGCATTCGTGCTGCACAGCTACCCCTATCGTGAGACCAGCCTGGTGCTCGAGGTATTTACGCGCACGCACGGGCGCATCGCTTTGATGGCGCGCGGCGCACGGCGTCCGCGCTCGGCGCTGCGCGGGGTATTGCGCGCATTCCAGCCGCTGCTCGTGACCTGGGGCGGAAAATCGGAGCTGCGCACCCTGCACAAGGCGGAGTGGCAGGGCGGGCTGGCGCAGCTGGACGGCAGCGCTTTGCTGTGCGGCTTTTATCTGAATGAGCTGCTGCTCAAGCTGCTGCCGCGCGAGGCGCCTCACGAGGGACTGTATGAAAGCTACCTAGAGACGCTGCAGGCGCTGATGAGCGACGCGGATCACCCGGCGAGCCTGCGGCGCTTCGAGCTGCGCCTGCTGCAGGAACTGGGCTACGCCCTTACGCTCGATCGCGATGCGGAGAGCGGGGCGCCGATCGACGGACAGGCGAGTTATGAGTACGTGATCGAGCGCGGCCCCATGCGCAGCGTGCGCGGCGCACATGAGACAGGCGTAAAGCGGCTAGAATTGGCGGGACAGACGCTGCTCGACATGGCGCGCGGCGATTATGGGAATACCGTTACGATGCAGCAGTGCAAGGCGCTGATGCGCATGTTGATCAACCATTATCTCGGCGACCAGGTCCTGAACACCCGGCAATTGCTGAGGGACCTGCAGCAGCTATGACTCATCTCAGCGTCAATCTGAACAAAGTGGCATTGCTGCGCAATGCACGCACACTGGGCACGCCGAGCGTCACGCGGATGGCGGCCATCGCGCTCGATGCCGGCGCGCACGGCATCACGGTGCATCCGCGTCCCGACGGACGGCACATCCTGACGAGCGACGTGCACGAGCTCGTGCAGCTCTTGCAGGCGCGTCCCGGAATCGAATTCAATATCGAAGGCAATCCGTTTCACGGGCTGCTCGACATCGTGCGGGCCGTGCGGCCGCAGCAGTGCACGCTGGTGCCGGACGATCCGGGCGCCGCGACGTCCGATCACGGCTGGAACCTGGAGCGCGATGCAACGAAACTAGCGCCTGTGATCCGCAGCCTGAAAGAGAGCGGTATCCGCGTGAGTTTATTCATGGATGCAGAGCCCCAGGCCATGGCGCAGGCGCGCGCAGTGGGCGCCGACCGCGTCGAGCTCTATACAGAGCCCTACGCCCGGGCATTCGGCGGTGCGGATGAAGCACGCGCGCTCGCGCTCTACCGGGAGACTGCGGATGCAGCGCAGCGCGCGGAGCTGGGGGTGAATGCAGGGCACGATCTGAACTGCGCGAACCTGCCGCGCTTTTTATCCGCGCTTCCAAACGTGCTTGAAGTGTCGATCGGACATGCGCTCATCGCCGATGCGCTCGAAGTGGGACTGGCGCAGACGGTACGCAACTACCTGGCAGCGATCGCATCAAGGGAGGGGAAGTCATCATGATCTACGGCATCGGCATCGATCTGGTCGAGCCGCACCGCGTGAAGCGGCTGATCGCAGAATACGGCGAGCGCTTCGTTAACCGGGTCCTGACCGAGCGCGAGCGTCCCGCGTACGCGCGGACTGCAAACCCGGTGCTGTTCGTGGCCAACCGCTTTGCTGCCAAGGAAGCCTTTTCCAAAGCCATGGGCACCGGCTTCAGGTATCCGGTGACGCTGCAGTGCATCAGCATCGTGCAGGACCGGCGCGGCAAGCCCGGCCTGGCGTTCAACGAGGCGCTGGAACGCCTGGTGGCCTCTGAAGGGATCACCGGTCATCACGTGACCATCAGTGACGAGAAGAGCATGGCTTGCGCATGCGTGGTGCTGGAAAAATGAGCGCTGCACGTCAGCAGGCGCTCGGCGCCGTGATGGTCGACGTAGAGGGCACCGCGCTCACCGAGGCAGACCGCAAGCGGCTCGCGCATCGTCACGTGGGCGGGGTGATCCTGTTCGCGCGCAACTACGAATCGCCGGCTCAGCTCTCCGAGCTCACTCGTGATATCCATGCGCTGCGCCAGCCGCCGCTGTTGATCACCGTGGACCACGAAGGCGGACGCGTGCAGCGGTTCCGCGAGGGTTTCACGGCGCTGCCGGCGATGAGCGAGCTCGGCCTCGCGTGGGATGCGGACCCGCTGCGCGCCAAGAAACTGGCGCAGGACGTGGGCTATGTGCTCGCCGCAGAGTTGCGCGCACATGGCGTGGATCTCAGCTTCACACCGGTGCTCGATATAAACCATGGGCACAGCAGCGTGATCGGCGATCGTTCCTTTCACAGCCAGCCGCGGGCGATCGGCGAACTCGCAGTCGCGCTGATTCACGGTCTGACTGAAGGCGGCATGTCCTCGGTCGGCAAGCATTTTCCGGGGCACGGCCATGTCAAAGCCGACTCGCATCTCGAGATGCCGGTGGATGAGCGTTCCTATGCGGCGATTGCCGCCTCGGACATCAAGCCGTTTCGGCACCTGATCGAAAACGGCCTGGGAGGCATCATGCCGGCCCACGTGATCTATCCTGAGGTCGATGACAAGCCCGCCGGTTTTTCGGAGCTGTGGCTGAAGCGCCTGCTGCGCGGCGAGCTGGGATTTGATGGCATGATCTTCAGCGACGACCTGTCGATGGTGGGCGCACATAGCGCCGGCGATATCACGGCGCGCGCCTACGCCGCCCTGGGAGCGGGCTGCGATATGGTGCTGGTGTGCAACGATCCGGCCTCGGCCGATATCCTGCTGGCCACGCTGGACTACGACATGCCGGCGACGGCGCTCACCCGGCTCGCGCGCGTGCACGGTCGCGGTGGGCCGGAATCGGCGCAGGCGCTGAAGCACGATCAGCGTTACCTCGCAGCGGTGGCTGCAGTACGCGCCATGAGCATGCACGACGGTGAGCTCCCGCTCTACCGCTGACAAGGCCATGCGCGGCCCGGCATCCGTGATCGACTGCAGGGACTGCCCGCGGCTCGCGCGCTTTCTCGACGAGGTGCGCTGCGAGCATCCGGATTATCATGCGCGGCCGGTGCTGCCGTTCGGAGATGTAAGGCCCAGACTCCTCATCGTCGGGCTTGCGCCGGGCATGCATGGCGCCAATCGTACTGGCCGTCCTTTCACGGGAGACCACGCCGGCATCATTCTCTACCGGACGCTGCATCGCTATGGTTTTTCGAGCGCTGCTCAGTCGGTTGATGCAAAGGATGGCCTCAAGCTCATTGGCTGCCGCATCACTAACGCCGTCAAATGCCTGCCGCCGCAGAACAAGCCGGAAACAGCCGAGATCAGGCGCTGCAACCGATATCTCGAGGCGGAACTGGTGGCGCTGGCGCCCGGCACCGCGGTGCTCGCGCTGGGTGGCATTGCGCATCAGTCGGTGCTGCGTGCGCTAGACTGCAAACTCTCAGACTATAAATTTAAACACGGCGCGCACCATGATCTGCCCAACGGGCTGGCGCTTTACGACAGTTACCATTGCAGCCGCTATAACACGCAGACCAAGCGGCTCACGGAACCCATGTTCGAGCAGGTGTTCAAAGACATCGTCCGGGATCTGTCACAGCCGGCGCAGCGCCGCAGCAAATCTGGCGCGGCGCACTCGACCTGAGGACGTCACGAATGGGCGCCGCAGTGGAGCGATGCGAAACGATGTTTGATCCCAACGCAGTCATTGCCGGCCTGTCGCACCTGCCCGGTGTTTATCGCATGCTCAACGAGGCCGGGGAAGCGCTCTACGTTGGCAAGGCGCGCGACCTCAAAAAGCGCGTGTCGTCCTATTTCCGCAGCCAGGCAAATATCTCGCCGCGTATCAGACTCATGCTCGCGCAGGTGCAGGGCATAGAGACCACCGTCACGCGCTCGGAGTCGGAAGCGCTGCTGCTCGAAAACAACCTCATCAAGTCGCTCAAGCCGCGCTACAACATACTGTTCCGTGACGACAAGTCCTACCCCTATCTGATGCTGACCGGACACGCTGCGCCGCGCCTCGCGTTTCATCGCGGCACGCTGGAGTCGCAGCACCAGTATTTCGGCCCTTTTCCAAATGCCGGCGCGGTGCGCGAAAGCATGCAGCTGCTGCAAAAGGTGTTTCGGCTGCGCACCTGTGCAGACAGCGTTTATGAAAACCGCACGCGGCCCTGCCTGCTGCACCAGATCCGGCGCTGCATCGCGCCGTGCGTAGGGCTGATCAGCGCGGAGGAATATGCGGCCGACGTGCGCGCCGCGCGCCTGTTTTTGCAGGGCAAGGACGATGAGGCGATCGCGCATCTGATCGAGCGCATGAATGCGGCCGCGGAACACCAGGATTACGAGCAGGCCGCCACGTATCGCGACCAGATCGGGGCGCTGCGCACGGTACGTGAAAAGCAGTTCGTCGACGGCGTGGTCGCCAGCGATGCCGACGTCATCGCCTGCGTGCTGGAAGGCGAGATCGCATGCGTGAACCTGGTCATGATCCGCGGCGGCCGCCATTTGGGCGACAAGAACTTCTATCCCGGAAACAGCGCCGGCTGCGATGCAGCGCAGATCGTGCAGGCGTTCGTCAGCCAGCACTATCTGCAGCGCAGCGTGCCACCAGTCATCCTGGTCGGGGGCGACGATAGCGAAGACAGCCTGGAGGATTTTCTGTCCAAGCACTCTGGGCACAAAGTGCAGATCGTGACCAATCCGACAGGCGCGCGGCGGGTATGGCTCGAGATGGCAATCAAGAATGCGGCGCTTGGGGCGGGACAGCGCGCCGGGCTGCTCGCCTCGCAGGAGGCGCGCTTGGCGGCCCTGCAGGCAGCGCTCGGCGTGCCGGAACCGCTGCGCCGGATAGAGTGCTTCGATATCAGCCACACGCAGGGCGAGGCGACAGTGGCTTCCTGCGTGGTCTATGACCAGGCTGCCATGCAGAACTCAGAGTACCGTCGTTTCAACATCACGGGCATCGAACCGGGCGATGACTATGCCGCGATGCGCGATGCTCTGGGTCGCCGTTACCGGCGGCTGGTGGCCGGGGAGGGTAGGCTCCCGGATCTGGTCCTGATCGATGGCGGCAAGGGGCAGCTGGCCGTCGCCTGCGAGGTATTCGCGGAATTGGGTTTGGGTGATGTGCTGCTGGTTGGAGTCGCGAAAGGCGTGGAGCGCAAGCCGGGGCTTGAGCAATTGATTATTCCGGGGCGCGCAAAACCGTTACAATTGGCGTCCGACGATCCCGCGCTGCATTTGATTCAGCAGATCCGCGATGAGGCGCATCGCTTTGCGATTGCGGGGCACCGGGCGCGCCGTGGCAAGGCCCGCACCACTTCGACGCTGGAGAGCATCGAGGGCATCGGAGCAGTGCGGCGGCAGCGCTTGCTTGCGCGTTTCGGCGGCCTGCAGGGGCTGCGTTCGGCGAGCGCGGATGAACTGGCGCAGGTTGCAGGCATCAGCCGTGCACTGGCGCAGCGGATATACGACGAATTACATTAGGAACAGAAGGAATCTCGCGCTGCGCGATCACTGCAGGCTTTCCCTACCCGGAAGGCACGTCCCGGAAACCAGATGCCACTCAACGCTCCCAATCTGCTGACCCTGCTGCGGATCGTGCTAATCCCGCTGTTCGTCGGCATCTTTTATTTCGAAAGGAGCTGGGTCTCGCTGCCGAACCAGAACCTGGTCGCCACCGTGCTGTTCACGTCAGCCGCCATCACCGACTGGTTTGACGGCTGGCTCGCACGCAGGCTGCAGCAGACCTCCGCCTTCGGCGCCTTTCTCGATCCGGTGGCGGATAAGCTGATGGTCGCCGCTGCGCTGATCGTGCTGCTGCAGCTCGGCCGCATCGATGCGCTGGTGGCACTGATCATCATCGGCCGCGAGTTGGCGGTATCTGCGCTGCGCGAATGGATGGCGCACCTCGGCGAAAGCAAGAGCGTCGCCGTATCGTATCTCGGCAAGATCAAGACCACACTGCAGATGTTCGCCATCCCGATGCTGCTCTACGACGATCCGCTCGGACCATTCGATCCGCATTTCACCGGAACCTTGCTGATCTACGCCGCGGTGGCGATGACCGTGATTTCGATGTTCTATTACCTGAAGATGGCGTGGCCGGAGATGATCAAGCACCAGTGAAACCCGGGGTTTCATCTTGACATTCGAGGGCAACCCCTTATAATAGCGGCTCATTTTCGCGGGAATAGCTCAGTTGGTAGAGCGCAACCTTGCCAAGGTTGAGGTCGGGAGTTCGAGCCTCCTTTCCCGCTCCAAGATTTAGGAGCAGCGACGCACAGTTTCAGCGACGCGATTGCGTGCAACGCGTCTTAGCTGTAGCGGCGCTTTTCTTTTTGCGGGGAACGGCTGAACAAGGGAGCTTATGCTCCTGCAGTGTATCCCCCAAGTCAGAGACGCTCTGGTGGGCAGACAATACAGATCGGAGCGTCTTCGAGTAGTGCGCTGACCCTGGCGGGGTGGCAGAGTGGTTATGCAGCGGCCTGCAAAGCCGTGTACGCCGGTTCGATTCCGACCCCCGCCTCCATTCAATCGATGAATCGTCACGCACCCAAATAGATCGGCAGTTCGCCCGCTGATCATGACGATCCCTTGAAGCTTATTTTCCACTCACTGCTTCTGAAATGCAGAAAGCCCGTTTTCCGCTGCCAGTGAAGGCTGTGACCATCGACCTCGACGGCACCATGCTCGACACTGTCGCGGACCTCGCCCTCGCGCTCAACCTGATGCTGGAGCAGATCGGCCTTCGCGCGCTGCCTGAGGCGCAGGTGCGGACTTACATAGGCAAAGGAGTGCAGGTGCTGGTCAGGCGTGCGCTCGCCGGCGCGCTCGAAGGGGAGTCCGACAGCGCCTTGTACGAGCGCGCGCTGCCGATCTACATGGACTGTTACGAGCGCGTGAATGGACAGCATACGGTCATCTATCCCGGCGTGCGCGAGGGTCTGGATGCGATGCGTGACGCCGGCCATGCGTTGGTTTGCGTCACCAACAAGGCTGCAAGATTTGCGCTGCCGCTGCTCGCGCACATGCAGCTCGCAGATTATTTTGCTTTCGTGATCGCGGGCGACACGCTGCCTAAAAGGAAGCCCGACCCGCTGCCGCTCACGCATGCAAGCCAGCGACTGGGCGTAGCACCCGGCGAGATGCTGATGATCGGCGATTCGCTCAACGATGCGCTGGCAGCGCGTGCCGCGGGCTGCTCGGTGTTCTGCGTGCCTTACGGATACAACGAAGGCGTGGAAGTGCGCAATCTGGATGTGGACGCGATCGTGCAAACGCTGGTCGAAGCGGCCGGGCTCATCACCCCGGCCTGATCACTACGAGGGGCGGCCGCGCTTTTGCCCGGAGCGGCTTTGCTTCGCGCGTTTAAGGGGCGCTGCGTGCGCCTGCCTGCGTGGAGCCTGCTCGCGCAGGATGCGCTGGCCGATAATGCCGGTGCCGGCGGGCTGAAACGACGGTACCAGTTGGAGCTTGCCGTTGCCGATCAGATCGGCGCGCCCCATGGTTTTCAGCGCATCGCGCAGCAAGGGCCAGTTTTCAGCGTCGTGATAGCGCAGGAAGGCTTTGTGCAGGCGGCGCTGGCGCGCGCCGCGCACGATGCTCACTGTTTCCGATGTCGACGTCACCTTGCGCAGCGGGTTCTTGCCGGTATGGTACATCGCGGTCGCGGTCGCCAGCGGCGTCGGCAGGAAGGTCTGCACCTGATCGAGCCGGAAGCCGTTCTTTTTCAGCCACAGCGCAAGCTCCAGCATGTCTGCGTCGGTCGTGCCCGGGTGCGCTGCGATGAAGTAGGGGATCAGGTACTGTTCCTTGCCTGCCTCGCGGCTGTAGCGATCGAACATTTCCTTGAACTTATCGTAGCTGCCGATGCCGGGCTTCATCATCTTGGAGAGCGGGCCTTCGGCGATGTGCTCCGGCGCGATTTTCAGATAACCGCCGACGTGGTGCGTCGCGAGCTCCTTCACGTATTCGGGCGAACGCACGGCCAGATCGTAGCGCAGGCCGGAAGCGACGAAGACTTTCTTTACGCCGGGCAGCGCGCGCGCCTTGCGATAAAGATCGATCAGCGGCGCATGGTCGGTGTTGAGGTTTTCGCAGACGCCGGGATACACGCATGAGGGGCGGCGGCACGAGGCTTCGATTTTCGGGTCTTTGCAGCCCATGCGGTACATGTTGGCGGTGGGTCCGCCCACATCCGAAATCACGCCGGTGAAGCCGGGCGTCTTGTCGCGGATCTGCTCGATCTCGTTGAGGATCGATTTTTGCGAGCGGCTCTGGATGATGCGGCCCTCGTGCTCGGTGATCGAGCAGAAGGTGCAGCCGCCGAAGCAGCCGCGCATGATGTTGACGGAAAAGCGGATCATCTCCCAGGCCGGGATGCGCGCCTCGCCGTATGAAGGATGCGGTGCACGCGCATAGGGCAGGTCGTAGACATAGTCCATCTCCGCAGTCGCCAGCGGCAGCGGCGGCGGATTGAGCCACACGTCGCGTTCGCCGTGCGCCTGCACCAGCGCGCGCGCATTGCCGGGATTCGATTCCAGATGGAAGGTGCGCGAGGCGTGCGCATAGAGCACCGGGTCGCCGCGCACCTGTTCGTAGGACGGCAGCCGGATCACGGTAAGCGCACGCTGCGCGAGCTTGGCTGCGAGTCGGGCGCCGCGGTCGTGAAACTGGATGATCTGCGCGCTGCCAGCGGGTTGCGCAGCAGCGGGTGGATTTTTCTCGACCATCGCATAGGGATCGGGATGCGGATGAACGGCGCCCGGTGTGTCCACGGTCGACGAATCCACTTCGCTCCAGCCCTCAGGGCGTACGCCGCGTGGCACCATGAACGCGCTGCCGCGCAGGTCATGGATTTCCCCGATCGGAACGCCCTTCGCAAGGCGGTGCGTCAATTCTACGAGCGCACGCTCGGCATTGCCAAACAACAACAGATCGGCTTTGGAGTCCGGCAATATCGAATGCCGCACCGTCTCCGACCAGTAATCGTAATGCGCGATGCGGCGCAGGCTGGCCTCGATGCTGCCGATGACGATGTTCGTACCGGGATAGGCTTCGCGACAACGTTGTGCATAGACGATCACCGCGCGGTCGGGACGCTTGTCCGGTTCGGCATTCGGCGTATACGCATCATCGGAGCGGCGCTTGCGGTCGGCAGTAAAGCGGTTGACCATGGAATCCATGTTGCCCGCGGTCACGCCGAAATACAGGTTGGGCTTGCCCAGGCGCTTGAAGTCCGCGGCCGAATGCCAGTCCGGTTGGCTGATGATGCCGACGCGGAAGCCCTGCGCTTCGAGCAGGCGCCCGACCAGCGCCATGCCGAAGCTCGGATGGTCGATGTAAGCATCCCCGGTGATCAGGATGACGTCGCACGAGTCCCAGCCGAGCGCTTCCATTTCCGCACGGCTCATCGGCAGGAAGGGAGCGATGCCGAAGCGGTGTGCCCAGAAACGGCGGTAGGAATTGATCTGAGGTACGGGGGCGTTCATAGGGGGCATCTTCAATGGGAGAGCCTAGCATCTTCGGGGGCACTACGGGGCACTATGTATCTGAAAAGGCGGGGAGCGGCAACGATTTGCGTACGGCGTTCCGCGCCTGCACGGAACGGTTCCGACAGGCTGCTCTCGATGCGGCACGAAGCGCGCCAGCGTGAAGATTTCGAATGACAACCCTACTCGTAAAAAGGGCTTGCCCTGTGGCAAGCCCGGAAAATGCGGTAGAGTGGCGGCAGATTCTATATAAAAAGAGCCGATCGGCGGGGTGCGGGTCGGCGAATACAGGTGGTTCATTTTCGAGGAGGAGCTATGCAGAACGATCGTCGTCGATTTGTTTTGGGCACCGTCGCAGGCCTTTCGGCGCTGGCGCTTGCGCGGCCTGCGCTTTCCGCGGAGCCAGCCGCAACCACGCTCAAGATCTCACACCAGTTTCCGGGCGGCACCATCGACCAGGGTGATTTTCGCGACCGGCTGGTGCGCAAGTTCGCCGACGAGGTTGGCAAACGAACCAAGGGCACACTCAAGTTCGACATCTATCCGAACTCATCGCTCGTCAAGGTCAATTCTCAGTTTAGCGCCCTGCGCCGCGGCGCACTCGACCTGTCGCTGGTACCGCTTTCTTATGCGGGCGGCGAAGTCGCGGAGACCAACATCGGGCTGCTGCCGGCGCTGGTGCCCTCGTATGAAGTTGGCAGCCGCTGGAAGAACGCGGAAGTCGGCAAGTTCCTCGCTCAGGTGCTTGCTGAGAAAGGGATAGTCATCGTGAGCTGGATCTGGCAGGCAGGCGGTGTTGCCAGTCGCGCCAAAGCGCTGGTCAGTCCCGATGACGCCAAGGGCATGAAGGTGCGGGGAGGCAGCCGCGAGATGGACATGATGTTCAAGGATGCCGGCGCATCGGTGCTCTCGCTGCCATCGAACGAGATTTACGCGGCGATGCAGACCGGAGCCATGGATGGGGCGCTCACCTCGTCGACCAGCCTGATCTCGTTCCGGCTCGAGGAAGTCTCGAAGTTTCTGACCAGCGGCCGCGGCAAATCGTACTGGTTCATGTTCGAGCCCTTGATGATGTCCAAGGAGATTTTCGACAAACTACCCGGCGCGCAGCGCGACGCGATCATGGCAGTAGGCGCAGAGCTCGAGAAATTCGCCGTCGACAGCGCCAAGGCCGACGATATCGCGGTTGCGGATATCTACGCCAAGAAGGGCGCCAAGGTGCTCGATCTGGACGACGCAACGCTCAAGAAATGGCAGGCGCTTGCGCGTCCGGTGTGGAAAGACTTCGCCGACCATAACGAGAATTGCGCCAAGCTGCTGGCGCTTGCGCAAAAGCTGTTGTGATTGGGACACGATGACGTTTGCGCAGTGAAAGGGACTCCATCCGCGGAGGTTATGCACAGCGGCTTCCTGGCGCGGGCACTGGCCGCCGTCAACCGCTGCATGGTGCTGATTGGCATGGTGCTGTTGCTGATCGCCTCCTGCGTGCTCACCTATAGCGTATTTTCGCGCTACTGGTTCAAGGCCGCAACCGACTGGCAGGACGAGGTAGCCGTGTTCTGCCTAGTCGGCGCGGTGTTCCTGGCGGGTGCCTGGGTGCAGGCGCAGCGCGGGCACGTCGGCATCGAAATCCTGAGCAGCGTGCTGCCGCCGCGCGTCGAACGTATCCGCAGGATCATCGTCGATTTCTGTACCCTCGCGTTCTGTGGTTTCTTCGCCTGGAAATCATGGACGCTCTTCCACGAAGCGTGGGTAGACAAGATGACCACGTCGTCGACCTTTGCGCCGCCGCTCACCATTCCCTATGGTTTGATGGCGAGCGGCATGACGCTGCTGGTCGTGCAGTTGATCCTGCAACTCATAGGACACTTCGTGGCCCGGAAGGAAGCATGAGCGTACTTGCACTTGGATTACTGTTTGGCGCCGTCACGCTGCTCATCATGTTCTCTGGCATGCCGATCGCATTTGCACTCGGCTTCGTCGCGGTGCTGTTCATGTACGGATTCATGCCCGCAGCCTCGCTTGATACCGTAACGCAGAACGTATATGAGGAAATGGCGAGCATCACGCTGCTATCGATTCCGCTTTTTATATTGAAAGGTGCGGCGATCGGCCGCTCGGATGCGGGACGCGACCTTTACCTTGCAATGCATGCGTGGATGCAGCGGGTTCCGGGCGGGCTGGGCATCGCGAGCCTGTTCACCTGCGCGCTGTTCGCGGCGATGGCGGGGTCGAGTCCTGCCACCTGCTCGGCGATCGGCAGCACCGGGATTCCGGAGATGAGAAAGCGCGGCTATTCGCCCGGCTTCGCCGCCGGCATCATCGCCGCCGGCGGCACGCTGGGCATCCTGCTGCCGCCCTCGATTACGATGATTCTGTTCGCGGTTGCTGCGGAAGTCTCGCTCGGGCGCCTGTTCCTTGCGGGATTGGGGCCGGGCCTGTTGCTGGTGGGTTTGTTCGCGCTCTACGCGATGTACCGTTTTCGCCTCGAATATGCAGGGGCGCAGGCTGCCTTCGACAATCATGGGACGCGCTCGGATTATCTAGAGCAGCAGGTCTATACGCTGCGCGAACGGATGCAGATGCTACAGCGGGTGGTGCCCTTCGTGGTGCTGCTGATCGGCGTCATGCTCGCCCTCTACGGCGGCTATGCCACGCCTTCGGAAACCGCCGGCCTGGGCGCGGTGCTCGCGTTGGTGCTGATCGCTGTCACCTACAACGTTCGCAGGCCCAGAGATCTGCAACCGATCCTCGCCGCGACGCTCAAGGAATCGACCATGCTGATGTTCATCATCGGCATGTCGCTGTTGTTTTCTTATGTCATGAGCTATTTGCACATCAGCCAGTCCGCGGCGGAGGCGATCGTGGGCATGCACCTGTCGCGCTGGCTGCTACTGGCGATGATCCTGTTGATGGTGATCGTCCTTGGCTTCTTTCTGCCTCCGGTGTCGATCATCCTCATGACCGCGCCGATCATCCTGCCGCCGCTCAAGGCCGCGGGGTTCGACCTGATCTGGTTCGGCGTGCTGATGACCATCGTCATGGAAATGGGGCTCATCCATCCGCCGGTCGGCCTTAATATTTTCGTCATCAAGAATATTGCGCCCGACATCCCGCTGCGCGATGTGGTGTGGGGAGTGATGCCGTTCGTGGGATTGATGTTTCTCGCGGTCTTCCTCATCTGCCTGTTTCCAGGGATCGCCACCGGGCTGCCGGACCTGGTGATGGGGGTCAAGTAAGCATCGCGCAGGCCGGTGCGATGGCATCGCACGCAAGGTGCTGAACGCAGCAGCTTGATGTCCTGCCATCGCGGTTTTTCGCGTTGACTGCAGTCAAGTGGATAACGGCAGCCCTCATAGGGCAGATCGTGCCGCGGACTTGATCCCGATCACTTTCCGTCCTTGCCGATCGGGCTAAGCTGGTCAGCGTGGAGTGCCAGATAGTCGATATGACCAAAGCAAATACCGAGCTGGACGACGCTCTACTCAACAAGGGCGCCGCGCACATGCGCGAGGAACGCAAGTTCAGCAAAGCGTACTCTAAGGGAGTATCCACATGAAACTGCCGCTGCAAATTACCTTCCAGAACCTGGGTGCGTCCGAAGCGCTCTCAACCAAGATACGGCAGCACGCCGACAAGCTCGAAAGGCATTGCGACCGCATCACGTCGTGCCGCGTCGCAGTCGAAGTGCCGCACCACCATCACGGCACCGGCAATCAGTTTCGGGTGCGCGTGGAAGTGGGGGTGCCCGGCAAGAAGCTCGTGGCAAACCGCGAAGCCGATGAGCACCACGCCAATACGGATGCCTATGTGGCGATCCGTGATGCGTTCGATAACATGCGCCGACAGCTCGACGATTACAGCCGGGAGCAGCGGCGGGAAGTGAAACTGCATCAGACGCCTGCCCATGGGCAGATCGTCGAGCTCGCCCGCAGCGAGGACCACGGGCGCATCGAGACCTCCGACGGCAGGTCGGTCTATTTCCATCGCAACAGCGTGATTGACGCCGACTTCGACCGCCTGGAAGTCGGCATGGATGTGCGCTATGACGAAGCGATGGGCGACCAGGGGCCTCAGGCGAGCACGGTGCATCTCATAGGCAAGCACCATATCGTGAGCTAGCTCTAGGAGCGCTGCACTTGAGCGGCGTCAACGCGCATGTGGGCGTATCGCCGCATAGTCAATGTTCCTACAACGAGGAAGCACATCAGGCCATGAACCAAAAATCCATCACGCCCGGGCGTCCCCCGGCACACCGCAGCCAGATCTTCCAGGAAACCGTGCATGACAGCTATAAGTCGAGCGCGAAGTTGCCGTCTCCCACGCTGTGCCCGGAATGCGGCGCGGTGTATGCCGATGGCAGGTGGCAATGGCTGGACCGGCCGCAAAATGCGCACACCGAGAAATGCCCGGCATGTCACCGCATCCACGATCGCTACCCGGCCGGCTATGTGCGGCTGGAGGGAGAGTTTCTCAACAAGCATCGCGGGGAGTTGATCGAGTTGATTCGCAATCTGGAAAAAAGAGAGAGCGCGGAGCATCCCGTACAGCGGATCATGGACATCGTCGATGAGAGCAGGGGCGTGCTCGTCAGCACCACCGATATCCATCTCGCCCACGGCATAGGCGAAGCGCTGCAGCACGCCTACAAAGGCGAACTCGACTCTCACTATCTGGATGAGGAGAAGCTGCTG
>CAIVHG010000079.1 GCA_903905655.1 uncultured beta proteobacterium | reverse complement strand
GGTCGCCGCGCAGGACAGCGCGCGTTTCATCAAGGTGCCGGGCATCGGCAAGAAGACCGCCGAGCGCCTGCTGCTCGAGCTCAAAGGCAAACTCGATATCACGGTCGAGGAGGGCGCGGTCGCCGGTGCGCAGCAGAGCAGCGACATCCTGAATGCGCTGCTGGCGCTAGGCTACAATGACAAGGAGGCGACGTGGGCGGTGCGTCAGCTGCCCGCGGGCTGCGCGGTGGCCGAGGGCATCCGGCAGGCGCTCAAATCACTGGCTAAATCATGATCGAGACCGATCGGCTGATCGCGGCAGCGCCCGCTTCCCCGCAGGAAGAGGCGTTCGAGCGCGCGCTGCGCCCGAAGAAGCTCGATGATTACGTAGGCCAGGAAAAGATCCGCGGACAGCTCGAGATCTTCATCGCCGCCGCACGCCAGCGCCGCGAGGCGCTCGATCACGTGCTGCTGTTCGGGCCGCCGGGGCTCGGGAAAACGACGCTCGCCCACATCATCGCCCACGAGATGGGCGTCAATCTGCGGCACACCTCGGGGCCGGTGCTGGAACGCCCCGGGGACCTCGCCGCCATGCTCACCAATCTCGAGCCGAACGACGTGCTGTTCATCGACGAGATCCACCGCCTGTCGCCGGTGGTCGAGGAGATACTCTATCCCGCGCTCGAAGACTTCCAGCTCGACATCATGATCGGCGAGGGGCCGGCGGCGCGCTCGGTGAAGCTCGACTTGCCTCCCTTCACGCTGATCGGCGCCACCACACGCGCCGGCATGCTCACTAATCCGCTGCGCGACCGCTTCGGCATCATTGCGCGGCTCGAGTTCTATACCACCGAGGAGCTGACGCGCATCGTGCGCCGTTCCGCGCAGCTGTTGCAGGTCGAAGTGAGCGCCGACGGGGCGCACGAGATTGCCAGCCGCTCGCGCGCGACCCCGCGCGTTGCCAACCGCCTGTTGCGGCGGGTGCGCGACTTTGCGCAGGTGAAGGCGCAGGGTGTCGTCAGCCGCGAGGTCGCCGACGCGGCCCTGCTGATGCTCGACGTCGACCGGCTCGGGCTCGACGTCATGGACCGCAAGCTCCTGCAAGCGGTCATCGAGCGCTTCGACGGCGGACCGGTGGGTGTGGACAACCTGGCTGCCGCGATGAGTGAGGAGCGCGACACCATCGAGGATGTGCTCGAGCCTTATCTGATCCAGCAGGGCTATCTGCAGCGCACGCCGCGCGGCCGCATCGCCACTGCCGCCGCCTACCGGCATTTCGGCCTGGTCCAGCCCAAAAACGGCGCCACGCCGGAGTTGTGGCAGGACAAGCAGTGACGCGCGCTAGACCGCACGCTGCCTGCATGAAATCCGCATCTTGAAACCCGATCCTTTCACCTGGCCGGTGCGCGTCTATTACGAGGACACGGACGCCGCCGGCGTCGTCTACTACGCGAATTACCTGAAGTTCATGGAGCGCGCGCGCACCGAGTGGCTGCGCCATCTGGGCTTCGATCAGACGCGGCTCGCAGCCGAGAGCGGCGTGGTGTTCGTGGTGCGCGCGCTCGCGGTCGAGTACCTGCGGCCGGCGCTCTTCAACGATCTCATTGAGGTGGACGTTGAACCGATCACCGTGCGCGGCAGTCTCATCGAGTTCGCGCAGTCCGTGAAGCGCGGGTCGGAAACCCTGATCACTGCGCAGGTCAAAGTCACCTGTGTCAACACGCAGTCGTGGAAGCCCGTTAGAATACCCAAGCACATATTGGAGAGTCTCAGGGTGGAAGATCTATGAACGTGTCGCCCGATGTGTCGGTGCTGAGCCTGCTCGTCAACGCGAGCCTGCTGGTGCAGCTGGTGATGGCGGGACTGCTGATCGCCTCGATCGCTTCCTGGTATTACATCTTTATCAAGATATACACCTACCGCCGAGCGGCGCGCCAGGCCGAGCGTTTCGAGCGCGAATTCTGGGGTGGCGGCGACCTCAACGACCTGTTCAACCGCGCGGTCAACGCCCGTGAAAATGCGGGTTCCCTCGAGCGCATCTTCGAATCCGGCTTCCGTGAATTTACCAAGCTGCGCAAGCAGCCGGGCCAAGACATCGCGGTGGTGATGGAAGGCACGCGGCGTGCGATGCGCGCGACTTATCAACGCGAAATGGAAAGCCTCGAATCGCATCTGGCGTTCTTCGCCTCGGTCGGCTCGGTAAGCCCGTACGTAGGGCTGTTCGGCACGGTGTGGGGCATCATGAATTCGTTTCGCGGCCTGGCGACCACCGCGCAGTCCACACTTGGCGCGGTTGCTCCGGGAATCGCGGAGGCGCTGATCGCGACCGCCATGGGCCTCTTTGCGGCGATCCCCGCAGTGGTCGCCTATAACCGCTTCGCTGGCGAAGTGAACCGTTTCGCGACGCGCTTCGAGACCTTTACCGAAGAATTCTCCAACATACTCCAGCGTCAAAGCTGACCGATGCGCCGGCGCACGCGGCGCCGGCGATTGACCTCATCGATCCTCAGGATTCGATTACATGCTCACAGAGAAACGCGGCGGACACCGGCTGATGAACCAGATCAACGTCGTGCCTTACATCGACGTGATGCTGGTGCTGCTGGTGATCTTCATGGTGACCGCGCCGCTCATCAATCCCGGCCAGGTCGAACTGCCGACCATCGGCAAGACCTCGAACCCGCCGGTGGCGCCGCTTGAAGTCTCGGTCCACACCGACCGCAGCCTGTGGCTGCGCGACCGCGCGGCGGGCGCGAACGAGCGTTTGGTATCCCGCAACGAGCTGATCGCCGCGATACGCGCGAAGCAGCAGGCGAGCCCGCAGCAGTCGGTCGTCATCTCGGCGGACAAGGACGTGCGCTACGAAGCGGTGCTCGACGTGATGGACATGCTGCAGCAAAACCAGGTGGCGAAAGTAGGCCTGCTCGCCAAGCCGCGCAGCGGTGAGTGAAGCGCATTCGGCACGGTGCCTTTCGACATGACGACCCGCGTCTATCCCGGCCGGCAGCAGAAGATGGTGGCGAGCGCCGCTGCGCTGGGCGCGCATCTGCTGTTCATCGCGCTGCTCGTGCTGGGCGTGAGCTGGCACCGGCCCTATGTGCCGCCGGTCAATGTCGTCGATCTGTGGGCAGAACTGCCCGCGGAGCACAAAGCAGCTCCGCCACCGCCGCCTCCTCCTCCTGAGGTGCGCCCACAGCCTCAACCCAAGCCCGTGCCGGCTCCGGTCGCAGCACCACCGTCGAAGGCGCAGATCGCCAAAGCCGACATCGCTCTGAAGGAGAAGGAAGCGAAGGAGCGCCGCATCCTCGAAGAAAAGCAGAAAGACGAAAAGAAGCAGCGCGAAGCGGAAGCGAAGGCGACTGCGGCCAAGGCCGCAACCGCCAAGACAGCGGCAGCGCAGCGGCTCAAGGAGCAGAAGGCGCTCGACGCACAGCGTTTGCGCGAGGATCAGGAGGCGAAGGACAAGCTCGCCAAGGAGCAGGCCGCTGCGCAGGCGCGGCAGACGGCGTTGAACAAGATGCGCGGCGAATACATAGACCGCATCCGCGCGCTGATCAAGCACAACATCGTGCTGCCTCCCGAGCTGCAGGGCAATCCCGAAGCCGAGTTCGAAGTCACCGTGTTGTCGGGCGGAAGCATCATGAACGTGCGGCTCAAGCGCTCGAGCGGCGATCGCACTTACGACGCGGCGGTCGAGCGCGCGATCGTCAAGACCAACACCCTGCCGATGCCGACCGATCCCGCGCTCGCGGCGGAATTCAGGGAACTTAATCTGAAGTTCCGGCCTAAGGAGTAACCGGCAGCAAATGCCGGTGATGCCGAAGGCTGCAAGCCGTATAATTACGACGCAATGAGAATGCCTAACCCGATTCGCACCCTGCTGTTCTGTGCCTTGCTGCTGATCGCAGCGTCCGCACGCGCCCAGCTCAAGATCGACATCATCGGCGGCGGCGCGAACCAGATCCCGATCGCGATCGCAGCGCTCAAGGGTGAAAACACCCTGCCGCAGCGGATCACGGACATTATCTCCGCCGATCTCATTCGCAGCGGACTTTTCAAGTCGGTCGACGCCGGCGGTTTGCCGTCCGTTCCCAGCGAACCGCAGGAGGTGCAGTACCCGGTATGGACTGCGCGCGGCGCGGATGCACTGATGATCGGCAGCGTGACCGCCCTATCCGGCGGCCAGTGGGATGTGCGCTTCCGTCTGCTCGACGTGCCCAAGCAGCAGCAGCTGGTCGCCTACAATTATCAGGTAAGCACGGAACAGCTGCGCACCACCGCGCATCAGATCGCCGATGCGATTTACGAGAAGCTCACGGGTGACCCCGGGGTCTTTAGTACGCGAATCACGTACGTAGTTAAAAGAGGTGCGCGCTACGAGCTGCAGGTCGCCGATGCCGACGGTTTTGGAGCGCAGCCGGTGCTGGTGTCCAATGAGCCGATCATTTCTCCGTCATGGTCGCCCGACGGCGCGAGCATCGCCTATGTGTCCTTCCAGACCAAGAAGCCCGTCGTCTACATACAGTCGCTCACCACCACCCAGCGCACGGTGGTCGCCAACTTCAAGGGCAGCAACAGCAGCCCCGCTTGGTCGCCGGACGGCCGCCGGCTGGCGGTGGTGCTGACCAAGGACGGCAGCTCGCAGATATATCTCGTCAATGCCGACGGCAGCAATCTGGTGCGGCTCACCAACAGCCGCGCGATCGATACCGAGCCGAATTTTTCCCCGGACGGGCAGTGGATCATCTTCACCTCCGACCGCGGTGGCAGCCCGCAGATCTATCGCATGCCGGTGAACGGCGGCAATGCCGAGCGGCTGACGTTCGATGGCAGCTATAACGTGAGTCCGCGCTACGCACCGGACGGAAAATCCTTCGTCTTCATCCAGCGAAACGGCAACCGCTTCAACGTCGCCCTGGAAGACATCTCGACCAAGCAGGTGCAACTGCTGACCGACGACGGCATCGACGAGTCTCCGAGTTTTGCGCCGAATGGGCGCATCGTGCTTTACGCAAGTGAGGTACGGGGGCGTGGTATATTAGCTGCGGTATCGAGTGATGGGCGCGTGCGCCAGCGTTTCACCGTTGATATCGGAGACGTGCGTGAACCGGCGTGGGGCCCGATCTGGAAGGGTCATTGAAAGGAGCGGTACCTATGAACAAACTTATATTGAGCGTGATATTGGCGGGACTGCTCGCAGCGTGCGCGAGCACGCCGGAGCAATCGCCTGCGAAGGTAGAGGATCGTACCCCGGCGGCCCCGATCACGGCAGAGCCCGCCAAGTCCGAGCCCGCACCCAAAGTGACGGCGATCGAAAGAAAGCCGGTGGTCGCTACTCCGACGCCTGCTGCTGCCGCCAATCCGCTCAAGGATCCCGGCAACATACTTTCCAAGCGCAGCATCTTTTTCGAATACGACAGCGATGCCGTCAAGGACGAATACAAGCCGCTGATCACCGCGCACGCGACGTATCTGAAGCAGAACAGTTCGGCGAAGGCCACCATCCAGGGCAATACCGACGAGCGCGGCAGCCGCGAATACAACCTTGCGCTCGGCCAGCGCCGCGCCGATGCCGTGAAGCAGATGATGACCCTGCTGGGTGCGCCCGAGGCGCAGCTGGAAGCCGTGAGCTTCGGCGAAGAAAAACCGCGCGCCACCGGCAAGGACGACACCTCGTACGCGGAGAACCGCCGCGACGACATCGTCTATCAGGGCGAGTAAGCTGGCGCGCTTCGGCGCTGCCGCCGCCCCTTTCCCGCGGGTATAGCATCGGCATATGACACTACACGTGACTTTCCGCAGCAAGCGTTGCCTATGCGCTGCGCTTTACCTCGTGTGCGCATGGGGTGCATTTGCGCCTGCGCATGCCGCCCTGTTCGATGACGACGAAGCGCGCCGGCAGATCGCGGTCGAGAAAAAGCGCGTCGACGATCTCGCTCAGCAACAACAGCAACAGCAGCAGGCGGCCGCAGCGCGTCTCGACAAGATCGAAGACGCGCTCAAGTCGCAGCCGGTGCTGCAACTGTTCGCGCAGATCGAAGCGCTGCGGGCCGAACTCAAGAGCCTGCGTGGAGACATCGAGGTGCTCAACAACAACGTCGAGACCTCAGCCAAGCGGCAGCGCGACATGTACACCGATCTCGATACGCGCCTGCGGCGCATCGAGCAGGCCGCGGCTGCGCCCGCGGCGACACCGGGCGCTGCGCCAGCCACTCCTGTCAGCATTGCACCCGCGGCCGCAACACCAGCAGCGCCGGCAGTGGTTGCAACCGTAGCGCCGGCCGCCGTGCCGGCGGGCACCGACCCGGCCGAGGCGCGCGCCTACGAGGCTGCGCAGGCGCAGCGCAGCAGCGGCAACTATAAGGCCGCGATCACTGCCTTCCAGAATTTCGTCAAGCAGTATCCCAAGAGCAGCCTCGCGCCGCGTGCGAGCTACTGGATCGGCGATTCATACTTCAACCTGCGCGACTACAAGCTCGCGATCGCGAGCCAGCAGGCATTGATCAACGCCTATCCCGGCAGCACCTCGGTCTCGGATGCGCTGCTCAATATCGCGAGCTCGCAGTCCGAGATGGGCGATGCGGTCGCGAGCAGGAAGACCCTGGAAGACCTGATCGCGAAATATCCGGCAAGCGATGCGGCCGACAAGGCCAAGCGCCGCCTGGCGAGCCCGGCCCCGCAGGCGGGCGCCGCCGCACCCGCGGGCGCCAAACCCTGATCCGTTTAGGTTCGCTGCCGCCTTCTGCGTGTACACTGCGGTAAGCTTCGGCATCGAGTGTGGCGCAGCCGCTGCGCGAGCCGCTTATTACCCGCTTGTTACCCTTTACCCATGAGCCCAGAACAGATATCCGTTGTTAGCCCGCCGTCCGCCGTTGAGAGTCCGGCGACCGATAAGGCATTGGCCTTGCGGCTGCGGGTGACCGAGATATTTTACTCGCTGCAGGGCGAGACCAGCCGCGTCGGGCTGCCCACGGTCTTCATCCGACTCACCGGCTGCCCGCTGCGCTGCGGCTACTGCGATACCGAGTACGCATTCAGCGGCGGCACCATCATGACGATCGCACAGGTGCTGGAGGAGGCTGCCAAATACCGCACGCGCTATGTCACCGTCACCGGCGGCGAGCCGCTCGCGCAGAAGCAGTGCCTGGAGCTGCTGCGCGAACTGTGCAATCGCGGCTATTCGGTTTCGCTCGAGACCAGCGGAGCGCTCAACGTCTCAGCGGTCGATCCGCGGGTCTCGAAGATACTCGACATCAAGACGCCCGGCTCCGGCGAAGTCGAAAAAAATCTCTGGGCCAATCTGCGCAGCCTCAGCGCTACCGACGAGATCAAGTTCGTGATCTGCGATGCCAAGGACTATGCCTGGGCGCGGGATCTCGTGCATGCGCGGCGCCTGGCTGCGATTTGCACGGTGCTGTTCTCGCCTTCGAGCAAGCAGCTTTCCGCGACCGAGCTCGCCGACTGGGTACTCGCCGATCAACTGCCGGTGCGCCTGCAGTTGCAGCTGCACAAGCAGCTGTGGGGCGAGCGGCCCGGCGTGTGAGCGCGGGCGGACGCACGCCATGAAAGCCGTAGTTCTGCTCTCCGGCGGGCTCGATTCCGCGACCGTGCTCGCCATCGCGCGAGCCGAAGGCTATGAATGCCATTGCCTGTCGATGGATTACGGGCAGCGCCATCATGCGGAACTCGCAGCCGCAGCGCGCGTGGCCCGTGCGCTCGGCGCCCACGAGCACCGCGTCGTCAAGCTCGATCTCGCCGCCTTCGGCGGTTCGGCGCTCACCGATCAGAATATCGCGGTGCCGACAGCGGGCGGCACAGCCGGCATCCCGGTCACCTATGTGCCGGCACGCAACACCATCCTGCTCTCGCTCGCGCTGGCGTGGGCCGAGGTGCTGGCGGCCCGGCACATCTACTTCGGCGCCAATGCCGTCGACTATTCCGGCTATCCCGACTGCCGGCCCGAGTACCTGCGGGCATTCGAGGCGCTGGCGAACCTGGCGACCAAGGCCGCCGTCGAGGGTGCGAAGCTGACGCTGCATGCGCCGCTCATCGATCTGCCGAAGGCCGACATCATCCGCCGCGGCGCGGCACTAGGTGTCGACTACGCGCTCACGGTGTCCTGCTACCAGGCGCAGCCGGACGGCGCCGCCTGCGGAAAATGCGATTCGTGCCGCATCCGCAAGGCGGGTTTTGCGGCGGCAGGCATCGCCGACCCCACGCGCTATGCGTGAAAGTCCCCGCTGCCATCGGCGATCGGGCGATTTTCCGGCGCGATAAATTGACCATATCAGGCGCAGACGGTAAAATTCGCCACCTTTTGCAGGGCGGTTAGCTCAGTCGGTAGAGCAGCGGACTTTTAATCCGTTGGTCGCGAGTTCGAATCTCGCACCGCCTACCAGGTTTCATGCACTCACGCCCGATCCCACTACGGGCTGCTAAGTAAGCATAGTCAGGTCCGCTTTCACCCGTTCCAGCACACCCGTCCAATCTGCGATTCGTTCCTGCCGGTATAGTTTTAGGCTTGGGTACCACGGACTGTCTGCTCGATCCAGCAGCCAGCGCCAATCCGGTAGATGGGGCAACAACACCCATGTCCTTTTTCCCAAGGACCCGGCGAGGTGCGTCACGGCGGTGTCCACGCTGATCACCAGGTCCATCAGATCGCATAGCGCAGCGGTGTCCGCAAAATCTTCCAGCGCTTCCCCGAAGTGCCGGATTGCCGAGGACTGCAATGCCGGCTGGTCCGCATCGCGCACTTCCATTTGCAGGCTGATGTATTCGATCGTATCGGGCAGATAAGGCAGCAGCGATTGAAGGGCGAGGCTGCGATTGCGGTCGTTCTTGTGCGGCGTGCCGCCGCTCCATACCAAGCCGACGCGCGGCTTCGTCCTGACCCCTAGCTTGCGTGCCCAAAAATCGAATTTGCTGCCGTCGCTGTGCAAATACGGGCTGGGTGCGGGAATGGTATTCAGGTTGGTCTTGAATGCCAGCGGCAACGACAGCAATGGACAGTGATAGTCAAACGCTGGCAATACGCCGCCTGTTTCAACGAATTGTGCGACGCCAGCCAGGCCCTGCAGCAGCTTTACCAGCGGCTTGGGCACTTCCATCACCACGTTGGCGCCCAGGTCGGCTGCGTATTTGGCATATCGGCAAAACTGAATCGTGTCTCCCAATCCTTGTTCGCTGTGCAGCAATAAGGTCTTGCCTTTGATCGCCTCGGCGCCCAGCCAGAGCGGCTGACTAAAATTACGCTTGGGAGATGAAAAGGCATCCCACTTCCAGCGCCATTCATACGACGCCCAGCCATTCGAAAAGTCCCCGACTAACAGCAACGCCAGACTCCTGCTCCACTGCGCTTCCGCGAAATCGGGCCTGATGCTGACGGCTATGTCGAAATTCGCAATAGCCGCGTCGAATTGCCCGAGTGCTTTGAGCACGTTCCCGCGATTGAAGTGCGCTTCTGCATGAGCGGCGTTGATGAAGATGGCGCGGTCATAACTGGCCAAAGCAGCAGGTAGCTGCCGCAGCTCTTCGAGCGCGAGGCCGCGGTTGCTGTAGGCTTGTGCATGGTCCGGCTCGATGCAGATTGCCCGTTCGATTTGAACGATTGCCTCCTCAAAGCGTTTGAGATCTTTTAGCGCGCCGCTGAGATTATTTAGCACCAAAATGTTATTCGGCATTAGCGCGATTGCGCGGCCGAACAGTTCTGCCGCTTCTTTCGATCGCTGAGTCTGCGCCGTGATCGCACCCAGCAGGTTGAGTGCCGAAAAAATATTCGCATCGGCGTTCAGGACAGATCGGCACAACTGCTCGGCTTTGGCCCAATCGCGGCTGTTATATGCCGCCATCGCCTGCACAATGGCCTCGGGCGGTGTCAGCGTAGCCTGCTGCGCGGCTGCCGGCTGGGGCGGAACCGCCGAGGGGGATTCGGCAGTGCTCATGGTGCGTCTGTGCCCGTCTAGATTCTGCTCATGCGACCTGCAGCGCTCTCAACACCGGCAGGCGCTTCTCGGCAAATGATTCAGCCTGTTGCGACAGCAGAGCCAGATTCTGCTCTGCGGTCTCGAGTTTTTTGCCGTCCTGCATCAGCCGCACTCCGCGTGCGGACATGTATCGCGATGCGTGGCGCACCCAGTCCTCAGGTGTGGATGCGCCTTCCGAGCGCGCCCACAGGAACAGCTGTTCGATGCGGCTGACCGCCACGCCGCCGCCCGACACCGGGCTCGCCAGCCAGTCGATCTCCAAATCGGCACGGGCCTCGCTCATCAGCTTGGCATTCAGCCGGGCGGTGCGCACCCTGGCCTCAGAGATGAGGGGCTCGTTCTGAGCGGGCAATACGGCGCCCGCGCCGATGAGCACCAGAACCGCCTCGCGCAGTCGCCCGAAATCGACCCTGCCCGCGACTACCTGCTCGATTTCGCCCAGGGTCCGCGGCTGCTGGTCGGCCAGCACATCGAGGATGGGCATATAGATCGCTGCGTCGAGTGCCGCGGTACCCGCTGTGCAATTCGTCGTCAGGGGTACGTCGCTGCGGGCCTTCGCGAGGATCACTCGCTGCCGGCGCAGCGCTGTTGCCTGCTCGGCAGCATTCAGCTTCTGCGCTCCCTTGACCCAGTAGTCCTGCCGGAACGATGGATCAGTACAGAATTCGCGTACGGTTTCCCTGAATACCGGGTCTGAGATATCTGCGATCAGCGCCTGCTGTTCCGCCGTGAGGTTCAGCGTAGCGACGTGATCGAGGTACTTCGCAGAGCCGGCGTAGTAGAGTCCGGCCGGCGCCAGCCAGCGCGCTACGCGCGCAAATGACATCGGCACCCAATCGCGGTTGAAGTATTCATGGGCAAGGTAATTGCGATTCTGATCCTTGATAAGCTTCCAGTGCTCGGGTACTTTGGGGTTGTTGCGCACATAGATCGGGTTGGTCGAAATCAGCCTTTCTGCAAAAGCCAGCGCGGCGTCGATGTGTTTTGCGATGCCGGGTCTTCCTTCGCCGTGCGCCACGACGTGCCCGGAAAGCAATTCGCGCAGCGGCATCGCCGCCGCCCACCCCGGCTGCGTGTTGTAACCCATGTATAGCACGCCTCCAGCCTTGAGCTTGCGGGAGACGAAATCGACGATCAGCGCGCGGTTCTCGTCCGAGATCCAGCTCCATACCACGTGCAGCCCGATGAAATCGAAATCGGGAAGGTTTGCGCGATGGCAGAAGGTGTAAAAGGATTCATCGCTAAGTTCTGCGGCGGCGCCGGAGGCGTGTGCCAGCGACTGCGCAAACGCTGCCTGTGCCGGGATGAAATCGTTGCCGTACCAGTTCGCCCCCGACGCGGCGGCGTGAATGTTGACGCTGATGCCCTGGCCAAAACCCAGCTCGCAGTGCACGCCGGATTGCGGCGGAACCAGGCCGGCATAGAGACAGGCCAGCTGCGCCCGCGCCGGGTTGAGTTCCGGGTAGTAGCCATAGGTGTAGCCAATCTCGGTGACGTAGCCGGAAGTCCAGTCAGCCATATGACCGCGCTTCCCCAGGGGGGCAATGGCATCCATGCTTCATGGTTTTGTCCCGGTGCGTCTTGATTTGGCGATCCGTCGTGGTTTGCGGTTTGTGACTGGCAGATTTTCTGGCGTCAGCATCTTCAAATCCGCGTTCACCCGGCCCAGCACACCCGTCCAATCGCCGTTCCGGTCCTGCCGGTATAGTTTTAGGCTTGGGTACCATGGACTGTCTTCCCTGTTCAACAGCCAGCGCCAGTCCGGCGCATAGGGCAACAGCACCCACGTCTTCTTTCCCAAGGCGCCTGCGAGGTGCGCCACGGCGGTGTCCACGCTGATCACCAGGTCCATAAGATCACATAGCGCAGCGGAGTCCGAAAAATCTTCCAGTGCCACACCGAAATGCCGGATTGCCGAGGACTGCAATGCCGGCTGGTCCGCATCGCGCACTTCCTTTTGCAGGCTGACGTACTCGATCGTATCCGGCAAATAAGGCAGCAGCGATTGCAGGGCGAGGCTGCGATCGCGGTCGTTTTTGTGTATCGTGCTGCCGCTCCACACCAAGCCGACGCGCGGCTTGGTCTTGACGCCTAGCCTGCGTGCCCAAAAATCGACTTTGCTAGCCTCGCTATGCAAATACGGGCTGGGCGCGGGAATGGTATTCAGGGTGGTCTTGAATGCCAGCGGCAGCGACAGCAACGGGCAGTGATAGTCGAATGCCGGCAGCGCTTTGCCTTTTTCAACCACCGCGGCAACGCCATTGAGGCTCTGCAGCAGCGACATAAGGCTCTTGGGTGCTTCCAAGATTACCTTCGCTCCCAGGCCGGCCACATGTTTGGCATACCGGCAAAACTGAATCACGTCCCCTAACCCTTGTTCGCTGTACAGTAATATGGCTTTATTTTTTATCGACTCGGCGCCCAGCCAGAGCGGCCGGGAAAAGTTGCGCTTATCATTCTTGAGGTCCGCATTTTCCCAGCGCCACTCATACAACCGCAGGCCATTCGCGAAGTCACCGCTCAACAACAGCGCAAAGCTTTTGTTCAAATATACGTTTGCATCGTTCGACTTGATGCCGATCGCCTGGTCGAAACTGGCCACGGCAACGTCCAGTTGCTTCAGTTCCTGAAGCGCACGGCCGCGATTGCTATAGGTGCTTGCGTAATCGTGCTTGATGCTGATCGCCTGGTCGAAACTGGCGACAGCGGCTTCCAGTTGTTTCAGTTCCTGAAGCGCAAGGCCGCGATTGTTATATGCGGTGGCGTGATCGTGCTTGATGCTGATCGCCTGGTCGTAACTGGCGACGGCGGCTTCCATCTGTTTCAGATCCTGGAACGCGCGGCCGCGGTTGTAGTAGGCCTCCGCATTGTTCGGCATGACCGCGACCGCGCGGCTGAACAAATCCATCGCTTCATCCAAGCGCTTTGTTTGCGCAGTAATTGCACCCAGACAATTCAGCGCGTCGAAGTAAGTGGCATCCGCATTGAGAACCAGTCTGCACAAGCGCTCAGCCTTGCTCCAATCGCGGTTGTCGTACGCCGCCATCACCTGTGTGATGACCTGTGGTAGCGTTTGCATACCCTGCGGGGCTGGCGG
This sequence comes from uncultured beta proteobacterium, assembly GCA_903905655.1. GTDB lineage: Bacteria > Pseudomonadota > Gammaproteobacteria > Burkholderiales > SG8-41 > PALSA-1004. Next base: position 4,648 of record CAIVHG010000079.1, on the reverse strand, counting down.
TTGCCAGAGGGCGGGGGGGCTGGTTTTTTTTGCTTGGCCTTGCGCCGGTTTCAGCATCTTCAAATCCGCATTCACCCCACCCAGCACACCCGGCCAATCGCCGATTTGGTTCTGCCGGTATAGTTTTAAGCTTGGGTACCACGGGCTGTCTTCCCTATCCAGCAGCCAGCGCCAGTCCGGTGCATAGGGCAAAAGTACCCAGGTCTTTTTCCCCAATGCACCTGCGAGGTGCGCAACGGCGGTGTCCACGCTGATCACCAGGTCCATCAGATCGCACAGCGCAGCCGTGTCCGTAAAATCTTGCAGCGCTTCGCCGAAATGCCGGATTGCCGAGGACTGCAATGCCGGCTGGTCCGCAGCGCGCACTTCCTTTTGCAGGCTGACGTACTCAAACTTATCCGGCAGATAAGGCAGCAGCGATTGCAGGGTGAGGCTGCGATCGCGGTCGTTTTGGTGCGTCGCGCCGCCGCTCCACACCAAGCCGACGCGCGGCTTGGTCTGCATGCCCAACTTGCCTGCCCAAAATTCGATTTTTCCGCTGTCGCTGTACAGATACGGGCCGGGCGCGGGAATGGTGTTCAGCGTGGCCTTGAATGCCAGCGGCAGCGACAGCAACGGACAGTGATAGTCGAATGCGGGTGGCGGCGCGCCATTCGCTATCACTCGTTCAACACCTTCCAGTCGGGCGAGCAGCGGCAGCAGCTCGGCGTCCACTTCCAGCACGACGTGCGCGCCCAGAGCGGCAACCAACCTCACGTAGCGGCAAAACTGCAGCGTATCGCCCAAGCCCTGTTCGCTGTGCAGCAATATGGTCTGGTCTTTTATCGATTCGGCGCCCAGCCAGAGCGGCTGAGGAAAGTTGCGTTGCAGCGGCGCAAAGGCAGCGCATTTCCAGCGCCATTCGTACAGCTCCCAGCCGCTGGCAAAGGCGCCGCTGACCAGCAATGTCAAACTCTTATTGAAATGCGCTTCCGCGTACTCGGGTTTAATGTCTATTGCGCGGTTGTAACTTGCAAGGGCATTGTCCGGTTGTTGCAGTTCCTGGTGCGCGACGCCGCGATTGCTGTAGGCTTCTGCATAATCGGGCGTGATGTGGATGGCATTGTTGTAGCTTGTTATGGCGGCCTCTGGTTTCTTCAGGTCGCGCAGCGCATTGCCGCGATTGTTGTACGCTTCTGCGTAATCGTGCTTGATGCCGATGGACTTGTCGTAACTTGCAACAGCGTCGTCTGCCTGCTTTAGTTCCAGGAGCGCATTGCCGCGATTGTAGTAGGCCTCCGCGTAGTCGCGCTTGAGGCTGATGGCCCGGTCGTAACTGGAAACCGCGTTGTCCGGCAGCTTGAGCGCCAGGAGCGCATTGCCGCGATTGTTATATGCGTCCGCGTAATTGCGCTCGATGCAGATGGTTTTCTCGTAACTGGCAAGCGCGGCTTCGGGCTGATGCAGTCCGAGGAGCGCATTGCCGCGGTTGTTGTATGCCTCGAGATGATCGGGCCTGAGGCAGATCGCCTTGTCGTAGCTGGCGATCGCGGCTTCCGGCTGATCCAGCGCTGTGAACGCGTTGCCGCGATTGTTATATGCGTCGGCGTAATCGTGCTTGAGGCTGATGGCGAGGTCATAGTCCGCAATCGCCGCTTGCGGCTGCTGCAGCACCAGGAATGCATTGCCGCGATTGCTGTATGCGTCGGCGTAATCGTGCCTGAGGCCGATGGCCAGGCCGAAGCTGGCAATCGCGGCTTCCGGCTGCTTCAGTTCCAGCAGCGCAACGCCGCGATTGTTGTACAGCTCCGGGTGCGTGGGATTGAGGCTGATGGCCTTGTCGTAGCTGGCAATCGCCGCTTCCAGCTGCCGCAGTTCCAGGAGCGCATTGCCGCGATTGTTATATGTCTTCAGGTGATCGGGACTGATGCAGATGGCCTGCTCGTAACTGGCAATCGCGGCGTCCAGTTGCTTCAGTTCCATCAGCGCGTCGCCGCGATTGCAATATGCGTCAGCGAAATCCTGCTTGATGCTGATGGCATGGTCGTAACTCGCGATCGCCGTCTTGGGTTGCTTCAGTGCGCGTATCGCATTGCCGAGGCTATTATGGGCGTCCAGGTAATCGCACCTGAGGCTGATGGCTTTTTCGTAACTGGCAATCGCGGCGTCCAGTTGCCGCAGTTCCAGGATCGCATTGCCGCGGTTGTAGTGGGCTTCTGCGAAATCGGGCTTGAGGCTGATGGCTTTGTCGTGACTGGCAACCGCAGCGTCCGGTTGTTGCAGTCGTCGCAGCGCGATGCCGCGATTCAGGTAGGCTTCGGCGTTATCGGGTTGCACCAGGACAGCGCGGCCAAACAATGCTTCCGCTTCCGTCAGGCGCATGGTCTGCGCCGTGATCGCGCCCAACAGGTTCAGCGCATCGAAGTAATCGGATTTGGCGCTCAAAACCAACCTGCACAAATGCTCGGCCCTGGGCCAATCGCGTCTGCTGTACGCCGCCATCGCCTGTGTGATGGCCTGTGGCGGCGTCAGTGTACTCTGCGCGTCCTGCTGAGGAGCAGGTGGGATGGTTTTTCTGGGCTTTGCCATGCAGCGTTTAGGCTGGTATCTGTGCGGTTTGGCGGCGGTTTAGAAAAGCGCAGGGCTTTTCCGCGCAATTGTGGTCACATAAGCGGCACATCAAAAAGCTGCGGATGCCCGGCTATTCCAGTTGAATATGGGCGTCCCTGATCACGTTGCCCAATCTGGCCATATCCGACTTGATCGCCGCCATCGACTCCTCCGGCGTGCTGCCGATGAGGTCGGTGCCGGTTTTGAACATGCTTTCCTTGATCGCGGGTATGCGAAAGGCCCGGGTGATTTCCTGGCTCAGTTGATTTACGATCGGCAGCGGCGTTTTGGCCGGTGCGAATACGCCGATCATTGTCGTCGACTCATATCCAGGCAAACCGGATTGCGCGATCGTCGGCATGCCCGGCGCCAGCGCGGAGGGGTGGGCGGTGCTGATCGCCAGCCCGCGCAAGCGCCCTGCTGCCATCAGCGGCAATGCGACCACGACGGAGGAAAACGACAGCTGCACATTGCCAGCGACCAGGTCGTTGGTGGCTTCAGTACCGCTCTTGTAGGGAATCCTCAAGATGTTGACACCCGCCATTGCCTTGAAGAGTTCTGCGCCGAGGTGATTCGAGGAGCCGCTCTGACCCGAAGCGTAGTTCAGCGCTCCCGGCCGACGTTTGGCCAGTTCGATCAATTCCTTGACCGATTTGACGGGAAGCGAAGGATGAACCGCAAGTATATTGGGTGCGCTCAGGGTGAGGGTGATCGGTATGAAATCCCGCAGAGGGTCATAAGAGGTCTTTTCCATCAGCGGGCCGATCCAGAACGGCGGCCCGTATACGAGTATCGTATATCCATCGGGCGGCGCTTTCGCGACGATGTCAGCAGAAACATAGCCAGCGCCGCCGCGGTTCTCGACGGTCATCGGCTGCCCGAGGCGGGCGGGGAGTTCTTTCGCGATAATGCGCGCTGAGAGATCAGCACCACCCCCAACCCCGGCGGTAAAAACGCGTATGGGCTTTGCAGGGTAACTCTGAGCGTAGATGGGGCCGGAACCCGCAAACACGATACCCAGCGATGATAATGCGACGGCCATTTGTGCTTTCACGGCAACCCCTCTAGAGCGGAATACCTGCCTGACGATCGATCGGCTAATCCCGCCGCTGACGTTCGGGCCTTAGGTATTGCCGCATCTTCAGGTGGGCAACACCGTCGAGTCCGGCGGTAGTCTGTCTCAGATTATCGCTGGCTGTCAACTCACTGCCGCAGTCGGAATGTCAGGCGATTACCAGATCAACTACGTAGGCCACGCCGTAAGACACAACCGCCGCCAGGACGAAGATCACCAAGCCTCTCACCATCGTTTTGGGGATGCCTATCTCGTCAAGCCAGCGCTTGATGTAAAAGGCGGCGATCAAGTACGCGACGACCGATATGATGAAGCTTGTCATCTTGCAAGGATAACCAAATGCCCGGAGCAGTGCCGGGATTGATCGTGCCAGACAGCTCCTGCGAGGCACGCGCAGTCGTTAGACAGTGTTTTTCGCACTTATGCGGACATCGCGAAAGATATATTTAGTTGCACATTTACCGTCAACGCCGGCAGCAACCCCTCGTTATTGATAGTGCGCCCTATAGAGGCAAACATTCATCAATCAACCATCGAGGAGTCGCCATGAAAAAGTTACTAGTAGCTATCGTTGCTTCAGCGTTTGTTTTCAGTACTGCTTCTGGTTTCGCGGGCGATGCCGTGAAAAAGGAAGAGTTGACCCAGGCCCAAAGGATGGACATGCATAGCCGGGCCGACAAGCTGACCCAGGAGCGTGCGCAAGGCACCACGCAAGTGAAGCCGAACGCGTCGCCTGCGCCCAAGGCAAAAACACATCACGTCCGTAAAGTGAGCAAAGTAACCCGGCATGGTGTGAAGAAGACGCATCTGGAGGCGTAAAGCGGCTTGCTGACGGCGAAAGGCAGGGATAAAACCCTGCCTTTCGCTTTGGGTGCGCCCAGCATGGGCGCACTCCTGTGGGTGTAAGTCCCACCGTAAGTTGATCACAGCGAACGAAGCAAAGCGCAACTGCATGAGGGTGACCGAGTGTGGGAAGGAAGCGTG
>CAIVHG010000078.1 GCA_903905655.1 uncultured beta proteobacterium | reverse complement strand
GTGTTGCCGGTCACGTTGATGCGCCGCACGTACACCCTGCGGCCCGGGTCGATAAAAAACGTAAAGGCGACGCGCCGGTTGGCGCGGTCGATGTCCGGAGCCGCATTGACGTTGGCGAATGCGTAGCCGTCGTTGCCGAGGCGGTCGGTAATCGCCTTGGTCGTTTCGGTGAGTCGCGCGCGGGAAAATATCTCTCCGCGCTTCAGGTTGATTAGCTTGCCCACCTCCGCCTCGGGAATCAGCATTTCGCCGCCCACCTTGACGTCGGAGACCGTGTACTGGGGCCCCTCGGTGATGCCGACCGTGATGTAGACGTCCTTCTTGTCAGGCGTGATCGACACCTGGGTGGAATCGACGTTGAACTCGAGATAACCGCGGTCCAGATAATACGAACGCAGCGCTTCCAGGTCCCCGGCGAGCTTTTGCTTCGAATACTGATCGTCCCTGGTGTACCAGGTCATGATGCCAGGGGTGCGCAACTTGAATTGCTTGACGAGCTCGCTTTCCGTGAAGACGCGGTTGCCGATGACGCTGATCTGCCGGATCTTTGCGACCGCGCCCTCGACGATGTCGAAGCGCACCGCCACGCGGTTGCGCTCGAGCGGAGTCGCAGTGGTCTTGACCTCGGCTGCGTACCTGCCGCGGCTGATGTACTGGCGCTTGAGTTCCTGCTCGGCCTTGTCGAGCAGGCCGCGGTCGAAAATGCGCCCTTCGGCGAGCCCGATCGTGCGCAGCCCCTTCAACAGGTCGTCTTTGGGGAATTCCTCGGAGCCGATTACCGTGATTTCCGAAACGGACGGCTGCTCCTGGATCGTGACCAGCAACACGCCGTTTTCCGCCTCCAGGCTCACATCCTTGAAAAACCCGGTGGCATAGAGCGAGCGTATCGCCTGACTCGCCTTCTCGTCGGTCATCGTGTCACCGACCTTGACCGGCAGATAGCTGAACACGGTTCCGGCCTCCGTGCGCTGAATGCCTTCGATCCGGATGTCTTTGACCACGAACGGGTCGAAAGCATGAGCGTCCAGCGCGAGGGCGGCGCCCAATGCATAAAACAATTTGCGGAAAGCGTGCATGTAGTCAGCCATTAATGAGGCGCGAAATGTCGTTATAGACCGCACACGCCATGAGGAGCAGCAGCACGCCCATCCCGATGCGCTGGCCGATTTCCATGACGTGCTCCGAGACCGGACTGCCCTTAATAATCTCAAGCATATAATACATCAAATGCCCGCCATCCAATAACGGGATCGGCAGCAGATTGAGCACGCCCAGACTGATGCTGATGAGCGCAAGGAATGTCGTATAGGCAATCCATCCAATCTGCGCAGACTGTCCCGCATAATCGGCAATTGTGATAGGGCCGCTCAGATTCTTCAGAGACACCTCGCCGATCACCATCTTGCCCAGCATGCGCAAGCTGAATGCGCTGGTCTCCCAGGTGCGCGCTGCCGCAAGCCGCAGCGCCGGTAGCGGGGCATACCGCACATCAACCAGGTATGGATTCATGATGCCGGCGCGGCCGATCGTCTTGCCGCCCTCGGTAATGGCCTCTGGCGTCACCTTCACGCGCGCTTCCCCACCCGCTGCGCGCTCGATCTCGAATTCGAGCGGCAGTGCTGGATGCCCGCGTATGACGTCGACGAGTTCGTTCCATGATGTAACCGCGCGTCCGTCGACGGCGATGACCCGGTCGCCGCTATGCAGTCCCGCACGCGCCGCCGCGCCCTCTGAAGAGAGTTCACCAAGCAATGCTGGCGGCGGCTGCGCAGACCTCAGGAAACCCAGGGCCTGCAGAAAATCCGCATCGAGTTGCTCGCTCTTGAGCCCAGCGGTGACGAGTTGCCGCCGCGCATAATCGCCACGCGCCGTGTGCACCTCGAACTCGATCGGCTGCCGCGACATCGCCTGCTGCAGCAACACCCAGCGCGCGTCCTGCCACGTTTCGGTTTTGGCACCTTTGATACTATCGATGACCTCGCCCGCCTGGAACCCGGCCTCAGCAGCCGCGCTGTGCGCAGCGATCTCCCCGATCACCGGTTTGATGCCCGGGACCCCATGCATGAAGGTGATCCAGTAGAGCGCGATCGCCAGCAGCAAATTGGCAACCGGCCCTGCCAGCACGATCGCACAGCGCCGCGCCACGCTCTGGCGGTTAAATGCGCGCGCCAGTTCGTGCGGCGCGACTTCACCCTCGCGTTCGTCGAGCATCTTGACGTAGCCGCCGAGCGGCACGGCCGACAAAGCCCATTCAGTCTGATCGCGGCCGGAGCGCCGCCTTGCGATGACCGGACCGAAGCCGATGGAGAACCTCAGCACTTTGACGTTGCACCAGCGCGCCACCAGGTAATGCCCAAACTCGTGGACGATAATGAGCAGTCCAAGCGCCAGCACGAACGCGGCTACGGTGGTCATGACGCCTGCCCTCTGCGTGAGCGAACTAGAGTCATGCCGAGGCACGCTGCACTGCGCGCGCACCGCTGATGCGGTGGCGTGCCAGCCACTGTGACGCCCAATCGCGGCCAAGCCGGTCTACGCTAAACACATCCTCCAGCGTGGCGAGCGGCGGCGCGCTCAAAGCCCCCAGCGCCTCCTCGACCAGGACTGGAATGCGATCGAAGGCGAGATCGCCGGCTAGAAAGGCCGCCACCGCCGCCTCGTTCACGGCGTTGAGCAAAGCCGGCACGCTGCCGCCCGCGCGCAGCGCCTCGCGCGCAAGCCTGAGACAGGGAAAGCGTGCGTAATCCGGAGCCGCAAAGGACAGCCCGCCGCTGGCCGCGAGATCGAGAAAAGCCACACCGGCATCGATGCGCTCCGGGTAACCCAGCGCGTATGCGATCGGCGTACGCATGTCGGGATTGCCGAGCTGCGCGAGCATCGAGCCGTCAATGTACTCGACCAGCGAATGGATCACGCTCTCGGGATGGATCATGACTTCAATCTGATGGTCGGCGGCATTGAACAGCCAGTGCGCCTCGATCACCTCCAGGCCCTTGTTCATCATGGTCGCGGAATCGACCGAAATCTTGCGCCCCATCACCCAGTTGGGATGGGCGCACGCCTGCGCCGGCGTCACCCGCGAGAGCGCTTCGAGTGGCGTGTTGAGAAACGGGCCGCCGGAAGCGGTCAGCAATATACGGCGCACGCCCGCTTTGGCGAGATCGCCGCTGTAATCCGCCGGCAGGGCCTGAAACACCGCGTTGTGCTCGCTGTCGATCGGGATCAGTCGTGCGCCGTGCTCGCGCACCGCCGCCATGAACAGCGCGCCAGCGCCCACCAGCGCTTCCTTGTTGGCGAGCAGCACGCGCTTGCCAGCCATGACCGCGGCATAGGTCGCGCGCAATCCCGCGATGCCGACGATGGCCGCCATGACGGTGTCCGCGTCCTCCAATGCGGCGGCCCGCGCCAGCGCCTGCTCCCCGTGTTCGACCAGCGTAGCGCACCCTGTAGCCGTGAGCCGCGCGCGTAGTTCGGCCGCGCTGTCCGCATCGCCCATCACCGCATAGCGGGGCGCAAACTCAACACATTGTTGGCAGAGCGCATCGACCTGACGGTGCGCGGTGAGCGCGAGCACGCGGAAATGCGGCCGATGGCGCGCCACGACCCGCAGCGTGCTGACGCCCACGCTTCCGGTCGAGCCCAGGATGACGAGGTTGCGCCTGTCTTCCATCTGTGCGCTCAGGAGTAGATGAGCGCTGCCATCGGCAGCGCTGCGGTTAACGCATCAATGCGGTCGAGCATGCCGCCGTGGCCCGGAAAACATCGGCCGCTGTCTTTGACCCCGGCAGTGCGCTTGATCCACGATTCGTAAAGGTCACCGACGATGCTCACAACGGTCAAGGCGACGAACGAAACGATAATAACATGCAGACTGGTCACCAGCAGTCCCGAGTAATGCACGGCCAGCGCATACGCGATGACGGCGATCAACGCGCCGTAGACGCCCTGCCAGGTCTTGCCGGGGCTGATGGCCGGCGCAAGCTTGGTCGTGCCGTATGCACGACCGGTGAAATACGCTGCGCTGTCCGCGATCCAGACGACTCCCAGCAGCAGCACAAGCTGCGCCGGATGATCCTGCAGCCGTGCAAACGCGAGCCACGCCGGCAGCAGAACCAGCACGCCCGCAGCGGCGAGCAGCAGGCGATTGCGCAGTGCGAGCTTCAATGCGAGCCAGCACGGCGCGACCAGCCACCAAAAGAAAATGCTCAGCGCATAAACCGCGCGTTCCAGTTGCAGGCTGCTTTGGTAGATTGCGAGCAGCGCGTAAGCGCACACCAGCACGCTCAGAAATGCGGTCTCGCCAAGCGGATTGAAGCGCGCAAGCCTGGCCCATTCATGCCCGGCCACCAGCAGCGGCGCCACCAGCAGCAGCTTCCACCAGAAATTAGGCAGCAGGAACATCGCCGTCAGCAGCAGCGCCAGGGCGACGGCCGCGGTCAGTATGCGCGTGCTGGTCATGTTGCGAGCGGGGCTAGCCGCTCCCGGACGCGGCGCGTAGCGCAGAGGCGCCCGCCGCTCCCTCCACCTGGTCCCCGGTACGGCCGAATCGGCGCTGCCGCTTTTGATATGACGCGATCGCAAGCTGCAGCGCGGCAACGTCGAAATCCGGCCACAGCGTGTCGGTGAAATATAATTCGGTATACGCGAGCTGCCACAAAAGAAAATTGCTGATGCGCTGCTCGCCGCCGGTGCGAATGAACAGATCCGGCTCCGGTGCATAGGCGAGAGAAAGATAAGGCAGCAGATCGGCCTCTGCAAACCCTGCCGCGAGCTGCGGCTGCTCTTTGAGCATGCGTGCGACCGCGTGCATGATGTCCCAGCGCCCGCCATAGTTGGCAGCCACCGTGAGCGTCAGCCGCGTATTGTCGCGCGTCAGCGCTTCCGCCTCCGCAATCAGGCGCTGCAGCTCAGGATCGAAGCGCGCCAGATCCCCGATCGCCCGGAAGCGGATGCCGTTTTCGTGCAGGCGCGCGACTTCCCTCTTGAGCGCCCCCCTGAACAACTGCATGATGAAAGATACTTCTTCTACCGGGCGCCGCCAGTTCTCGCTGCTGAAGGCAAACAGCGTGAGAAACTCGACGCCGTTCTCGGCGCACGCGCGCACCGTGCTGCGCACGTTTTCCACGCCGCGGCGGTGGCCGGCGAAACGCGGCAGGAAGCGCTGTTTGGCCCAGCGCCCGTTGCCGTCCATCACGATGGCGATGTGGCGCGGGACGGCCGGTATTTCCGGAACCGCGATGGTGGAACTGGTAATGGCCACGCGCGCGTTACCCGGCAGCCAGGTCGGTTTCTTTGAGCGCCAGCATCTTGTCGATCTCGACGATGTAGCGATCGGTCAGCTTTTGCACTTCGTCCTGCGCGCGCCGCTCCTCGTCTTCGGCAACCTTCTTCTGCTTGAGCAGGTCCTTGAGGTGAGTATTGGCGTCGCGCCTGATGTTGCGCACTGCGACGCGCGCGCTCTCCCCTTCCTTGTGGACCACCTTGATCAGTTCCTTGCGGCGCTCCTCGGTGAGTGCCGGCATGGGCACGCGCACCATGTCGCCAAACGCCGCCGGATTGAGACCCAGCCCGGAATCGCGGATCGCCTTTTCCAGCACGCTCAGCATCTTCTTGTCCCATGGCGCGACCCCCAGCGTGCGGGCATCCAGCAGCGTGACATTGGCCACGCCATTGATGGGAGTGGAAGTTCCGTAGTAGTCGATCATGACGTGGTCGAGCAAGCCGGTATGCGCGCGTCCCGTGCGCACCTTGCCGAGATCGTTCTTCAGCGTTTCGACGCTTTTCTTCATCTTGTCTTCAGCGGACTTCTTGATTTCTGGAATCATGGGCTATCCTCCGCTAACAGTGTACCAAAGTGCCTTCGTCCTGCCCGGTGACCACGCGCTTGAAGGCGCCCGGCTTGATGATGCTGAACACATTGATCGGCAGCTTCTGATCGCGGCACAGGGTGAAAGCAGTGGCGTCCATCACCTTCAGGTTCTTGCTGATGGCCTCGTCGAACGTGATGCTGTGATAGCGCGTGGCGTCGCGATGCAGCTTGGGATCCTGGGTGTAGACGCCGTCCACGTTGGTGGCCTTCAACACGAGGTCCACGTTCATCTCCATGCCGCGCAAAGCTGCCGCCGTATCGGTCGTAAAAAACGGATTGCCGGTGCCGGCCGCGAAGATTACAACCTTGCCTTCCTCCAGGTAGCGCATGGCGCGGCCACGGTCATAGGGCTCGACCACGCGCTCGATATTGAGCGCCGACTGCACGCGGCTCACCAGGTTCATGAGCCGCATCGCGTCGTGCAGCGCAAGCGCATTCATGACGGTCGCCAGCATGCCCATGTAATCGGCGGTCGCGCGGTCCATGCCGGCCGCCGCCGGCGCCATGCCGCGAAATATATTGCCGCCGCCGATCACAACCGCCACCTCGACCCCGAGGCGCACGACGTCGCTGATTTCGGAGATGATGCGCTCAATGGTAGGCCGGTTGATGCCGTAGCTGTCGGCACCCATCAGCGCTTCACCGCTCAGCTTGAGCAGGATGCGCTTGTATGCCGGCCGTTCCTCCACTCAGGCGCTCCCGACCTGAGCCATGACCTCAGCTGCAAAGTCTTCCTTCTTGCGCTCGATGCCCTCGCCCACCATATAGCGGTGAAACGCATGCACCTTGGCTTTGCTGCCGGCCAGAAGCTGCGCTACCGTCTGATCCGGATTCTTGACAAAGGGCTGGCCGACCAACGCCACCTCCGCCAGGAACTTCGCGATGCGCCCGTCCACCATCTTGGCGACAATCGCTTCCGGCTTGCCGCTTTCCTTTGCCTGCGCGCTGTAAATCTCGCGCTCGCGCGCGATCACCGCCGCCGCAACCTGCTCCGGCAACACGCACTGCGGATTGCTCGCCGCGATGTGCATCGACAGGTCGCGCCCGAGCTGCTCGTCGCCGCCCTCGAAATCGATGAGCACGCCGATCTTGCTGCCGTGCAGATAGTACGCAAGCACGCCGCGCGCAGCGACCTGCACAAAGCGGCGTACGCTGATATTCTCGCCGAGCTTCATCACCAGCGCCTGGCGCCGTGCTTCCAGCGTCTCGCCCTGGCCCGCGTCCGCGCCCATCAGCGCCGCGACATCGGCATGCTTGCCGGTCGCCGCGGCAGCCGCAACCGCCTCGACGAACGCTACGAAGTTCGGATCCTTGGCGACGAAGTCCGTTTCACAATTGACTTCCACCAGCGCGCCGAGCTTGCGGTCGGCGCCAACATGCACGCGCACGGCGCCTTCGGCCGCGATGCGTCCGGCGACCTTGCCCGCCTTGGCACCGCTCTTGATGCGCAGCAACTCTTCAGCCTTGTTGGCATCGCCCTGCGCTTCTTTTAGCGCGTTCTTGCATTCCATCATGCCAAGGCCCGTCGCCTCGCGCAATTGCTTGACCATTGCTGCAGTAATCTCTGCCATACCGTACTCCCTAAAGCTGCTTTGTTCGCCAGCGCGCTAGCTGCCCAGGCGCTGCATTCACGCTGTGACTACCCGAGCCTGCCGCAGCTCTTAAGCACCCTGCCGGCAGCACTTAAAAAAAAGGGGCTCGCGCCCCCTTTTCGGGAACTATGGACCTTACTTTGCGCCGCTGGTTTCGGCGCCATCCTCGACTTCGACGAACTCTTCGTCGCTCACGATCTCCTGCACCACCATCGTGCGGCCTTCCAGCACGGCATCAGCGACACCGCGGGCATACAACCGGATCGCGCGGCTCGAATCGTCATTGCCGGGAATCACATAATCCACGCCTTCGGGATTGTGATTGGTGTCGACCACCGCGATGATCGGTATGCCGAGCTTCTTTGCCTCACCGATTGCGCCCTTGTGATATCCGACGTCGATCACGAACAGCGCATCTGGCAGACCTGCCATATCCTTGATGCCGCCCAGGCTGCGCTCGAGCTTTTCGGCCTCGCGCTGATAGGTGAGCGCTTCTTTCTTGGAAAGCTTGTTGATGGAGCCGTCTTCCACCATCGCCTCCATGTCCTTCAGGCGTTTGATCGACCCCTTGACCGTCTTGTAGTTGGTCAGCATGCCGCCCAGCCAGCGCTGGTCGACGTACGGTGACAAGCAGCGTTGCGCTTCTTCCTTGACGATTTCACGCGCCTGGCGCTTGGTGCCCACGAACAGGATGGAGCCCTTGTTCGCCGTCAGCTGACGTACGAACTTGAGCGCGTCCAAATACATGGCGAGCGTCTTTTCGAGGTTGATGATGTGAATCTTGTTGCGATGGCCGAAGATGAAAGGGGCCATCTTGGGATGCCAGTAGCGGGTCTGGTGTCCGAAATGGACGCCACACTCCAGCATTTCACGCATGCTAGTAGACATAATTTCTCCAGTTAGGGTTAAGCCTCCATCCTCTGCCTATCCCGTTGCCGGGCACCCTGACTTTGGCGGATGTGCGTATTGGCCCGAAAAATCATAAAAACAGCCGAATTTCGGACCGGGCCGGATTATAGCATCGTTGCCGATTCCCGCTCAATCCTTGATGCGGTTGCTGCAGGCAGCGCGCGGCCCGTTTTCAAGCACGCCGCAATTAGCATAAAATCCGCTGCTTTTCCAATATAGGCGGGATCGCGCGCAGCGCGTCCTTACACCATGAGCGTAGGCATCAAAACCCCCGCCGAGATCGCCAAGATGCGCATCGCCGGCCGACTCGCGGCAGAAGTTCTCGATTTCATCGCGCCGCATGTCAAACCCGGCATCAGTACCGGGGAAATCGACCGCCTCTGCCATGATTATATGGTCAACGTGCAAAAGGTGGTGCCGGCGCCGCTCAATTACGCGCCGCCCGGCTATACCCCCTATCCCAAATCGATCTGCACCTCAGTCAACCACGTGATATGCCATGGTGTGCCCGGCGACAAGAAACTCAAACCGGGCGACATCGTGAATCTGGACATCACCGTGATCAAGGATGGCTATCACGGCGACACCAGCCGTATGTACTGCGTCGGCCAACCCTCGGTGCAGGCGCGCCGTCTGTGCGAGATCACTTATGAATGCATGTGGCGCGGGATCGCCAAGGTGCGCCCCGGCGCACGCCTCGGCGATATCGGTTCCGCGATCCAGGTCTACGCCGAAAGGAACGGCTACAGCGTGGTGCGCGAGTTCTGCGGCCACGGCATCGGGCGGCGCTTTCACGAAGACCCGCAGGTCCTGCATTATGGCCAGCCGGGGACCGGCATGCTGCTCGAGGCCGGCATGACGTTCACCGTGGAGCCGATGATCAATGCCGGACGCGCCGAGATCCGCGGACTCGCGGACGGCTGGACCATCGTCACCAAAGACCACAGCCTGTCGGCGCAGTGGGAGCACACGGTGCTCGTCACCGACAGCGGCTTCGAGGTATTGACGCTTTCTGAAGGCGCTCCTCCGCCTCCGCAGTTCATCACAGCGCCTCATGCCTGATCCCGCCCCGCTGCTGCACGCTCCCGCGGCCGGTGCAGACCTGCCGCGCAAGGAGCAGCTCGCCGCGCAGCGCGCGGCCCTTCGAGCGCGCTATCTCGAAAACAATTCCCCGCGCGACCTGTTGCGGCGCCACACGGCGCTGATCGATGATTATTTGAAGCTCATGTGGCGGCATCTGAACATGCCGCCCGCCATCGCACTGGTTGCGGTAGGCGGCTATGGGCGCGGCGAGCTCTACCCCTGTTCCGATGTCGATCTGCTGGTGCTGCTGGACTGTCCGGCCGATGACGAGTTGAGCGGGCTGCTCGAACAGTTCATCAGCATGCTATGGGACACCGGACTGCGTGTGGGCCCCAGCGTGCGCACGGTCGAGGAATGCCTGGCGCTGGCCGCCACCGACGTGACCGTGCAGACCAATCTGCTCGAAGCGCGTCTGCTCACCGGTAACCAGGACCTCTATCTGCGCTTCGAACGCGAGTTCAGGTCGCAGATCGACGCGCGTGAATTCTGCAGAGCCAAACGGCTCGAGCAGGAGCAGCGCCACGCGCGCTACCACGACACCAACCTCGAGCCCAACATCAAGGAGAGCGCCGGGGGGCTGCGCGACCTGCATACCATCCTCTGGATCAGCCGGGCAGCCGGCATCGGAGCGTCGTGGGCGCAGCTCGTAGCTGCTGGCATCATCACCGGCCGCGAAGCGGCGCGCCTCAAACGCCACGAGGTGTTTTTGCAGAACCTGCGCATCCGCCTGCATTATCTCGCCGAGCGGCATGAGGAGCGCTTGCTATTCGACGTGCAGACCGCGCTCGCCGAGCAGTTGGGCATACGCGCAACTGCGGACCGCCGCGCCAGCGAGCACCTGATGCAGCGCTACTACCGCACGGCCAAGGAAGTAAGCCAGATCAACACCGTGATGCTACAAAGCCTGGTCACGCTGATCTCGCCCCCGCGCACGCATGAGCCGGTGCCGATCAACGAACGCTTTCTCAACCGCAACGAACTGCTCGAGGCGCGCGACGAAGAACTGTTCGTGCGCGAGCCGGGTGCGATGTTCGAGGCGATCCGGCTGCTGCAGGATCACTCAGAGCTGAAGGACATGACGGCGCAGACGCTGCGCGCACTGTGGCGTGCGACCGGCGGCATCAACCGTGATTTCCGCACCGACCCGCGCAACCGCGCGCAGTTCATGCAGATTCTTTCTGCCCCGACGCGCGTGCAGCGCGCTTTCGTGCGCTTGAACCAATACGGCATGCTCGGACGTTACATTCCGGCATTCGGGCGCGTGGTGGGACAGATGCAGCACGACCTTTATCACGTGTATACGGTCGACGAGCACATTCTCACCGTGCTCAACAACCTGCGGCGCTTTGCCGTACCCGAGCTTGCTCACGAATTTCCCATGTGCAGCCGGCTGATGAGCGACTTCCAGCGTCCAGAGCTGATCTATCTCGGCGCGCTGTTCCACGACATTGCGAAGGGACGCGGCGGCGACCACTCGACGCTAGGCAAGCGCGATGCGGCCAGCTTTTGCCGCGCCCACGGGCTGGCGCGCGACGAGCAGGAACTCGTCGTATGGCTGGTGGCAAACCACCTCACGATGTCGATGACCGCGCAGAAGGAAGACCTCGCCGATCCCGACGTGATCGATGCCTTCGCTGCCAAGGTGCGCGATGAGCGCCACCTGGTCGCGCTTTATCTGCTCACCGTAGCCGACATCCGCGGCACCAGCCCCAAGGTCTGGAACGCATGGAAAGGCAAGCTGCTAGAAGACCTGTTCCTGGCAACGCAGCGGCGGCTGGGTGGCGACGCGCGCACGCTCGACAGCAGCCTGCAGCAGCGCCAGGACCAGGCGCGCGCGAAGCTACGCCTCTACGCCATCGGCGAGCAGGCGCACGAGAAGCTGTGGGCCGAGCTGGATTTTTCATATTTTTTGCGCCACAGCGCTGACGAGATCGCATGGCACACGCGGCTTTTGAACTACCGCGTCGATACGAAAACGCCGGTGGTGAAGGCGCGCCTGTCGACGGCCGGGGAAGGCCTGCAGATCATGGTCTACGTGCGCGACCAGAAGGATTTGTTTGCGCGCATCTGCAGTTTCTTCGAACGCGGCAGTTATACGATCATGGCCGCAAAGATCTACACGACGCGCCACGGCTATGCGCTCGACAGTTTCGAAGTCAACGACATGAACAGCGACCGGCCGCACTATCGCGACATGATCGCGTATGTCGAGTACGAGCTTGGACAGCGCCTGCTGCTCGAAACACCGCTGGAACCGCTAGCGCAGGGGCGCCTGAGCCGGCGGCTCAAGCATTTCCCGGTCACGCCGGAAATCGTCATACAGCCTGATGCGCGCGGCAATCATGTGCTGCAGATCGTCGCTGGCGATCGTCCGGGCCTGCTGTCGCGCGTCGCACGCTGTCTGATCAAATACAACATCAACCTGCATACGGCGCGCATCAATACGCTAGGCGACCGTGCGGAGGACGTATTGCTGATCCAGGGCGATGCACTAAAAGAACCCAAGACGACACTGCGTTTCGAAGCCGACCTGCTGGAACAACTGCAGACCTAAAGCACGCCGGGAGTCCAGCACGCGTCAGTCGCCGGCACGCCCGCCCTCCGGGAACAGCACTTCGGTGTAGCCGAAGCGGCTGAAATCGGTGATGCGCATCGGATACAGCACGCCGATCAGATGATCGTATTCATGCTGCACGACGCGCGCGTGAAAGCCTTCCACGCTGCGGTCGATCGCGCTGCCATAGGGATCGCAGCCCTGGTAACGCAACCGCGCGTGGCGTGCGACCATGCCGCTCATTGCCGGCACCGACAGACAGCCCTCCCAGTCCTCCTCCATCTCGGAGCCCAACGGCGTCAAGACCGGATTAAGCAGCACCGTATATGGCACGGGCTCGGCATCGGGATAGCGCACGCTTTCCTGGAAGCCGAAGATCATGATCTGCAATCCGACACCAATCTGCGGCGCCGCGAGGCCCGCGCCGTTCAGCGCCGCCATCGTGTCCTGCATGTCGGCGAGCAGCGCATGCAGCTCCGGGGTATCGAGGCATTCGACCGGCAGTGCGCGCGCGAGCAACCGCGGGTCCCCCATGCGCAGCACGTCCCTGATCGCCATCGGTCAGGAATTCCGCGAGCGCTGCAGCGCCGCCAAATGCGCGCGAAACGCGCGCCGCACTTCCGGGTGTTTCAGGCCGTAGGCGACGTTCGCCTTGAGATAACCAAGCTTGGTGCCGCAATCATAGCGCGTACCCTCGAACTCATAGCCGAGCACGCGCTCCTCGCGCACCAGCGCAGCAATGGCATCGGTGAGCTGAATTTCGCCGCCAACCCCTGGACGCACGCGCTGGAGATGATGGAAGATGCGCGGCGTCAGAATGTAGCGGCCGACCACGCCCAGCCGCGACGGCGCAGCACTCGGCTGCGGCTTCTCGACGATGCCTTTAATGCTGCACACCGCGTTTTTGCGCGCACCTGGCTTCACGATCCCGTACTGGCGCGTTTCCGCGCCCGACACTTTCTGCAGGCCTAGGATCGAGCAGCGCTCGCGGCGAAAAAGATCGATCATCTGCTTCATGACCGGAGTCTTGGCATCGATCAGATCATCGGCGAGGATCACCGCAAAGGGATGCTCGCCGATCACTGGCAGCGCACAGGCGATGGCATGCCCCAGCCCGAGCGCCTGCGACTGGCGCAGGTAGATGCATTTCACGCGCCGCGGAATCACTTCACGCACGATCGCGAGCATCGTCTCCTTGCCCTGCTGGGCAAGCTCGGTCTCCATTTCATAAGCCTTGTCGAAATGGTCCTCGATGGCGCGCTTGCCACGACCGGTGATGAACACCAGCTCGTTGATTCCTGCAGCCACCGCTTCCTCGGCCGCGTACTGAATGAGGGGCTTGTCAACGATTGGCAACATTTCCTTCGGACTCGCCTTGGTAGCAGGCAGAAAACGCGTGCCCAGGCCCGCGACCGGAAATACCGCCTTGGTGATTAAGCTTGCCATTTTTCTAACTACCCCTTTCTACATTGTGTCGTTCACATAGATGCTACTGCATCAGCAGCCCACGATAATTCAAATCCATTAATAACTAAGTGCCGCCACCTTCAAGGAGCTTCAGCAACCCGGCTTCATCGAGTATCGTGATGCCCAGCTCGCGCGCCTTGTCGTGCTTGGATCCGGGATCCGCCCCGGCCACGACGAAATCGGTCTTCTTCGACACGCTGCCCGTCACTTTTGCTCCGCGGTCGCGCAACCTCTGCTGCGCCTCGTCGCGCGTAAGATGCGGCAACGCGCCGGTGAGCACGAAGGTCTTGCCGTAGACCGCGCTCGTGGCGCGCGGCCTGCCTGCTGCCGCCTCCGCAAAGCGCACGCCGGCCGCCGTGAGCTGCGCAATCACATCACGATTATGCGGTTCGCCAAAGAAGCCGGCAATGCTTTGCGCAACCACCGGGCCTACATCGGGCACCTCCTGCAGCGCTTCGACGTCTGCCGCCTGCAGGCGCTCCATGCTGCCGAAATAGCGCGCCAGGTCGCGCGCGGTCGCCTCGCCGACATTGCGGATGCCGAGCGCATAGATGAAGCGCTCAAACGTCGTATGCTTGCTCTTTTCAATGGCGGCGACGAGATTGCCAGCCGACTTCTCCGCCAGCCCCTCGAGCTGCGCGAGGTCCGCCGCCTTTAGCTGATAGAGGTCGGCCGGGGTGCGCACCAGCTCGCGCTCCACCAGGAGCTCGACGGTCTTATCTCCCAAACCTTCGATGTCGAGCGCATGCCGGCTGGCAAAATGGCGCAGCGCCTGTTTCCTTTGCGCCGGACAATAGAGGCCCGCCACGCAGCGCGCGATCGCCTCGTCCTCGAGCTTGCGCACGTCCGAGCCGCATACCGGGCAGTGCTGCGGCAGCGCGAAACTGTGTGCATGCGCGGGCCGCAGCTCCGGCAGCGAACGCACCACTTCCGGAATCACGTCGCCGGCGCGCCGCACCACCACGGTGTCGCCGATGCGGATGTCCTTGCGCACCACTTCGTCTTCGTTATGCAGCGTGGCATGAGTCACGGTCACACCGCCGACAAACACCGGCTTGAGACAAGCTACCGGCGTCAGCGCTCCAGTGCGCCCCACCTGAACCGCGATGTCCTCGACCACAGTCAGCGCTTCCTCTGCGGCGAACTTGTGGGCGATGGCAAAGCGCGGCGCGCGCGAGACGAACCCTAGCGTATTGTGGGCAGCCAGCTCGTTGACTTTGTAGACCACGCCGTCGATATCGAAAGGCAAGCGCGCGCGCTTCTCCGTCATGCGCCGGAAATAGTCGAGCATGCCATCGACTCCTTGCACCACCTGGCGTTCGTGAGTCACCGAAAATCCAAGTTCCGCGAGCCAATCCATGAGCTCGGCATGCGTAGCCAGCGGGTGCCCGGTGGTACCGCCGATGCCGTATGCGAAAAAGCTCAGTCCGCGCGTTGCCGTGATGCGCGGATCGAGCTGCCGCAGTGAACCGGCCGCCGCGTTGCGCGGATTCGCGAACAGCCGCTCGCCCTGCTCGCGCTGGCGCGCATTCAGGCGCTCGAAGTTTGCCTTGGTCATCACCACCTCACCGCGCACATCGATCACTTCCGGAGCCTCCTGCGTACGCAGCCTCAGCGGAATCGCGTGCACGGTGCGCAGGTTCGCGGTCACGTCCTCACCGCTCGCTCCATCGCCGCGCGTGGCGCCAGTGACGAGCACGCCGCGCTCGTAGGTCAGGCTCACCGCCAGGCCGTCGAATTTCGGCTCTGCGGCATAGTCCACTGCAGCGCGGCCCAGCGCCTCGCACACCCGCCGATCGAAGGCGAATACTTCGTCATCCTCGAATGCGTTGTTCAGAGAAAGCATGGGCGTGCGATGCGTCACCTGCGCAAAGCCGCTGGCCGGCGCCGCGCCCACACGCTGCGTCGGAGACGCGGGGGTCACGAGCCGCGGATATTCTCTTTCGATATCCTGCAGCTCGCGGAACATGCGATCGTATTCCGCGTCCGGAATTTCCGGCCGATCGAGCACGTAATAGTTATAGTTGTGTTCCTCGAGACTCGCGCGCAGGCGGTTGACGCGCGCGACGATCGCAGGCGCAGCGCTCATTCAGGAGAACAAGCGCAGCGCGCGCGCCCCTCCGGCGGGCAGCTTTGCCGCTTCCATTTTTGCGAGGACGCTCTCCAGCTGCGCGCGGATCTTGGCGATCGCGCTCTCGGACAGCGGCGCGCGGTTGTCATCGACCAGCGTGCCGTCGAGATCGGAGGCGAAACCGCGCGCCGTGCCCAGCATGGCATCGAACGCGTCCAATGCGTGCGCGACCCGTGGCACGTCGAGCAGGAAGGTGACGCCCGTGGTAAACAGCGTCTTCAGCTGCTCGGGCATGAACGGCATCGGCTCGTGATTATCGAGCGTATAGAGAACTTCGCCCTGTTCACTGCGCGCATAAAAAAGGCCGTCGGCATCGAGCGTGAGCCCGCGCGCCTGCGCCAGGGTTCGTATCTTGGTGCCCGAGAACGGCTCCCCGGCACGGGTGACAACATTCACCCCGATCGCAATGTCTACCTCCGCGCAGAAGCGGTCGATCTCTACCGCCATCGCGTGCGCAGCTGCCACATCGAGCGACTCGGCTTCTCCCGCATTGCGCGCGGCCCATTGCGAAACCGTTTCCCAGAACGCGGCAAGTTCGGTCTGCTGCACGCAGCCCGCGCGATTGCTAAGTTGCAGCGCAAAGCGCAGCCGCGTGGACGCGAGTCGGCGGCTCATGCCGGTGCCCTGCCACGCGCCGCTCACCGCGTCGAGTCCCTCAACCAGCACCGGCTTGCCCCATGCAGCCGTCAGTGCGCACAGCTCCCGATGCAGCTCCGCGCCGTCAGCCGTGTCCTTAAGGCTCACTTCGACCACGTAGTCGATCGCCTGATCGACTTTTCCTGCCGCCACAGGCGGCAGAGGCGCCACCTCTGCCACCTCCTCGGGGGAGGCCTGCATTCGCGGTTCGATGCGCTGTGCGGGGGGCTGCTGCGACGCGGCCGCCTCATCGTCCAGGACATCGCTGGAAGGACGCGCAAACGCCTGCTCGGTGCGGCGGCGAAACTGCCGCTCCTGCCAGCGATTGAACAGATATACCGCCGCGATCACAACCGCGCCGGCGGCAAGCAGGCTCAGTTGGAGGTCGCTCATTGCTGGCAAACCGCCCTATGCCTGTGCTCGCGGCAGGTCGCTACCGCAGCCGCTGCAAACGGCAATGGATCCATGCACCCGCCGCTCACGCCACTTCTTCCACGGCGAGTTTCATTGCCTCTTCTATATCCACCGCCACTACGCGCGACACGCCCGCTTCCTGCATGGTCACCCCCACCAGTTGGTTGGCAATCTCCATCGTAAGCTTGTTGTGGCTGATGAACAAGAACTGCGAGTTGGCTGACATCTGCTCGAGCAGTCGGCAAAAGCGTTCGGTGTTGCTGTCGTCGAGAGGCGCATCGACCTCGTCCAGCATGCAGAAAGGCGCGGGATTGAGCTGAAACATCGCAAACACCAGCGACAACGCGGTGAGCGCCTTTTCTCCACCCGATAGCAAATGGATCGAGCTGTTCTTCTTGCCCGGAGGCTGCGCGATCACCTGCACGCCGGCATCGAGGATCTCTTCGCCGCTCAGAATCAGCCGCGCCTGCCCGCCGCCAAAGAGCGAGGGAAAGAGCCGCGAAAAATGGCCATTGACCTCGTCGAAGGTATGCTGCAGACGCTCGCGGGTCTCGCGGTCGATGCGGCGTATGGCGTCCTCCAGAGTAGCGAGTGCCTGGTTCAGATCGAGCGACTGTGCGTCCAGATAACTCTTGCGCTGTTGCGACGTTTCGAGCTCTTCGAGGGCTGCCAGGTTGACTGCACCGAGCGCGGCGATCT
The DNA here is from genome assembly GCA_903905655.1 of uncultured beta proteobacterium. Classification (GTDB taxonomy): domain Bacteria; phylum Pseudomonadota; class Gammaproteobacteria; order Burkholderiales; family SG8-41; genus PALSA-1004. The sequence continues at coordinate 31,677 of CAIVHG010000078.1, read as the reverse complement.
CGCCCGTGAGCCGCGTGATGTCGGCCTGCAGCGCACCCGAGCGCTTGCCCTTTTCGAGCTGAGACTCGAGTTCCGTTTCATTTACGCCCGCCTCGGCGAGCTGCTGGGCGAATTGCTCCTCCGTGAGGCGCGCTTCCTGTTCCTTGAGCTTGACCTCGTTGATGCGCTCGCGGATCGGCCCCAGCGTCTCTTCGGCGGCCAGCCGCTGTTGCTCAGTTTCGCGCAACCCAGCTTCGGTTGCTTCCCAGGCGTCGCGTGCGGCTGCCAGCGCGCGCTCCTTCTCGTTGCGCACCTCAAGCACGCCCTCGAGCTGGGCATTGAGCGGGGTCTCGTCCAGCCCGACTAGTTCTCCTTCGCGCTGCGCGATGCCGGAACGCACCTCGTTCACATTGCCGACGATCAGCGTGATCGCATTATCGATCTCGGTGATCTTTGCCGCACAGGTCTGCAGGCGGTAGTTTGCTTCCTGCGCGACGCGCTCCGCCTGCGATAGCGCCTGGCGCTGCCGCTCGAGTTCAGCGGCGCCGCGCGCGTAATCCTCGGCCGCTGCAGCCACCTGCGACTGCAGCTCGCCGCGCCCGCGATCGAGTTCATCGCAACGCTGCTGTGCCGCGTCGTGCTCGGTGCGCTCGCGCTCGGTTTGGGTCGCGATCTCCGCGAGTTCCTCGGCGAGCTGGGCGCCGCGCTGCGTGACGCGCTGCGCCTGTTCCGTGAGCTTGAGTATGGAAAGCTGCGACTCATGCTGGCGCTGCTGCAGGTCCTCTGCCGCCACGCGCAATTGATTGAGCCCATTCCTGCGCTCTTCGAACGCAGCCTGAGCCGCCTCATACGCGCTCTTGAGCACGCCGCAGCGTGCCTGCCCTGCAGTGAGCTGCCCTTTCAGCTGCTCGATTTCGCGCTCGCGCGAAAGCACGCCGTGCAGTTCAGAGTCGGGGGCGTGCAGGCTTACGCTGTGACGCGTGAACATGTGGCCGTCGCTGGAGACGAGCAGCGCATCCGGCGCCAATTGCTGGCAGCGCGCCAAGCCTTCGTGGCGGTCCGCCACGACATACACCTGGCTGAGCCATTCGTAGAGCGCGCCGGCGGCCGCTGCGTTCTTGCAGCGCACATAGGCGGCGAGCGGCTGCAGATCTCCGAGGGCCTGGGGCGCGACGGGCGATTCATGAGGCGCGGTATAGACGGTCATCTTGCCAGGAGGAAGGTCGCCGAGCCAGGGCCGCGCATCTTCGAGGCTGCCCACCCCGATGCCGTTCAGCCGCTCCCGCAACACCGCTTCCAGGGCGTCTTCCCAGCCGGCTTCGATCTCGATGTCCTGCCACAGGTGGCGCGCCGCATCCACTCCGTGGGATTGCAACCAGCCCTGCATGTGCTCGCTGCGCGCGATGCGATCCTGTATCTGGCTGAGCGCAGTGATGCGCGCCTCGAGCGCGGTTGACTGCTGGGCCGCCGTATCCAGCGCCGAACTCTGCTCGCGCAACCCCTGCTCTACTTCAGGCAGGCACTGCTCTTCGGTTTCCAGCTGCTCGCGGTGTGCGGCAAGCTGCTCTTCGAGCTCCGCGAGCTGCGCGCCGCGGATTTCGAGGTCCGCGCTATCCGGCAGCACCAGCAGCGCCTGCTCCTCACGCAGCCGCTGCTCACGGCTGGCAAGCTGTGCGAGTATCTTTTGTGCGTGCTCGCAGCGCGTCTGCTCGACCTGCAATGCCTGCGCGGTCTCGGCCAGGCGCTGCTGCAGCGCGTCGCGCTGCTCCTCGGAAGCGCGATAGCTCTGCTCGACCAGCGGCAGCTTTCCGGCCTCCTCGGTGCGCGCCGCCTCGCTGGCCGCGGCGTGTTCCTGCGCACGAGCCTCGTCGGCATTCCACTCACCGCGGCTCGCGCGCTGCGCCTCAAGCTGCGCCTCTCCGCGCTCGAGTTGCGCCCTAAGTTCGGCGAGCTGCGTCTGCACGCGCTCGCGGTTTTCACGCACATGACGGATCTGTTGCTGCAGCTGTGATAACTCGGCATTGGTCTCGTAGAGGCTCGCCTGCGCCGCGCTCATGTGGTCGGTGGCTTCATGCTGGCCAGCGCGCAACTCCTCAAGCTTGCGCTCGGTCTCGCGCAGCTGCGCGGTGGCCGCTTCGAGCTGAATTCCAAGCTTGTCGATTTCGCGCACGCTGCGCTCGCGGGAGGCGCCGGCCTCGCGCTTCTTTTGCAGCCACAGCAGGCTTTGCGTGAGCTGCAGCTGCCCCGTGAGCGCATGGTACTGGGTGGCGACTTCAGCCTGGCCGCGCAGATGTTCAAGCTGCTTGTCTAGCTCCATGCGTATATCCTCGACGCGCAGCAGGTTTTCGCGCGTATCGGAAAGCCGCAATTCGGTCTCGCGCCGGCGTTCGCGATACTTGGAAACGCCGGCCGCCTCCTCGAGAAACACGCGCAGCTCTTCGGGCTTCGCTTCGATAATTCGCGAAATCATGCCCTGCTCGATGATCGCGTAGGCGCGCGCCCCGAGTCCGGTGCCCAGGAAGATATCGGCGACATCGCGCCGCCGCACGTGGATGTTGTTTATGTAGAACGCGGACTCGCTGTCGCGCTCGAGCACGCGCTTCACCGAGATCTCGCCATAACTCGCCCACTGCCCGCCGGCCTTGCCCAGGCTATTGTCGAATATCAACTCGACGCTGGCGCGGTTGACCGGCTGGCGGTCGCCGGCGCCGTTGAACAGCACATCCTGCATGGTTTCGCCGCGCAGATGGCGTGCGGAAGATTCCCCCAGCACCCAGCGCACGGCGTCGATGACGTTGGACTTGCCGCAGCCATTGGGACCGACGATGCCCACCCGTTGCCCGGGCACCGGGATATGCGTGGGATCGACGAAGGATTTGAAGCCGGCGAGTTTAATCTCTGTAAGGCGCAATTTCGTGTCTGCTCAGTCGCGTTATAATTGGTGACCCGATTTTAGCGCGGTATTTTAACTGAATTGTTCCGAGCGCCCTAATGCCCAGCAAGCCAGCCAACGCCATTGACACTTTTCCAAATCCGTGCCCGCAACGCGACTATCGGATTCACATGGAAATACCGGAGTTTACCTGTCTGTGTCCAAAGACCGGTCAGCCGGATTTTGCCAGCCTGTTTCTCGATTACGTCGCTGACCGCCAGTGCATCGAACTCAAGAGCCTGAAACTCTACATCTGGTCGTATCGCGATCGCGGCGCGTTCCATGAAGCCGTCACCAATCGCATCCTTGACGACCTGGCGGCAGCGGTGCGCCCGCGTTACATGCGGCTGACCGCCAAGTTCTATGTGCGCGGCGGCATCGACACCACCGTCGTCGCCGAAACCCGCAAAAAGGGCTGGCATCCTCAGGCGGCGATCGATCTGCCTGCGCTCGACAGCGAGACGCGCACGCGCTAGCGTCTACTGCGCCACAACGTCCTTTTAATCAGGGCCTTAACTCGACCGCCCCATTAGCCTGCATGGCGGGGGGGGGGCGAAACATCCGACACCAGCTTTCATCCGCTCCATGCTCGCTGATAGGCTCGCCCGAGCAACGCTGGCGCCTACCGCCGCGCCTCGCAAGCCCTGCTTCTTGACTGCGTGCTCAAGCTGCTGCACAGCCAAATCCGGATATTGCTGCGCCACCGACGCGAAAGCGACGAAGCGATCGGGATACGACGCGCAGAGTTCGGCACGGCTGTCATTATTGATCTTCACGATCTCGCTCGCGAAATATCTATCCCCCTTGTACCAACCCGGATTTATGCTCAGCGCCGGGGACTCTAAAACCTGGAGGAATCATGCATACCGCACGTCTCACGGCAAGGCTTTCTATAGCGCTCATTTCGTTAACCGGCGTTCATTGCGCGTGCGCCCAGAATTTTCCGAACAAGCCCATACGCATCATCACATCCGAAATCGGCGGCGGCGCCGACTTCGTGGCACGCATTGTTGCGCAAGGACTGAGTGAGGCAATGGGGCAGCAGTTCGTCATCGACAATCGCGGGGGTGTGGCAACCATCGCGGCACAACTCGTCGCCAAGGCGCCTGCGGATGGCTATACCCTCCTCTTCTACGGCAGCAGCATGTGGATACTGCCCTTTCTGCAAAGCACGCCTTATGATCCGGTGAAAGATTTTGCACCTATCACATGGGTCGTGAGCCTGCCCAATATAGTCGTCGTGCATCCCTCGCTGCCGGTAAAGTCGATCAAGGAATTGATCGCCCTTGCCAAGGCGCGGCCGGGAGAGCTTAACTACGGATCGGGCACTACCGGTACTCCCACGCATCTGGCGGCGGAATTATTCAAGTCCATGGCGAACGTCAACATAGCGCGCATCGCTTATAAAGGCGCGGGACCGGCGCTGACCGCTGTGCTCGGCGGCGAAGTTCACCTGCAATTCGCCACACCCAGCATCTCCGCGCCGCATATTAAGTCGGGAAGACTGCGCGCATTGGCGGTGACGAGTGCCAAGCCTTCTGCTTTAGTACCCGGCCTGCCTACGGTGGCCGCCACTGTGCCGGGGTATGAGTCGATATCGATCAACGCCATGTTCGCGCCTGCCGGCACGCCTGCGGCCATCGTCAACCGCTTAAATCAGGAAACGGTGCGCTTCCTCAAACGGCCGGACACTGCCGAACGGCTGCTGAATGCGGGTGTGGAAGTAGTGGCGAACACGCCGGAAGAGTTTGCAGTCGCCATGAAGGCCGATATGGCAAGCATAGGGAAAGTCATCAAGGATGCCAGCATACGGGCGGAATAGCGCAGACGGACTACTTTGCCGCCGGGATATCCCATCCCAGCCACGCACAAAGACCGCGCCCCATTATCCACTTTTGTCGATAGCGCTCAGCCAGGGCATTTCTTCGGTGAACATGGTGAGTGCTTCACGATAAGTGCACGGCAACCGCGCAAGGTCAGTGCCCCAGAAGATGCGCCGCGGACCGACCGCTTCATAGACGCGCTTCAGATAGGGATGCAGGCTATGGTAGGGATACTTGTATTTGCTATAAACCGGCAACGCACTGGCTTTCACTGCGATATCGTGCCGTTTGGCAAGGGCCAGTAATTTATCGAGATCGCGTTACGCTTCCGCATCGTACTGTCCGGTCGTCAGCCCCAGATGATCGATGACGAGTCTGAGCTGCGGATGGCGTGCTGACAGCGTGTGTCACCGTCACCATAATCGGCGCGCCCGCTTGCTGTGCTTCGCTCCACAGCCAGTCGATGCGCCCTTCCTTGAGCGCCGGCGCCGATGCTGGTTTGTTGAATCCGCAGCGCAAACCGAGCACGCCCGGTTCACTGCACCATTGCGCGATTTGCCCCTGCTTGACGGGCTGCGCTGTTTCCACGCGGCGCATCACGGCAAAACGGTCGGGGTACTTCTTTGCAGCTGCAAGCACAAGATCGTGCCGTCCACCATCCCAGTTAGGCGGTACAAGTATGGCACGGGTAACGCCTACGGCATCCATGTCCCGCAACAAGTGCTCCGCGGTTAACGGCTCATCCGTATGCGAATGCTGCGATCCCAGCCACGGCCGTTCCGGTGTGTTGGGACCCCCAGATGTGTACCTGGGCGTCTGCAATGAACATAAGCTATTCCCTTTAAGCGGCATCCCTCAACATAATGTCTATTGGGGCACGGGCGGAAACAATCGAATCGCCAGATTGGAGGACCCCGGCGCATGCATTACCCTCTTCACGACTTTATCCGACCATGGCTGCTGTTCCGGATTAAGATCTTCGCGGGTGAAAAAATATTTTTTGCACGCTTCCTGCGCTTCGAATTCATACACTATCGCGTGTTTAGCCCAGCCGGCAACCGAGCACATCTTGCGGGTGCGCACACAGCCTTCCATCAGGCTCATTGCGTGCATGCGGCGCTGCGCATACCAGCCCATCATCTCTTCCTCGCCATCGGTCGGATAGTTGAAGCTGCCAAGATTGATGCAGGGCGCCGCTATCATGCCCTCCTTGAAATTCTTCATGGCCTTGCCTTCGACGCGCGTCGCTTCCATCATGACGTTCATGCGTTCGTTTATGCGCAACGCCAGCATTTTTTTATCCGGCTCTGGCAGTGTGCCATGCAATGCGCGGGGCGCAGAATGGGCGAACGTAATGCAATCCTCGGCGGCAAACATCATGATATAGCGGTCGCCGGTAGGCACCGCCGCATCCTTGGTGCGGCCGGCGATGCCGTCGGTCGACGCCTTGTGCGCGCCCTTATCGATGGAAGCGTAGTGAGCGCCCCATAAAAATCCCGGACGTTTCATCGGTTGTGGGGGATATAGGTGTCCCGAGCCCAGGCTATGTATGCGTCGCGGCCGTTGTCGGGAAGATCGCACCAGGAAATCCACAGAGCTCTGTCCATAGGTTGATTTTCCATGAGGGCGAAAAAAAGCGTCTGAGTATGTTACGAACACCGGTATTGTCAAAGCGGAGGATAGTCCTTTTAAACCTCATTTTTCACCAACCTGCACGCTATCGCCCGCTCGGTGAACCGTCAACCGCTACTGCTGCGCCACGGATTGCGGGCGCAGAGACCAGCCATCGGACACGCGGAACCCGCGTGCGTCAGGCCGACGCCGGCGGCCAAATTCTGCAGCCGACGTTTGCAGATCCCGGCGCATGGGTCAGGCTCAGCACGACTCTGTCCGTCCACTCCCGCTCGGCCGGAGCGTCTTCGTGCGTAGCGAGAAAATGGTTGCGGGCTTCCAGCGACGCAAACTCGTAGAGTATGGCGTGTTTCGCCCAGCCCACGACCGAAGCGAGCTTGCGGGTCCTCACGCACCCGGACAGGCTGGTCATCGCCGGCAGGCGCCATTTCGAAAACCAGACGAGCATGTCCTCTTCATCCTTGGGGTCACAATTAAAGGTTCCGAGCTGTATGCAGGGCGCGAGCACCATCCCGTCCGGGTAACGCTTTGCCTCCGGCCCATTGACTCGCGCGGCCTCGGTCATGATGTTCACGCGCTCCTCCATCCGCATTGCCAGCATCTCCCTGCTCGCGGGCGGCATCCCGGCGTGCAGCGCAGCCGGGCCGGGATTGCCGAACACGCTCGTACACTCCGCGCCCAACAGCAGGATGTACTGGTCGCCCTTGGGAACGGTGGGATCGCTCGTCGTAAGCTTTTTGCGGCTGGCTCTGGGGACGTTCGTCGCGTTCAGCTTGGCGTAATGCGCCGCCCACAAATACCCGGGGCGCTTCAGCAGCTCGGGGATATAGGTGCCGTGCAGCCATGACAGATATGCATCGCAGCCCTGATCGGGCAAGTTGTACCAGGTAATCCAGAGTGCTCTGTCCATCGTATGCTCCCGTTCGCGATTGTGCGAAATGCTGCAACTATAGCTCGCGGCGCTGCGCGCTGGCCGGTAATGCTCTTTCTGCGTGCGTGTTTCTCAGCGCCCGGATCGGGAGATAATGTTTGCTCATGTACATCGTCGATTCTCAGGTTCACATCTGGGCGGCCGAAACGCCTGAGCGCCCTTGGCCATCCCTCAAACACCCGCCCCACAGGCCGGCGCCCTTCTCCAAGGACGACCTGCTGTGCGAAATGGACGCAGCGGGCGTGCAGCGCACGGTGATCGTGCCGCCCACTTGGGGTAGCTAGCGCAATGATCTCGGACTGGAAGCCGCGCGCTTGCATCCCGATTGCTTCGCCGTGATGGATGAAGTTGGCGCATTCAATCGTGAATGCCGGCATCCTTGATGATCTTGCCCCACTTGGCCATCTCGGATTTCACCGCCGCCGCCAGTTGCTCCGGTGAACTGCCGATGGTTTCAGCCCCGGAGCTGAAAAACTTCTCTTTCAAATCGGCGCCGTTGAGCGCCCGCACGGTCGCCTGATTCAGTTGCGCGATAATGGCCGCCGGCGTGCGAGCCGGTGCAAAAATCCCGAATGGCGATAGCGCTACATAACCCGGCAGACCGGAGGCCGTCACCGTAGGCAGACCGGGAGCCAGTGCAGTGGGCTCGGCGCTGGTGACTGCCAGGGCCCTCAGTCTGCCTGCCCTGACAAAAGAAAGCACCGAACCTGCGGAGGTGAACATCACCTCGACCTGGCCGGCCATCAGAGCGTTGAACGCGGGTCCATTTCCCTTGAACGGAACGCGCACGATGTCCACACCCGCCATACTCTTGAACAATTCACCGGACAGATGAGGCAGGGAGCCGTTGGTGCTCGAAGCATAGTTCAGCACGCCCGGCTTGGCCTTGGCCAAAGTGATCAGTTCCTGGATCGACTTCGCCGCTACCGCGGGATGCACGACCACGACGTTGGGCGAGCTTACCGTCAGACTGATGGGCAAAAAATCGCGCACCGGATCATAGGATACTTTTTGCATAAACGGCGCGAGCCAGAATGGGCTGCCGTACGACAGCAGCGTATAGCCATCTGGCAGCGCCCTGGCCACGATTTCTATGGCGTTAAATCCGCGATTGTCGACGATCACCTGGCGGCCCAGGCTGGTTGTGAGCGCCTGCGCAACGAGCCGCGCCACAAAATCGCTGCCGCCTCCGGCCTCGGCTGTCAGCATGCGTATGGGTTTAATCGGGTAGCTCTGGGCGTACAGTGCACCCCCGGCGCAAGCCATCATGCCGACCGGCAACATCCAACCCATCAAACGCGATATCCGCATAATATTCTCCGTCACGAAATGACAAACGATTTCAGTTGACCGGCAAGCGCTTGACCACATTTCGCTTATTCCCCACGGATGCCGGCATCTTTGATGACCTTGCCCCACTTGATCGTTTCGGATTTCACCGTGGCTCCAAACTGTTCCGGCGTACTGCTGACAACTGAGGATAGTCTTTTTAAACCTCATTTTTTGCCAACCGGCACTCTATCGCCCACTCGGTGAACGGTCAACCGCGTGACAATCCACTCGAGCCTCGCTGTTTTCCCCGGAGTCTGGTCCTTCGCTGCCCAGGGGCAAATGCCGCGCCGCTTGCAGGAAAAGGCTACCTGCTTCTCGTGGCCGCATGCCGCGCCGCGCAGGAAGCCATGCGCAAAGCTCCCGCATTCGAGAAACGCATCCAATATGCGAATCAAATGACGAATGCAGGTCGACGGCAGGAATGGCAAGGCCGTTGAAGAACGGATGACTTGCGGCAGCGGTGGCGCCTGATCACTTTACCGCGTGCCACCATTGATGATTACGCGCAGACGTGCCTGCCACGCAGTAGCTCTTGATTTACTGCCGCAGTTTTTCGCGAGACCCATGTGATACTGTCCTCCCGATTTTTGTGACGCGCCCTGGGGCGCATGGATCGACCGCTGCTACGACGACGCCGCGACGAATGGTTCGGCGTGTATGCTGCCCTGCCTGAGCAGCATGGGGATCACGCCGCCCGCGGCAACGATCTCGGCGAGCAGTGGCGCCATCGGATGCGTCTGCAGTGCCGTGCCCTTGGTCAGGTTCTCGATCTTGCCCGACAGGAAATCGACACGCGCGGTGTCGCCATCCTCGAACAGCTTAGAGGCGCCCGCACAGTTGATCGCGGGCAGGCTCGAATTGACGCAGGTGCGCATGGCGAGGCCGTTGATCGATTCGGCGATCACGGCGACGATGCCGGCAGCGCGCATCACATCGCCAATCGGACGGCTTGACCCCATGCCGAAATTTTCGCCGGCGACGATGATGTCGCCGGGCTTGACCTGCCGTACCCAACCAGGACGCACCGCCTCGAAGCACAGCATGTGCTGTTCCGCCTTCGGCAGGCGAAACGCCTTGCTGGGCATGATGAGGTCGGTGTTGATCAGGTCGCCGAACTTCCACACGCGCCCGGTGTATACGAGAGGGTTCTGGTCGCTCATGTCTGCAGTCTCCGCCGGTTCACGCACGCGCCGCGGCGCGTGGATCGCTGATGACACCTGCGAGCGCTGAGGCAGCGACCGTCGCCGGCGAACCGAGATAGACCTGCGCATCGTTGCTGCCCATGCGCCCCTTGAAATTGCGCGGGCTCGCCGTGATGCAGATTTCGCCTGGCGCGAGCACACCCATGTGATAGCCCAGGCACGCGCCGCAGGTCGAATTGGTGACCACCGCACCGGCTTCGGTCAGCGTCTCGACCAGCCCTTCGCGCAGCGCCTGCAAATAGACTGCCTGCGAGCCGGGCGTCACGATGAAACGCACGCCTTGCGCAACCTTGCGTCCGCGCACGATGGCCGCGGCCACCCGCAGGTCCTCGATCAGCCCATTTGCGCAGGAGCCGATGAATGCTTGATCGATGCGGATCTTGTCCTTTAACTCCGAGAAGCGCCTGCAATTACCCGGAATCGCGTCGGGCAGGACCAGGTAGGGCTCGACCTCGGCGAGATCGAGCGTGCGCACGTCGAGGTAATCGGCATCCTTGTCAGCCTGCACCGGCGTCGCCGGGCGGTCGAGCCGGCCGTTCAGGTATTCAGCGGTCAGCGCGTCGTAGTCAACCAATACAAACTCGGCACCGACCTCGGCCGACATGGTGGCAATGGTGCGGCGATCGGCGACCGTCAGCGATTTGAGACCGGGCCCGCCGTACTCAATGCTGGTGTTGCCATGCCCGCCCCAGGTCTGCGCGATATAGAAGAACACGTCCTTGCCGCTTACCATAGGACCGAGCCTGCCCTTCAGCTCATAACGTATAGTCGGCGTCACCGGATACCAGACGATGCCATTGGTCATCGCCTGCAGCGTGTCGGGAATGCCCGCGCCGCGCCCCGCGCAATTGAGCCCGCCGGAGGCACAGGTGTGCGAATCGGCGCAGACCAGCAGTTCGCCCGGCCGCGCGAGGCCGTTCTCGGCGGCGACCACGTGCGCGATGCCGTGCCGTCCGACATCGAACACGTATTTCAGTCCGAATTCCTTCGCCATACGGCGGCCCTCGGCCATCGCTGATGCGTCCTTGATGCTCGGCGACGGAACCGCGTGATCGAAGATCATCGCGACACGGCCCGGATCAAATATCTTCTTCGGCTTGTACCAAGCCCCCTCGATCGCCATCGGCAAGTCGATATGCAGAACGATGTCCGGCCGGCACACGGCGACCTCGCCGGGCCGCACCACATCCTTGCCTGAAGTTCTTGCCAGAATTTTTTCGATTGCTGTCGCGCCCATTCAATCAGCCCAATGTGATGATGACAAATATGCCGCCACACGCACGCGCGTGTTCTTGCACAACCTGGAAGGCGTTGATGCCATGCAGACCGGGCACGACGGACAGTCGGGCCGTCGTGCGCTTTAAAGCGAGAGCCCCGTCATAGATGGTCGCCCCCGGTATGCCAAGCCCTCAATTGATGACGGTAAGATGGTGAAGATTGCAGCCATAGATCCGGACTTTGATCGAGGCTACATCCCCAGCACGATTGTTGCCCAGGGTCATCCGGAGGCGCCAGCACGCACCGGTCTGGCATGGGCTGCAGCCGCCGGCGCTTACAGCCTGAGCAGACGCGCGGCATTGCCACCCAGTATCAGGGCGCGCTCCTCTGCCGTCAGCGCGGTCAGCCGCTCGACCACGTCCACGGGACGCGTATAGCTCATGTCAGCAGGATGGTCGCTGCCAAGTACGATGCGGTCGGCACCCATCTGCCGGATCAGGTTCATCAGTATCTCGTCGCTGTGCGTGACCGTGTCGTAATAAAAGCGCCGCAGGTAGCTTGAGGGCGGGTTGGGCAGTTTCGATTCGCGCCGCACCGCCGCGGTGTGGTCCATGCGCCCGATCGCCTGCGGGAAAGCGCCGCCGGCGTGCGCCAATACAACCTCGAGCTTGGGAAACGCGTCCAGCGCGCCGCTGAACATGAGCGAGGCTGCCGCCACCGCGGTGTCAAACCCGTTGCCGAGGGAATTAATCAGATAGTACTTGCTCAGCCGCTCGGCGCCGAGGTTCTTGAACGGATGCAGGTAGACCGGCAGGTCAAGCGCCTCGCACTTTGCGTAGACCGGCCAGAAGGACTGCTCGTCGATGTTCTTGCCATTGACGTTGGTCGCGATATAGACCCCACGTATGCCGGGCAGCCGTGATGCGCGCTCCACCTCCTGCACCGCGAGCTCCGGCGCCTGCATGGGAAGCGCCGCGAGACCGAGAAAACGCTCCGGGTACTTGAGATGCACGGCGGAAAGCGCGTCGTTATAGACCTGGCACAGCCGCAGTCCGAATGCAGGGGGCGCCCACAGCATCAGGATGGTCGGATAGGCGAGCGACAGCGCATGCATATCGACCCGCGCGGCAGCCATCGCCTTCAACCGGATATCGAGATTCGTGTATTCCTTGGGAAATGCATAAGACCATTCCGGGACTTCGACCGTCACCTGGCCGCGCTCGTTTTTGCCGACCTTGGCGCCGTATGCCGGGCCCTCCTTTACCAGTAGCTCGATCCACTCCGGCGGAATCCAGTGATTGTGAACATCGATTGCAGTCGGTTTAGCGGCCATGCTGTGCGCTCCATTTGTCGTACGTTTCCCCGGTTCCCAGCAGCGCCGCACCAGCCGCCACCCCACGTAGATTCCGGCCCTTGAACGTGATCATTTCCCTCACTTCCTCAAAAACCTTTGAGCATATTAAGCCAGATGCCTTTTCATGTCGAACGCACGCGGCGAGCGACGCGTATCGACGATAGACGTGCCGCCCGAAGGCGCTGCGGTAGGTGCGGGAGGCGGCTTAGCAGGGGTGCGCGCAGGTTGTCCGGATCAATGATCCCGTGCGCATCAGCCACATAGGTCACGCCATCTTCTTCGACCAGATGCCGCTGGCCGGCTCAACAGCCGCAGGATGCGGGTGATGCTCTTGCCGAGCAGCGCTGTAGCTTATCGCCCGTTAGCGCGTGCTCGCGGTCAACGTGCTGACGCTCAATGCAGTGATCGAGCAGCACCTCGGCAACCAGCCGCCGCACCTGGTCTCCATCGATGTCGAGGACATGGCACAGGCGGTCCTGCAAGGGCTGGATCTGGCCCGGTACCGGCCGTGTGTATTCATCATAGAAGCGACTCTGCCCGGCACCAAAGTGCCCTGCCGTCGAGGCTGGGAAGCGGGACCGCGCAATGCTGTGCCCTTCCGTCTTGATGGTGTGATACGGCATCACCTGCACCGATACGCTATGGGGCGGGTCAGTTAGACATCGCGAACATCCGGCAGCCGAGGTTTGCCGAGCCGGGCGCATGCGTCAGATTCTTGACGATGCTTTTGGACCAGGCCTGCTGCTCCGGGTGCTTGTCCTCGCGCGTCGGAAAGTACTTGTTGAGAGCTTCCAGAGACTCGAATTCGTAGAGGATGGAGTGTTTGGCCCAGCCCGCGACCGCAGCCAGCTTGCGGGTTCTGATGCATCCGGTCATTTCACTCAGCGCCGCCATGCGCCGCTGCGCGTACCAGGCGAGCATGTCTTCCTCGATCTTGTAATCGCAGTTGTAGGTCCCGATCTGCATGCACGGAGCAAGCAGCATGCCTTCCTTGTAATTCTTCAGCGCCGGGCCCTCGACTCTGCCGCCCTCGGCGAAGATGCTCATGCGCTCGCCGCTCCTCAGGGCCAGCATCTTCCTGCCCGAGTCGGGCAGTGCCGCGTTGAACGCACTGGGGACCGGATTGGCGAACACATGGGTATCCTTGCCGCCAAAGATGAGCACGAACTGCTTGCCCGCGGGAATGGAGGTGTCGTCGGCCCGGCCCGCCACGTTGTCGGTGGGCGCTTTCGCGGTGCTCGCCTGAGCTTCTTCCGTGATGCACTCATAATGCGCGCCCCACAGCACTCCGGGGCGTTTCAGGACCGCGGGCATGTATGTTTCCTGCAGCCAGGAAAAATAGGCCGCACGCCCGTCCTTAGGCAGATCGTACCAGGTAACCCAAAGTCCTCTGTCCATCGTTCATCCTAACAAGTTAAATGTGAATGAAAATCGCGGTTGCGATTGTGTGTGCGCAGCCGCAGCCTGTCAACGCTGGAACATGCCTCGCAAGGCGGCTGGCCGGGCCGCGGCGCCGATTGCTCAATCGAGCGCGATCCCGGCCGCCTTGATCACCTGGGCCCAGCGCGGGATCTCGCTGCGTATGTATGCGGAAAAATCGTCCGGGGTGCTCGCCAGCAGCTCGCCGCCCAACCCAATCAAACGGTCCCTGACGGCGGGCGCCGCAATCGCCTTCACGACTTCGGCCTGCAGTTTGGTGACGATGTCCATCGGGATTCCCGCGGGCCCGATGAACGCGCTCCAGGCATATATCGTCATGCCGTTGACGCCGGCTTCGCTGAACGAGGGCACGTCGGGCATCGCCGACGAGCGCTTGCCGTCGCTCGTTACGGCCAGCGCGCGCAACTGGTTGTTCTTCACGAACTGGAGCACGGTGGGAATCGAGATGATGATCATCTGAATTTCGCCGGAGAGCATCGCGTTGATGAGCTCGCCTCCGCCCCCGTTATAGGTGACGTGCGCGATGTCCACCTTGGCCGCGGTCTTGAAGAGTTCGGCGGCCAATTGGTTGCCGCTGCCGACGCCGGCAGCCCCGTAGTTCAGCTTCCCGGGGCTCGCTTGCGCGAGCGCAATGAATTCCCTGATCGTATTGGCCTTGAGCGTCGGCACGACGACGAGAACGTTGGCGACCCGCATGATGTTGGTCACCGGAGTGAAATCCTTGGACGGATCGTATGGCAGCGACTTGTAGAGGCCGGGCAGGGTCGTGAACCCCTGGTCGCCCAACAGCAGCGTGTAACCGTTGGGCGCCGACTTGGCCACCGCCTCGGTGCCGATCCTGCCGCCGGCGCCGGCGCGGTTATCGACGACGAACGACTTTCCGACCTGCTCTGACAACTGCTGCGCGACGATGCGGGCGACGATGTCGCTGGTGCCGCCCGGCCCGAACGGCACGATGATGCGCACCGGCTGACTGGGATAGGGATCGGCGCCGAAGCACAGTGCTGCAGCGAATAAGCTCACTACCAACAGCAGAATGTTATGCATGTTAGATCTCCCTTTAATGAACATGGTTCGCTTTCAGCCCAAGGTTACGAAGTCTGAGGTATGTCATAAGATTCTTCGAGCTAGCTGCCAGTCAATCAATCTCACCGCGTGAAGAAAACCGATTCCCTCCCCCTTGATGGGGAAGGAGTTCGCATTGAATTATGTCACTATGCACGATGATAGTTAAGGCCGGGCTGCAGCAAGCGCGGATTGTGCGCGCATTCGGGCCAGCAGCCGCTGAATGGGCGTGATGCGCTGCACGATGTCGCCGGCGACGTGGCTGGTGATGGCGTCGCGAAACAGCTTCTCGGCCTGCACGTTCGCCGTGCCGTCCGCGGTGCCGTGAATCTCCATGTTGAGTTCCGTAATCCGGTCGAGCGCGGTCCTCGAAAAACTCATCACGAAATCGGCGTTCACGGACTCCCGCATGGCGGCATCTCCCTGCGCGGCCCGGTCCCGCTCCCAAGCTGTGCGCATGACGAACGAACGCAGCGCCTCGATGAGCACGTGCATCTCCGACAGCTTGAGCTGGATAAACTGCTGGTCGCCCAGGCGTTCGCCGCCCCGCGCGCGCGCGTGGGCGCGCTGCATCGCCATCTCGAGCGCTGAGTCACACACGCCGAGCGCATTGGCCGCCAGTTCGAGCTCGCCAAAGCCGGATGTTTCGCCGCTGCCGGCCTTCGCTCCGCCGTTCACTTCGCCGATCACGTTCGCGTGCGGCACCCGGGCGTTCTCGAAGATGAGCTCGGCGTTCTGGTAAAAGCGCCAGCCGATCTTGTTGAAGACCTTGCCGATGCGGAAGCCGGGCGTGTCGCGAGGCACCAGAAACAGCGTGCTGCCTTCCTTGAGATTGACGTTCGGATTGGTCCGCGTGTACACGAAAAACAGCTTGCCTACGCTGCCATGCGCGATAAAGGACTTGACCCCGTTGAGTATCCAGTGATCGCCGTCGCGCTCCGCGCGCAGACGGTAGCCGGCTTTGGGATCGTTCCCGGGCGGCAGGCGGTTGTCGGAACCGGCATTCGGCTCGGTGATGCCAGCGCCCAGAAGATAGGTATCGTCGGCGAGAAACGTCTTGAGAAAGCGTTCCTGCTGGTCGGGGGTGCAGGACGCGGCGATCAGGTGGCTCCACTTCCAGCACTGGCTGAAGGCCTTGGACATGGCGGCGTCGCCACGCGCGAGCTCGGCCATCACCACCGCCTGCGTGACGATGTCCACCCCGTAGCCGCCCCATCTCTTGGGCACTGCCGCGGTGCGAAAACCGAGCGCCGAGCCTTTTCTGATGATGTCCCAGTCGAACGTCGCAAACGGATCCGTAATCTGGTCGCGCTGCAGCGAGATCGGGCGTATCTCCTCCTCCGCGAATCTGCGCGCCTTCATCTGCCAGGCGCGCTGCTCTTCATTCAATGAAAAATCCATGGTCCCTTCCTCGCCCAGCCGGGATCAGCGCCCGCCGGCTGCCGGCGACGGGCGTTCATAACCTGCCACGGCCTCAGCGAGCCGGAACTTCGCAGCGCTGTTGCTCACATTGGAATGCAGAAATATCATGCCCGCACGTACGTGCTTCTGCATCGGCAGATCACGCATTACGCCGCTGCCGCCGAAGATCTGCGCCGCATCCAATGTCACCTTATGCACGAACTCCGCCGTCATGATCCGGGCGATCGTCGCATGCGGCAGGTGCGGCAGGCTGCCATCGGCATAGGCATCGGCATGATCTGCAGCCCATGCTGCTTGCCAGATAACGCTGCGCGCCGTTTCCAGTCTTGCCACCATCTCGGCGAGCATCGTTCCGATCGCCTGGTGTTCGATGATGCGTCGGCCGCCCTGCACGCGCAGCTTGGCGTATTCGAGTGCCGCCTCGTACGCCGCCCGGCCCACCCCCAAATTCATGGCTGCGCGATGAGGCGGAGCGCGGTCCGCGGCTTTTCCGCCCCTGTCAGGCAGACGAGTGCCGGCGCTTGCAATGAGATTTTTCGCGGGAACCCGGCAATCCCGGAAGACCAGTTGACCGCTGGTTCCATTATTCCAGGCAAAAACCGGCTCACCATCAGCGCCGGGATTGCGCGATGCCGGATCGTGCGCCCGCACCTCGAGGCCGCGGGTGTTGCACGCGACTAACAGAGTTCGTGGCCCATCCGCTGCGGCGGCCTCGACTATGATCAGCTTGGCGACGGGTGCGTTGGGAACGAAGTTCTGGACGCCGTTCAACAGCCAGTCGCCGTTCGCTGCCTTTAGCGCCGATATCGGGCAGCGGCCGTCCGCAACAAAGGGACGGTGATAGAACCAATCGTCACTGGGCTCGGAATCGGGTCCGGCAAACGCAAGGTGACAGCGGTGGTCCGACAGAAATTCGGGCATCCACTGCGCGCGCTGTTCGTCGCTGAGCATGCCATCGAAAAGCAGGCGCGCAAGCGTCGAAGTTTCGGTCAGCATGGCAGCGACGCCCACGTCGCCGACCGCGAGCTCCTCCGCTACGATGCAAATGGTCAGGCTGTCGGCGCCCGCGCCCCCGAATTCCGCCGGCAGACCGAGCGTGCGCAGACCCAACTGCGAGGCCTGGTCGAACAGCGCTGGCGGAAACTGCCGTTGCAGCTCTTCGCGGCGATCGAGTTCGGCCGCCATCGGCTTGATCTCCCGCGCGACAAAGTCCCTGACCGCCTCGCGCATTTCCACCTGTTCCGCGGTGAGATGAAGATCGTACATGCCCCGATTCCCGTGAAGTCAATTGCCTGCGCTCAACCTATTTGTCCCGGCCATGCGGCTCGCGCTCCAACACGCCGCGCGCCATGAGTTCCGCATTCACCCATGCCTTTTCCTGAGCGGTCGGCGGCAGCAGCGGCTGATCGTCGCGTACGCCGCGCCCGGTGCCCACAGATCTCGACGAGGTGTGGAAGGATTGAGGAACCTCCTCCTCGTTCCATAGCTGTTATTCGGCCTGCAGTTTTGACAGCTTCACCGCCTCTCCGATCGTGACGTACTCGCGCCGGATGAAGGCGGCGAATTCCTCTGGACTGCCGGCGATCACGTCGTTGCCCTGGGCTGCGAACTGCGATTTCATTTCCGGTGCGCCCAGCACCTTGAGCATCGATGTATTGAGGCGGGAGATGATGGCCTTCGGCGTTTTTGCGGGCGCGAGCAGTCCGTACCAGGTGCCCCACTCGTAACCGGGCACACCTGCCTCGCTGATGGTTGGAATCTCGGGCAGCAGCGCCGAGCGCCTGGCGCTGGTAATGCCGAGCGCCCGCAGGCGCCCCGCCTTGAGCAGCGGTTGCGCGACCCGCACCGCGGTGATCGTGAGATCTACGGTCCCCCCAAGCAAATCAGTCATCGCCTGAGGCACGCCCTTATATGCCACGTGCGTAATTTGCACGCCCGCCTTACTGTCGAAAAGTTCCATCGCGAGATGGATCGGGCTGCCGATGCCGGCCGAGGCGTAATTCAGCTTCACGGGTTGCGCTTTGGCCAGCGCAATCAATTCCTGGATCGTAGTCACCGGCAGCGCCGGGCGCACCACCAGCACCTGAGCTGTGTCCGCGATCAGACCGACCGGCGAAAAATCCTTGACCGGATCGTAAGATGGCTGCTTGCGCAGATGCGGCTGTATCGCGAAACTGGCGCTGCACAGAAACAACGTGTAACCATCGGGCGCGGCTCTTGCCGCAAGTTCGGTTCCTATGAGGCCGCCGGCGCCCCCGCGGTTATCGACCACGAGCTGCTGTCCGAGCAGGCTCGACATCGCCGGCGCGATCATGCGCGCGATGATGTCGGGCGAACCGCCGCTCGGCACCCCCACGATCACCCGTATCGACTTGTCGGGATAAGTTTGCGCGGCGGCGAACGGCACCGTCAGCAAAACGGCGATAGCGACAATCACTCTGCATAAAACTCTCATTTTCCCGTCCCCCGAAGAAATCTTTGCAGGCCGATGCCAGTCAAGTCCACCGCTTTGGATCTGACAAATTTTATTGTAGCCTTTTTTCGCCAATCGACGGAAGAAAGTCGCGCGCAGATGTGCACGCTTCTAAGTTCGCGCCACATGCAAGTCCGTCGCCCTCGCGCGCAGGGCCGGATCGTTCTTCAGCAGGTGCTTCGCGACTCTGTGAGTAGGCGTGTGCGGCAGCGCTTCCGCGAACACGACGAAGCGCGGTACTTTGTGCGCGGCCAGCCTCTCGGCGCACCAGTCTCGGATGTCGCTGGCCGCAAGCACGGCGCCCGGTCTCACCACAACCACCGCCATCACCTCGTCCTCCCCGAGTTCCGAGTCGACGGCAATCGCCGCTGCCTCCGATACGCCGGGGTGCTCGCCGATGACCCGGTCAAGTTCGGCCCCCGAGATATTCTCTCCACGGCGCCGGATAATGTCTTTCTTTCTGGCGACAAAGAAAAAATATCCATCCTCATCACACCGCACCAGGTCGCCCGTCAGGAACCAGCCGTCGCGGAATGAAGCTGCAGTCTGCTCCGGATCGCGGTAATAACCCTGCATCAGCGTCGGTATGCGCACCGCCAGCTCACCGGTTGCGCCGTCCGGCACGTCCCGCCCCTGCTCATCAAGTATGCGCGCCTGGGTCCAAGTGCGTGCGGAGTCGGGATGCAGGCCGGGCCTGCCCATCGACGCGAGCTTGTGCGGGCCTTCGTACGGATTGCTGAAGGCGCCCGGTATCTCGGTCATACTCAAGCCCTCGATCAACTTGGTCACGCCGAAATCGCGCCTGAAGACGTCGGCAGACTCCTCAGTGAAAGTGCCGTTCACCAGGCGCAGCCGGTGCCCGGGAACGAATTCGCTGCGAGGGCGGCGCGCGAGGATGGTGCCGATCGCCGCCATGATGTTCACCTGCGTCGCACCACTATCCACCACCAGGCGCCAGAATTGCGATGCGCTGAAGCGCGGCGCAATGATGATGCATGCGCCGGCCGCCACCACGCTCGCGAGCACATTGAACACGGCGTTGACGTGAAACATCGGCAGGATGCACAGCATGCGGTCATCGGGCTGCAGGTGGACACGAACGATGTGCCGCTCGCCGGCCAATACGAAATTGCGCTGGCTGTGCATGACCCCTTTCGGAAAGCCGGTGGTCCCCGACGTGTAGATGATGACGCAGGTATCGTCGGGAGCAGTATGTTCCGGAAGCCGCGCGTCTTCCGCACTCCCCAATTGCGCGGCAAGCCCCTCGATCCCGACGATCTCCTCGTCGACCGTCATGAACCACGGCGGCGGGTCAATATCGCGCGATGCTTCCTGCGCCACCGCACGCGCGTCCGCCGAACACACGATGGCACTGACCCCGGCGTGGCCTAATACATACTTTGCTTCGGGCACTCCAAACTGCGGATTCACCGGTATCATGATTGCGCCTATTTTTGCGGCCGCAAACAGCAACAGCACATGCGCGTAACTGTTGGCCGCCATGATTGCCACGCGGTCCTGGCTGCGGATGCCGCGCGCTGCAAGCACGCGCGCAGTGAGATCTATGGCTGCGCTGAATTGCCCCCATGACCAGGTTTTACCGCCGAAAACGAGAAAGGGGCGCGACGGATGCCGGCGCGCGCGGGTCTCGAACAGACCGTGCAGCGTATAGTCGTGCGGAGGATAAAGGGAAATGACTTCCAGCGGTGTCAGGTGCTTCATGAGACTTCCAGGCAATCGAACGCGATGATTTTTCCGGCAAGCGGGAAAGGCAGCTAGCTAGTGTAATACACGCCTGCGCTCCAAGAAAGCGCCTTCTTGATTGTAATCTGAATGGCGTTTAGCCGACGCTAGCCGGCAGCGCGCGAGCCCTGCGTGGCGGTCCGCCACCACGCATACCCGGCTCAGCCACTTGTAAAGCGCGCCGGCAGCCGCCTGCGTTCTTGCAGCGAACGCAGGCGGCAAGCGGCTGCAGATATCTGAGGGCCTGGGCGCGACCGACGCGCGGGCTAGCGGCGACGCTCGGGGCAAGCGCCAGCGGACGGATTGATTTGCCTATCCGCTTACAGTTCGGAAAAATCCAAAGTCGCGAAGTAATCGTCCATCGTTTCCGCGCGCCGAATCTGCTTCACTGAACCGTCTTCCCGCAGCAGCAGCTCGGCACAACGCAGCTTGCCGTTGTATTGAAAGCCCATCGCGTAGCCGTGGGCGCCGGCATCCTGGATGACGAGCAGGTCGCCGGCGTCAATTGCGGGGAGCTGCCGGTCAATCGCGAACTTGTCGTTGTTCTCGCACAGCGAACCGACCACATCGTAGGTATGGTCCTGAGCGGCCGCCTCTTTTCCCAGTACCGTGATGTGGTGGTACGCACCGTACATGCCAGGGCGCATCAGGTTGGACATGCACGCATCTACGCCTATGTATTGTTTGTAAGTGCTCTTGTGATGAATCGCCTCGGTGACAAGGTAGCCATACGGACCCGTGATACAGCGGCCGTTTTCCATATAGATCTTCAGCGGATGCAAACCGGCCGGCACGACGATCTCCTGATACGCCTGCTGAATCCTGCGGCCGACAAGGGCGAGATCGACCGCTTTCTCGCCGGGGCGGTAGGGAATGCCGATGCCGCCGCCAAGGTTGACGAATTCGATTCTCACGCCCGGATCGCGCGCGAGTTCCACGGCCAGTCGAAACAGCATTTTCGCTGTTTCGACAAAGAACTCTGGATTGAGCTCATTTGACGCCACCATCGTGTGCAGCCCAAAGCGGCGCACCCCCTTCGCCTTCAATTGCCGATAGCCGTCCACCAGCTGCTCGCGAGTGAAGCCGTACTTCGCTTCTTCAGGCTTGCCGATAATGGCGTTCCCCTCACGCAGCGGGCCCGGGTTGTAGCGCAGGCAAATCAGCTCAGGCAACCCAGTGTGCTTTTCCAAATAAGGAATGTGAGTGATGTCATCGAGGTTGATGATCGCCCCTAGTTTTTTGGCCTGAAGGTATTCTTTGGCTGTCGTCTCGTTCGACGTGAACATGATGTTCTCGCCGGTGATGCCGACGCGCTCGCACAACACCAGTTCCGGCAGGCTCGAACAGTCGCCGCCCAAACTTTCTTGCATCAGTATCTTCAGCAAGTACGGATTCGGGGTTGCTTTGACGGCAAAATACTCCTTGAACGATGCCCATGCGAATGCCTGATTGAGCCTCCGAGCGCCGGCTCGGATCGCGGATTCATCGTAAAGGTAAAATGGCGTCGGGTAATTGCGAACGATCTCGCGAATGGTTCGCTCATCAAAGGGAAGTGGCTTATCGATCATGATGGTCCGTGTGTCCGGTGCTTTTTTCTGGAAAACCGCCTAGCGGGCCGTGAGTGTACCTCGCCTCGCCAACTGGTGGCAATCCGTCATCGCCGTGTAAAATGAGTTCGACATGAGATTAGGTGATCTTTGGGCGAAGCACGGCGGCGGCACCTTGCGACCGGACTCCGCCGCAACGCGAGATCTGTTCATCTTCGGTGTAACTGAAGATTCCCGAGACGTTCGCCACGGTTACCTGTTCTGCGCCCTGCCAGGCACCACAGAGGATGGTCTTGCGTTCTGCCCGCAAGCTGCCGCGAAAGGCGCGCAGGCCATCGCCGTACCAGAAGGCACGCGCGACGAGGCGCTGGGTCTCAGCGAGTACGAGCGCGAAAAAATCGTCGTCCTGCGAGTCCGCGACATTCGGGGATTCTACGCGCGGCTGGCGGCCGATTTTCATTCCGGCCGTCCCGGCACGATTGCAGCCGTCACCGGCACCAATGGCAAGACCTCTACGGTGTGCTTCCTGCGCGACTTGTGGGGCGAGGACGGCCGCACCGCCGTAAGCCTGGGAACCCTCGGCCTGCAGGCGTGCGACCAGAGCCACTCCAACCTTGAAGCGGGACTTACCACGTACGACGCAAAAACGCTGCATATCATGCTCGACGAGCTGCAGCGTGCGCACGGCGTCACCCATCTTGCGATGGAGGCTTCGAGCCACGCACTCGATCAGCAACGCCTGGCCGGCGTCACTGTTGACGCAGCAGGTTTTACCAATCTCACCCAGGACCATCTCGACTACCACCTTTCGATGGAAGCATACTTTCAGGCCAAGATGAGGCTCTTCAGTGAGCGGCTCAAAACGGATGGCACGGCTGTCATCAATACCCACGACTCCTCGGGTAATCAGATCGCATCGGCTATGAAGTCGAGAAACACCCGCGTCATTTCCTATCGCGAAACCGGCAGCGGCGCTGACCTTGCAGTACTCAAGCGCATCCCGCATGCGCAGGGACAAACGCTGAAGTTAGCGGTCTTTGGCACCTCATATGAAGTAGAAGCGCCGGTGGCGGGCGCTTTTCAGGCGGAAAACATTCTGTGCGCGCTCGGTTTGGCCGTAGCCACCGGCGCGCCAGTCGAGCGTGCAATTGCCGGCATCGCTCGCCTAACGTCCGTTCCGGGACGGCTCGAACTCGCCGCCGTTCTCGCCAATGGCGCGGCAGTCTACGTGGACTACGCGCATACACCCGATGCTCTGGGCAACGTTCTGCGCAGCGTGCGCCCGCACGTCGGCGCGAAAGGCAAACTTCACGTGATCTTCGAATGCGGAGGCGACCGTGATTCCGGCAAGCGGCCGATCATGGGCCGCATTGCCGAAGAACTCGCCGATTGGGTTTGGGTGACGGATGACAATCCCCGTACCGAAGACCCGGATACCATCCGCAGGCAAGTGCTCTCGGGTGCAACCCTCGCAACGAACGCCGGCTCGCGTCGTGTAGCGTTGCAACTCGCGCTTTCCGCATTGCGGTCAGGAGATGTCCTGGTCGTCGCCGGCAAGGGCCACGAGGACTATCAAATCGTGCTCGAGCGAGACTCCAGGGGGGTGACTACGCATGATTCCCGGGGACGCCCCGTGACGAAGAAGATACCGTTCTCCGACGCCAAAGTCATCCGCGAAATCATGGCGTCGATGTAGCGAGTGCGTAGACCGTAAATGTTAGAATGCCGGGAGGCGTCGCACCGGTGCGATTTGACGAAGCGCAGCAAGCGCATCCATCCGTTTAGGAGTTTTAAGAATCGATCATGACCTACATTAATGACAATTATCTCAAGCTAACCGCGGGTTACCTGTTTCTTGAAATAGCCCGGCGGATCGAGGCATTCTGCGCCAAAAACCCTGCCGCGAAGGTCATTCGCCTCGGCATCGGCGACGTCACCGAACCTCTTGCCCCCGCCGTGATTCAGGCGATGCATACGGCCGTCGATGAGTTGGCCGTGCGATCGTCGTTCCGTGGCTACGGCCCCGAGCAGGGCTACGATTTCCTGCGCGAAGCCATTGCCAAAAACGATTATCAGGCGCGCGGAGCCGAGGTCCATGCGGATGAGATCTTCGTCTCGGACGGCTCGAAGTGTGATTCGGGGAACATTCTGGACGTCTTCGGCGAGAACAATGTCATCGCGGTGCTTGATCCGGTCTATCCGGTGTATGTGGATACCAACGTCATGGCCGGACACACGGGTGCGGCGGATGCCAGCGGCCGCTATAGCGGCCTAGTCTACCTTCCGGTTACCGCCGATAACGATTTCGTTCCTGAACTTCCCAAGCAGCGGGTTGACCTGATTTACCTGTGCTATCCCAATAACCCGACGGGCGTGGTTGCCACCAAGGAGATGCTGAAGCGTTGGGTCGAATACGCGCAGCAAAACGGTTCGATAATTTTGTATGACGCCGCCTATGAAGCATATATCACCGACCCGGCGATTCCGCACTCGATCTTTGAAATCGACGGTGCCAGGGAAGTCGCCATCGAGTTTCGCAGTTTCAGCAAGACGGCCGGCTTTACCGGAGTGCGCTGTGCCTACACGGTGATTCCGAAGGGCCTCAAGGGAAAGGCCCGAGATGGCCGCGAAGTTGAGATTCATCCGCTTTGGAATCGACGGCACTGCACCAAATTCAATGGTGTCTCGTATCCCGTGCAACGCGGCGCTGCTGCGACCTACTCGCGGGAAGGCAAACGGCAGGTGCGGGAAACCATTGATTTTTACCTCACCAACGCCAAGCTGGTGCGTGAAACGCTGGCGAAGCTGGGAATACAGGTTTACGGCGGGGTAAACGCGCCTTACGTGTGGCTGAAGACTCCCGGCAAACTGAGCAGTTGGGATTTTTTCGACAAGCTGCTGCAGGAAGCACATTTGGTGGGAACGCCGGGGAGCGGATTTGGCGCCTGTGGAGAGGGCTATTTCCGTCTGAGTGCCTTCAACAGCCGAGCCAATGTTGAAGAAGCCGTACAGCGTTTTGCGAAAATCATGTAGCCCAGTCAGTCTATCCGGGCAGTTTCTCGTGTAGTCTTCAGCGTTCCGGGTACGTAAATTTGCGCACTTCTTACCTGTGCATAGTTCCTGTGGCGTCCGGCCCATGATCCGCGATAATCACTCGCACCTATGGCAGCACGCGCAAAAGCGCGGCTGTCCGCGGCTCTCCGCACCTCATAGGCAGCACGCCGCGCAACCGCCACATGGAGCACGCCATGTTTCTCGATCCCTTGTTCAAGCTGCTTGCGGAAAAGCAGGGTTCCGACATGTTCTTCACCGCGGGCGCCCCGATCCAGATCAAGATCGACGGCGTAGTAATGCCGATCAATTCCCAGGTGCTGGATCCGACCGGAGTGAGGAAGATCGCGTACGAGATCATGACCCAGGAGCAGATCCTCGACTACGAAAAGGATCCCGAGATGAACTTTGCCGTGGGCCGGCCGTCCCTTGGCGTATTCCGCGTCAACGTGTTCCGTCAGCGCGGTGCGCCGGCCATGGTGATCCGCTTCGTAAAGCCCGAGATTCCGAGCATCGAGGCCCTGAGGCTGCCGCTGGTGCTCAAGGAATTGGTGATGGAAAAAATGGGCCTGATTTTGATCGTGGGCTCGACCGGCACCGGCAAATCCACCACCATGGCCTCGATGATCGATTATCGCAACAGCGAGCGCACCGGCCACATACTCACCATCGAAGACCCCATGGAGTTCGTCTTCAAGCACAAGAAGTCGATCGTCAATCAGCGCGAAATCGGCATGGACACCAAGAATTACGAGAGCGCGCTTACCAGCGCGATGCGCGAGGCTCCAGACCTGCTGATGATCGGAGAAATCCGCGACCGGGCCACCATGCAAAGCGCGCTGTTGTTTGCCCAGACCGGGCACCTGTGCCTGTCGACGCTGCACGCCAATAACAGCTACCAAGCGCTCAACCGCATCACCAACTTCTTTCCGCGCGAGCAGCGCGAGGCGCTGCTGGCCGATCTCGCGCTGTGCCTAAAATGCGTGGTGTCGCAGCGCCTGGTGCGCGCCAAGAACGGCGGGCGCATCCCGGCCGTCGAAGTGCTGCTCAATACCTCGCACATCGCGGACCTGATCACGCACGGTGACATGGGGCAGATCAAGGAAGCGATGGAGCAAAGCCTGGCCCCGGGAAGCCAGACCTTCGAGCAGGCGCTGTGCGCGCTCTACAATCTGGGCGAGATCAGTTTCGAGGACGCGCTCGCCAACGCGGATTCACCGACCAATCTACACTGGCTGATCAACAATGGCGGCGGTAATGCCGGGCAGCACAGTGGCAACGCCACCCAGTCGGCTACGGGAGTAGCGAGTCACTCCAGCGACCTGAGCAGCATCAAGTTGAATCTGGACCTGGTGTAGCAGCGCTCTGCCACAGCCTCCGAAAACCGCACCGGCACCGATGCCTAGAGCACACACACCCGCGCGGCGCGCGGCCCCTGCCCGCGCGCCGGGCACAGTACAGGCGCTCCTCGACACGGTCTACGCGCGGCTGCGGCGTGCGCGACTCTCCTATGGACACGGCACCACGAACGCCTGGGACGAGGCCGTCTATCTGGTGCTGCACGCGCTGCGGCTGCCGCCCGACCGCCTGACGCCGGTGCTCGCCAAGGCAATCACGGTACGCGAATGCAACCGCGCACTGCGCCTCGCTGAGCAACGCATCCAGCTACGCATTCCAGCCGCCTATCTCACGCACGAAGCGTGGCTTGGCAAGCTGCGCTTCTATGTCGACCGGCGGGTGATCGTTCCGCGCTCTTATATTGCCGAGTTGCTGCGCGAGCAGCTTGCGCCCTGGGTGAGCGCGCCGCGCCGCATCAAGAGCGCACTGGATCTCTGCACCGGCAGTGGCTGCCTCGCGGTGATGCTAGCGCAGGCCTTCCCGGCCGCGCTCGTCGATGCTTCCGACATTTCGCGCGCGGCGCTCAGGGTAGCGCGCCGCAATCTCGCCACCTACCGGCTGCGGCGGCGCGTGCGCCTGATCGAATCCGATCTCTACTCGGCGCTCGCGAGACAACGCTACGACCTCATCATCTCGAATCCGCCCTACGTGAGCACGCGCACGATGCGCAGGCTGCCGCCCGAATACCTGCACGAACCCAAGCTCGCGCTGGCCAGCGGCGCGGACGGATTCGATGCGGTGCGCAAGATACTCAGCGCAGCGTCGACGCACCTCACCAAGCGCGGCCTGCTGCTGGTCGAAGTCGGACATCACCGCGAAGAGCTCGAAGCCGCCTTCCCGCGGATGCCCTTCGTATGGCTGGAAACGAGCGCGGGCGACGACTGCGTGTTTATGCTCGCGCGCGACGAGCTGATGGCCGCTTTTTCGGAGCAGGCTTGCGCGCAACCACTGGCGCTTCAACCTCCGGCGGCGTCTCGCCGGCTTCGAGCCACTCTAGGAACTGCTGCGTCTCGGCGGCGCTAAGCTCGCGGTACTGGCCGCGCTTGAGTTGCGGCGGCAATGCGACCGGGCCGAAGCGCACGCGCATCAACCGGCTCACCATGAATCCGATTTTTTCGAAGACGCGGCGCACGATTCGGTTGCGGCCTTCCTTGAGCACGACGTGGCACCAGTGGTTGGCGCTCTCGGCCTCGCCGCCTCTGCGCATTTCCACGTGCTCCAGATGCGCGGGGCCATCGTCGAGCATGACGCCCTCGGTGAGCGTCTGCAGGTGATGCGGCTCAAGCTTGCCCATCACCCGCACCGCGTACTCACGCTCCACGCCGAAGCGCGGATGCATCATGCGGTTGGCAAGCCCGCCCGAATCGGTGAACAACAGCAGGCCGCAGGTGTTGAAATCGAGGCGGCCGATGGAAAGCCACTTCGCTCCCGTAATCCGCGGCAGGTGATCGAATACGCTGGGCCGGCCGCGCGGATCGTCATGGCTGACGATCTCGCCCTCAGGCTTGTGATAGACGAGTATGCGCGGCGGGCGGGCGCGCTGCTGCACGCGCACGATGCGCCCCGCAACCATGATCTGGTCGTGCGCTCCCACGCGCACCCCGAGCTTTGCCGGTTTGCCGTTGACCGTAACCCGGCCCTCGCTGATCCAGGTCTCCATGTCGCGGCGCGAGCCCAGCCCCGACTGCGCCAGCACCTTGTGCAGCTTCTGCGTGACGTCGGCGCCGGCCCGGGGAACTTCCCGTTCCTTGGCAAGCCGCGGCGCATGCCCCGGACGGGGCTTTGGCGGACGCTCTGCCGGCTGCCCGCGCTTCTTGTAAGGACGGCCAGCCATCAGGAGTGCTCCACCGAGCGCCGCTCGATCATGGCCTGCGCGAGCGTGCCGCTGTCCACGTGCTCGAGTTCCCCACCCACCGGCAGCCCGCGCGCGATGCGGCTCACCTTGAGTCCGCGCGCGAGCAGCAGTTCGCTCACATAATGTGCGGTGGCCTCGCCTTCGACCGTAAAGTTGGTTGCCACTATCACTTCGCGCACCACACCGTCGTCCGCGCGCTTGAGCAGTCGGTCCAGATGTATCTCCTTGGGGCCTACACCGTCGAGCGGTGACAGCCGTCCCATCAACACAAAATACAGGCCGCGATAACACTCGGCCTGCTCCATCATCAGCATGTCTGCCGGCGTTTCCACCACGCACAGCAGCTGCGCATCGCGGCGCGGCGAGCGGCACGCCGCGCAGATGCCGTCCTCGGTAAACGTATTGCAGCGCTCGCAATGCCGTATCACCTCCAGCGCATGCGCGAGCGAGGCAGACAAGCGCCCTGCCCCCTGCTGGTCGCGCTGCAGCATGTGGTAGGCCATGCGCTGCGCAGATTTAGGCCCCACACCGGGCAGGCAGCGCAGCGCTTCGATCAGTTCTTCAAGTGACGATGGGTTATTCACAACTGCGATCTATGCGTCTCGCCGATAATTCAATGCAGCGCCGTTCAAAACGGCAGCTTAAGGCCGGGCGGCAGCCCCATGCCCGCCGTCATGCCGCCCATCTTTTCGGCGACCGTCGTCTCAACCCGGCGCACCGCGTCGTTGATTGCGGCCGCCACCAGATCTTCCAGCATGTCCTTGTCGTCCTTCAGCAGGCTTACGTCTATCGTTACGCGCTTAACGTCGTGGCGGCAGGTCATCACGACCTTCACCAGTCCCGCGCCCGACTGTCCTTCGACCTCGACGGTGGCCAACTGCTCCTGCATGCGCTTCATGTTCTCCTGCATCGCCTGCGCCTGCTTGAGCAGGCCTCCGATACCGCCTTTCATCATGCTTTCCTTTCATCTGAGACTGATTTGATCGTCGAGGGCAGCACCCGCGCGTCAAGGTTTTCGACCACGTCGCGCACGAACTGATCGCTGTCTATGGACGCAGCAGCCGCGCTCTGGCGCTGCTCATCCGCACGCTGTTTGATTTCCGCAACGCTGTTGCCCGCGCTCGCGCCCAGGCTGATCTCAAGCTTGAGCTTGCTACCCAGATGCTGTTCGAGCGCAGTCTTCAGCCGCTCCTCGTAAGCGCGGTCAGTGAGGTGGCGCTGGGCATGCGCCACGCGCAGTTGCAGGTGCCCTTCGCTCCAGGAGACGAATTCGCAATTATGCGCAAGCATGCGCTCCATGCCGCCCAACGGAAGCCGGCTGACCAGCGCCGGCCACTCAACTGCGTTCAGCTTTTTTTTTAAGTCGGGCGCGTCCTGCGCCGGCGCTGCTTTAGGCGCTGCGGATGCTGCGCTAGCCGTGCGCGGGGCCGATGGCGCGCTTGCTGTGCGCGGCGCGGATACCGCTGCGGCACGCTGGGCCTCCGGCACACCCACCCCCTCGGGGATGAACGCGAGCATGCGCATGAGCGTCATCGTGAATCCGGCGTAATCGTCAGGCGCGAGCCCGATGTCCTCACGCCCATGCAGCGTGATCTGATACAGCAGCTGAATCTCTTCTGCACTGTAAGCCACGGCGAGCCCCATGATCGTTGCGCGGTCCGGGTGGTCGGCAGCGATCGCACCGGGCACGGTCTGCGCGAGAGCGATGCGGTGCAGGAGCGTCGCCAGTTCCAGCAGGGCAAGCTCCAACGAGAGGCTGCGCTCGACCATGCGGTCGGCGACCGCCATCATTGCCTTGCCGTCAGCGCGCTTAAGCGCGCCCAGAATTTCGTAGAGGTAGTCCTGCTCGACGCTGCCCAACATCGTGCGCACCGCCTGCTCGGCGATGCTACCCCCGCCGTGTGCGATCGCCTGATCGAGCAGGCTCAGCCCATCGCGCATGCTGCCGTGCGCGGCGCGCGCGAGCAGGACCAGCGCGCCGTCTTCGCAAGTCACCTGCTCGCTCTCGAGAATGCGCTTGAACTGCGCCACGATCTGCGGCTGCGGGATCTGCTTCAGGTTGAACTGCAGGCAGCGCGAAAGGATGGTGACCGGGACCTTCTGCGGATCGGTGGTTGCGAGGATAAACTTGACGTGCTCGGGCGGCTCTTCGAGAGTCTTCAGCATCGCGCTGAACGCCGAGCGCGAAAGCATGTGCACTTCGTCGATGATATAGACCTTGAAGCGCCCGCTGGTTGGCGCATACAGCGCGTTTTCGAGCAGCTCGCGCATGTTGTCGACCTGCGTGTTGGAGGCTGCGTCCAGTTCGATCAGATCGACGAAGCGTCCGGCGTCGATTTCGGTGCACGCCCCGCACTTGCCGCACGGCCGCGCGCTGATGCCGGTTTCGCAGTTGAGCGCCTTCGCGATGATGCGCGCGATCGTGGTCTTGCCCACGCCGCGCGTGCCGGTGAATAGATACGCATGGTGCAGGCGCTGCTGTTCGAGCGCGTTGCTGATCGCCGTTACCACGTGCTCCTGCCCGACCAGCTCGCCCAGACTCCTAGGGCGCCACTTGCGTGCGAGAGCCTGGCTCATGGAAGGTAGCTTAGCAAAAGGGCGGCGCGCATGTCGTGCGCAGGTGCACGCACTGCTGCCGGCTTAAAAATGATATTGCAGGCGCAGCTGATGGTAATTGATGCCCTGATTGGGCGCTTTGATGCCCGCATTGGACAGGTGCTGATAGCGATAGCCTAGATCATACTGGCCTTTGTCGCCCAAGCGCACGCCGGCTCCGATATGGTCGCCGAACTGGAAGCTGCTGCCGAAATTGCGCTGGGTGGACACCGAAGTGCGAGACAGCAAATGCAGACCGACTGCGGCCTCCACATAAGGTGATATTCCGCTCGGCGCATTTTCCTGCCAGCGGAATACCGGTGTGAAGCCGACATCCATCAGGCTGCCGTTAGTTTTGGCGGGGCTGCTGTTATCCCAGTAACCACCACTCAGTTCCCAATAACCGCCTAAGCTATAGTTCCCGCTATCCATCCAGCGCTTGCCCCAGTCCCACTGCACGCCCAGCCGATAGAGCTTTACGCTCGAATTGCCGGAATCCGAGGCGCCGTACTCGAGCGAGACGCCGTCCACCGCAAAAGCTGCCGGACTCAATGCCATTGCCGCCGCTGCCAGAATCGCTTTGATGTTGCGCACTCCGCACTCCTCACGCAAAACTCATTTTTTGGATATCACGATGATATCGCAAAAGAATTTGGGAGGCGAGCCTTGTCCCCGGCACTTGCAG
>CAIVHG010000077.1 GCA_903905655.1 uncultured beta proteobacterium | reverse complement strand
TGTTTCATCCTGTTAGTGGCTCCAAGGCCTGTTGCCCATATCTAACAACGTATTTTTCAGGAGAGACCAGCCATGACTGCAGATAAGATCGAAGAACGGCGCGAGATCGACCTCGCGCATGCGGCACGATTGGTGGAGGCCCTGGAACAGGAACTCAGTAAGGTGAGCGCGGATTCGGCTGCACTGCAGCGCCTGCGCGATGAAGTAGAGACCCTGAAGAACGTACTCAATTCTCCCGCGCCGCGCCATCATTGGGTCAGTGAAGGGCTGCACAGCATACGCAAGGGGCTGGAAGAGGTGCTGGAAGCAGCGCTCGTCGAAGCCGTGAAAGGCGGGCAGTACGTTGCGGAAATCGGGCGCATCCTTGGTTTTTAGGCACATGGGCGACGCGGGGGCGCCGATCTCGCCGCGGCAAGTCTCAACGAAATCTTTATCCAGTGTTCCATCAGGGCGAGAGCGCAAGCCATGAAATACAAGGACTACTACAAGATACTTGGTGTCGAAAAAAGCGCGAGCGCCGACGACATCAAGAAGGCCTATCGCAAGCTGGCGCATAAATATCATCCCGACGTTTCCAAGGAGGCCGACGCCGAGGCGCAATTCAAGGAAGTGGGGGAGGCTTACGAAACGCTCAAGAACCCCGAGAAGCGCGCAGCCTACGATCAGTTGGGCAGCTTTCAGCCCGGTCAGGACTTCAGGCCGCCGCCCGACTGGGGCGGGCAGTTTGGCGCGGGCCAGCATTTCAGCGAAGACGCCGATTTTTCGGATTTCCTTCATGGGCTCATGGGCGGGCGCTTCAGCCAGAAGCACGGCGGCGCAACCATGCCGATCCCGGGCGAGGACTTCGAAGTCGCGGCGCGCATCACGCTCGAGCAGGCGGCCAGCGGCAGCGAGATCGAGATCAAGCTGAGCGTGCATGAGCCGGACGCTCAGGGCTTTCCGCGCCGCGTGCCGTGCTCCATCAAGGCGCGCATCGCAAAGGGCGCGACCCAGGGCCAGAGACTGCGCGTGCCGGGCAAGGGCGGCAAGGGTCTCAACGGCGGGCGCGACGGCGATCTTTACCTGAAGATCGAACTCGCTCCGCACCGGCTGTATCGCGTCCAGGATCACGACCTCTACGTCGACCTGCCGCTCGCTCCCTGGGAAGCGGTGCTGGGCGCGACCGTCGAGGTGCCTACGCTGAGCGGGCGGGTGCGGCTCAAGGTGCCGCCGGGCACTCAGGCCGGACAGCAACTGCGGCTCGCGCATCGCGGTCTGCCCAAGCCGCACAAAGGCGAAGGCGACCTGTACGCGATCGCGCAGATCGTGGTACCTGCGAAGGTGAGCGAGCGCGAGTCCGCTTTGTATCAGCAACTCGCGGAAGGCTCAGACTTCAAGCCCAGGAGTCATTTCGACCTGGAGGTGGCAGATGAACATTGAAATCTCGGAAGCGGTTTGGCTGGACCGCGCTGGTGTCATTTCCATGTCGGAGCTCGCGCAGTTGTCGGGGCTTTCCGAAGCCATCCTGCTGCAGTTGATCGAATACGAAGTATTGCCGCCGGCCGCGAGCGCAGCGGGCGGTCCGACTTTCACCGGCGACTGCCTGGTCACGGCGCGCATGGCGTGCCGTTTGCAAAGCGATTTCGAGCTCGACGCAGCGGGCCTCGCCCTGGTGCTCTCCCTGCTCGATCGCATACGCGGTCTGGAAGCCGAGGTGCGCGGCCTGCAGGCTCAGGCCCCGCGTCGCCCGCATAAGGCTTGATTTTGCGCAAGTAGTCACTATATGTCGTTCTGTAACTGAGATTTTCATCAATCACCGGCCGGCACTTAGGCCAGAGGTTAGAGCGTGAACGACGACGTGCATGTGGTATGCGCAGGCTGCAATACGACCAACCGCGTGCGCCGCGAGCGGCTTGCCGCGGGTGCGAAGTGCGGAAGCTGCAAGAGCGCGCTGTTCAACGCTCATCCGTACGAGCTCACAAAGGATAGCTTTGATCGCCAGGTAAGCAGCAACGATCTGCCGCTGGTGGTCGATTTCTGGGCGCCGTGGTGCGGGCCGTGCAGATCGATGGCGCCGGCTTATGAAGAAGCAGCCGCGCGCGTGGAGCCGCGTGCGCGCCTTGCCAAGCTCAATACCGAAGCAGAACCGGAGATCGCTGCGCGCTTCGGCATACGCAGCATACCGACGCTGATTGCGTTCAAGAACGGACGCGAGGTGGCGCGCCAGTCGGGCGCGCTCGATGTGGGCGGCTTACAACGCTGGGTCGAGTCGACTCTGACTCTATAACGAACGATAGCGAGCGTCATATGTCATCGCGCAATTCGACGAGATGGATGTGGGGGCAGGCCTGCGACCTGCTGGATCAGGCCGAGCGCCTGCATCGCCAGTTTTTTCGGCTGAGTACCTCGCGCCAGGCGCGACCGGTGTGGGAGCCGCCGGTGGATGTGTTCGAGGACGACGAGCTGCTGATCGTGGTCGTCGCGTTGCCGGGGGCGCGCGCCGAATGCGTGGAAGTGATCCTCGAGGGTGCGGTGCTGCTGGTGCGCGCTGAAACGCAAATGCCGTTTCGCAGCCGCGGGTCTGCCGTGCGGCGCCTGGAGATACCGTACGGTTATTTCGAGCGCCGCATCGAAGTGCCGGAACTGCAGATGGAATCCGCGACGCGCGAATTCGTCGACGGCTGCCTGATCATCAAATTGCGCAAGGCGCACTAATCGAGAACCCTATGAGCGAACTGACGAACCTACCCATCAACGCCGATGCTGGTGTGCCCGCGCCGGAGTTGGTCGCGGCCGCGCAAGCCGAGGGTCCGGGTGCTGCGCGCCCGTTGCCGGACGACGCAATGATCATCCTGCCGGTGCGCAACCTCGTGTTGTTCCCGGGGCTGATCCTGCCGATCACGATCGGCCGCCAGATGTCGCGCGCCGCGGCGCAGGAAGCCACGCGCTTGCAGCGTCCGGTCGGGGTGCTGCTGCAAAGCAAGCCTGAGGTCGATGAACCGCGGCCTGAGGATATGCACTGGGTCGGCACCACCGCGAATGTGCTGCGCTACGTCACCGGGCACGATGGCGCTCACCACCTGATTTGCCAGGGCGAGCAGCGTTTCCGCGTTCTGCAGTTCCTGGAGGGCTACCCGTTCCGCGCTGCGCGAGTGGAAATGATTGCCGATGCGAAGGCCGCCGTCGATTCAGACATCGAGGCGCGCGCGCAGACGCTCAAGCAGCGGGCGGGCGAGGTTCTGCGGTTGCTGCCGCAGGTGCCGGAGGACATGGTGAGTGCGCTCGACAGCCTCAAGGCGCCGTCGCGGCTGGCCGACTTCATCGCCGGGATGATGGAGCTGGGTGCGCAGGAGAAGCAGGCGCTGCTCGAAACCTTCGATCTCAAGGCGCGGCTCGACAAGCTGCTCGAGCTGCTGTCGCACCGCGTCGAGGTGCTGCGGCTGTCGCGCGAGATCGACGAGCGCACCAAGGAGTCGATCGATGCGCAGGGCCGCAAGCATCTGCTGCGCGAGCAGATGCGCACCATTCAAAAGGAACTGGGCGAAGGCGAGGAGGGTGCGGAAGATTTCGCCGAGCTCGAGAAGTCGATCGCCGATGCGCACATGCCCGAGGAAGTGGAGAAGCAGGCGCGCAAGGAACTCAAGCGCCTGGCGCACATGAACGAGGCGGCCGGCGAATATTCCATGATCCGCACCTATCTGGAGCGGCTCGCCGAGCTGCCGTGGCGGGCGGATGCCGGGGTGCCGATCGACATCGTCGAAGCGCGCCGCGTGCTCGACGAGGACCACTATGGGCTCGAGAAGATCAAGAAGCGCATCCTCGAATATCTGGCGGTGCGCAAACTGAATCCTTCGGGCAAAAGCCCGATCCTGTGCTTCGTCGGCCCGCCCGGCGTGGGCAAGACCTCGCTCGGGCAGAGCATTGCCAAGGCGACCGGGCGCAAGTTCGTGCGCGTGAGCCTGGGCGGCACGCACGACGAAGCGGAAATCCGCGGCCACCGCCGCACCTACATCGGCGCGCTGCCGGGCAACATCATGCAGAGCGTCCACAAGGCCGGTTCGCGCAACGGCGTGCTGATGCTCGACGAAGTAGACAAGCTCGGAGCCGGCGGCTTTCACGGAGATCCCGCCTCGGCGCTGCTCGAGGTACTCGATCCCGAGCAGAATTCGACCTTCAGAGACAATTATCTGGGCGTGCCTTTCGATCTGTCGGGCATGATGTTCATCTGCACCGCGAACGTGCTCGACACCATCCCGGGGCCGCTGCGCGACCGCATGGAAGTGATACAGCTGCCCGGCTACACTGAAGAGGAAAAGCTGCAGATCGCGCGCCGCTATCTGGTGGGGCGCCAGCTCGTCGCGGTGGGGCTCAAGCCTGAGCAATGCGAGATTACCGATGATGCGCTCGCAGCGATCATCCACGACTACACACGCGAAGCCGGCGTGCGCAATCTCGAACGCGAGATCGGCTCGGTGCTGCGCAGCATCGCTGTGCGCATCGCCGAGGGCGCCACCGATAAGGTGACAGTCGGTGCGAATGAGCTGGTCGCTATGCTGGGGCCGCAGCGCTTCGAAGCAGAAGTGGCGATGCGCACTGCGGTTCCGGGTGTCGCCACCGGGCTCGCCTGGACGCCGGTGGGCGGCGACATCCTGTTCATCGAAGCCACCCGCATGCCGGGCGCCGGCAAGCTCATATTGACCGGGCAACTGGGCGACGTGATGAAGGAAAGCGCGCAGGCGGCGCTGTCGCTGGTCAAGGCGCGCGCCGAGCACCTGGGCATCAAGCAGGAACTGCTCGACAAATCCGATATCCACGTGCACGTGCCTGCAGGCGCCACGCCCAAGGATGGCCCAAGCGCCGGCGTCGCCATGTTCGTGGCCCTGGCATC
Source organism: uncultured beta proteobacterium (assembly GCA_903905655.1). GTDB lineage: Bacteria > Pseudomonadota > Gammaproteobacteria > Burkholderiales > SG8-41 > PALSA-1004. The sequence goes on along the minus strand of CAIVHG010000077.1, from coordinate 6,193 downwards.
GCTCATGACCGAGCGCGCGGTGCGCAACGACATCGCGATGACCGGCGAGATCAGCCTGCGCGGGCTGGTGCTGCCGGTGGGCGGCATCAAGGAGAAAGTGCTCGCCGCGCTGCGCGCCGGGATCACCACGGTGATGCTGCCCGCGCGCAACCGCCGCGACCTTGAGGATATCCCCGCGGCAGCACGCGAGAAGCTCAAGTTCGTCTGGATCAACGAAGCGGACGAGGCGCTCGCCACTGCGATACAGCACGATACTGCGGAAGCTGCTGCAGTCTGAGTCTATTACTCGAGGGCCGGGCGGCGCAATGTCGCCCGGCGCCACGGCTGTGCAAACGCGCATGCCGCGCGCGTGGGCTGCATCCCGCCGATCGCGTAAAATGCGGGACTTTGCTGCCATGAGTCCCCCATGAAAGTCGATAACAAGCATTACTGCTCGATCTGGCACGCTGAGACGGGGCGCTCGGTATACGTCATCGATCAGCGGTGGCTACCGCACCGCTTCGAGGTGAAGGAGCTCACCTCCATCGAGGCGGTGGAGATCGCGATCCGCGAAATGTGGGTGCGCGGGGCGCCTCTGATCGGCGCCGCTGCGGCTTACGGCATGGCGCTGCTTGCGCTCTCCGATCCTGCGTCCGCGCAGCTCGAGGAGGGCGCGGCATTTCTCAAGGCGTCGCGCCCCACGGCAGTCAATCTCGCGTGGGCAGTAGACCGCATGCTCGCGCTGCTGATGCAGAAGGACGCCGCGTCGCGAGCGGCCGCTGCCTGGGCTGAGGCCGCGAAGATCGCTGCAGAAGACGTCGCGGCCAACAATACGATCGGCGTGCATGGCGCCACTCTGTTGCACGAGCTCGCGCTGAGGCTGCGGCGCCCGCTGAACGTGCTGACGCACTGCAATGCCGGCTGGCTCGCCACCGTAGACTGGGGAACCGCGCTCGCGCCGGTCTACAAAGCGCACGCGCAAGGCGTGCGCCTGCACGTGTGGGTGGATGAGACGCGGCCGCGCAATCAGGGCGCGAGCCTCACCGCATGGGAGCTGGGACACGAAGGCGTGCCGCACACGGTGATCGCGGACAACGCCGGCGGTCATCTCATGCAGCACGGCATGGTCGACATCGCGATCGTCGGCTGCGACCGCGTCACCGCGAGCGGCGATGTATGCAACAAGATCGGCACCTATTTGAAGGCGCTGGCCGCGCACGACAACGGCGTGCCGTTCTATGCGGCGATGCCCTTCGCAACGCTGGACATGACGCTCGACGACGGCGTGCGCGAGATACCAATCGAGGAGAGGTCGGCGCGCGAGGTGACGCATATCACGGGGCTCGCTGCCGACGAGCGGCTGGTAGAGGTGCGATTGACGCCCGCGGGGAGCGCTGCGGCCAATTTCGGATTCGACGTGACGCCCCATCGCCTGATGACAGGGCTCATCACTGAGAAAGGCATTTACCCCGCAACCAGGAAGGCGCTCGCTGCGGCGTGCGCCAAAATCTAGGCGCTAGTCATATGATTGCAGGCGGGCGTTGCACATGCCATCTCTAGTCTAGGAACATGCCACATCCGAATCCTGCCATCGTCGACGATCCCGCAGCGCAGGCAGACCGGCTGTACACGCAGGGGCTCGCGCTGTTTCAGATGGGTTGGCTCGCGCAGGCGCAGGAACGCTGCCAGCAGGTGCTCGCAACAGCGCCTGCGCACTTCGATGCGCTGCACCTGTCGGGGTCGATCGCGGGGGCGCTGTTCGATCACCGGCGGGCGGTCGACCTGATCGAACGCGCGATTGAGATCAAACAAGACTCGCCGGCCGCTTATTTCAACCGCGGCATCGCATTGCATTATCTCGGGCAGCACGACGCGGCGCGGCTCAGCTACGAGCATGCCATCGCGCTGCAGCCCGATCACGCCGAAGCCTACAACAACCTCGGCAGCGCGCTCTATGCGCTCGATCGTTACTCAGAGGCGCTGCAATGCTATGGCAGGGCGATCGCGCTGGCGCCCGATTTTGCGCCGGCCTGCTACAACCGGGGCAACGCCTTGAATGCGCTGCGGCGCTACGGAGGGGCTTTGCAGAGCTTCGATGCAGCCCTTGCGCTGCAGCCGGGCTACGTGGAAGCTTATAACAACCGCGGCAATGTGCTGAAAGCGCTGGGCCGGCATGAGACCGCACTGCTCAGCTTCGAACACGCGCTGGCAATCGATCCCTATTTCGTGGCCGCCTACAACAGCACAGGCGCTGCGCTGGGGGACCTGCGGCAGCCGCAGGCTGCGCTGGATTGGCACGAGCGGGCGATCGCGCTCAAGCCGGATTATGCCGAGGCCTATAACAGCCACGGCAATGCGCTGCGCGCCAGCGGACAAAACGCAGCGGCGCTCGCCAGTTTCAGCAGGGTATTCATGCTGGAACCAAACTCTGCGGTGGCTTATTACAACCACGGCAACGCGCTCAACGAACTCATGCGGCATGAAGCAGCGCTGCACAGCTTCGACCAGGCCTTTGCGCTGGAGCCCGGCTACCCTTTCCTCTACGGACTGCGTTTGCACACACGGATGCTGATTTGCGACTGGAACGGGTTCGATGCGCAACTGCGGCAGCTCACCGAGAAAATCGAGCGCAATGACAGCGCATCTGCGCCGTTTGCCGTGCTTGCGCTCACCGACCGCGCGTCAGTGCAGAGGAGGGCGGCGGAAACCTGGGTGCGGGAGAAATTCCCGGTGAGCCGCGCGCTGCCCGCGATCGCCAAGTGGCCGCGGCACGAGCGTATCCGCGTCGGATACTTCTCCGCTGATTTTCGCAATCATCCCATCGCGTACCTGACGGCGGGGCTGATCGAGAGCCACGACCGTGCGCGCTTCGAGGTGATCGGATTCTCGATCGGGCCCGCCAGCACGGACGAAATGCACAGCAGGATGGCGGCGGCCTTCGAGCGTTTTGTGGACGTGCGTGACCAATCGGACATTGAAACTGCGCAGCTGGCGCGGCAGCTCGAGGTGGATATCGCGATCGACCTCGGGGGATTCACCCGCGACACGCGCGCCGGAATTTTCGCGCTGAGAGCCGCGCCGCTGCAGGCGAGCTACCTCGGCTACCTCGGAACCATGGGCGCGCAATACATCGATTATCTGATCGCTGATGACACGCTCATTCCTGAATCGCAGCAAAAGCACTACCGGGAAAAGATCGTCTATCTGCCGAGTTACCAGGCCAACGATACCCAACGGAAAATCGCCGCGCACGCCTATACCCGTGAGGAGCTGGGCCTTCCGCGCAGCGGGTTCGTCTACTGCTGCTTCAACCACAGCTACAAGATTACGCCCGCAGTCTACGGCGGCTGGATGCGCATCCTGCGGGCGGTGCCGGGCAGCGTGCTGTTCCTCCTGGCCGACAACGACCAGGCGATGAAGAACCTCAGTATGGAGGCAGTGGCGCGTGGAGTCGCTGCGGAGCGCGTGATATTCGGCAAGCGCCTGTCGCTGCCGGAATACCTGGCGCGTTATCGCGTTGCGGATCTGTTTCTGGACACGCATCCGTACAACGCGGGCACCACCGCGAGCGATGCGCTGTGGGCCGGCCTGCCGGTGCTGACGCGCACCGGCGAGGCGTTCGCGAGCCGCGTCGCGGCGAGCCTGCTCCACGCCATCCATCTGCCGGAACTCGTCGCGGCTACGCCCGAGGCGTACGAAGCGCTCGCCATCGAACTCGCGACGGATGCCGCAAAGCTGGACGCGATCAGGGCGAAGCTCGAAAAAAACCGGCTGACGACGCCGCTCTTCGACACGCGCCTATTTACGGGCCATCTCGAAGCCGCCTATACGCAGATGTACGAGAGATACCAGGCGGACTTGCCGCCGGAGCACATAGGCCATGCCTGATCCACTGCACCCCGCACGCGATGGAGTCGTGTCGCTGCCGCAGGCTGCGGCGCTCGCGGCGTCCGCCTATCAACGCGGTGATTGGGCGGAAGGGGAGCGGCTGTGCCGCCTCATTCTCGACGTGCAGCCGGAATATTTCGATGCGCTGTATCTGGCCGGGATCATCGCCGCGCAGACGCAGCGCACCCAGGAGGCGGCCGCGCTGTTGTCGCGGGCGGTCGGCGTGAACCCGCATCATGCAGATGCCCATAACAACAGGGGCGTGGTGCTGCGCGCCCTGGGACAGCACGAGGCCGCGCTCGCGAGCTACGAGCGCGCGATTGCGCTCGAGCCGCAGATCGCTGAACCCTGCAACAATCGTGGCAACGTGTTGTGCGATCTCAAGCGCTACGCCGAGGCATTGAGGAGTTTCGCATGGGCGATCGCAATCGAACCGCACTACGCCGAAGCGCACAGCAACCGCGGCATCGTGCATGCGGCACTCAGTGAGCGTGCGGCCGCACTCGAAAGCCATGAGCAGGCGATCGCATACAAGCCGGATTACGCCAGCGCGTACAGCAACTGCGGTGTCGCACGCGCTGAAATCGGGTATCGCGCCGCCGCCATCGAGTGCTACGAGCGGGCGGTTGCGCTCAATCCTCAGGATGCATCGGTGCACGTGAATCTGGGACTGTCCTGGCTGCAGGCGGGCGATTTCGCACGCGGCTGGCAGGAGCACGAATGGCGCTGGCAGGATGAGCAGCACAGAAGCGAACGGCGCGACTATGCACAACCGCGCTGGCTTGGCGTCGAGCCGCTGCAGGGAAAGACGATCCTGCTCTACTGCGAACAGGGTGCGGGCGACACGCTACAGTTTTGCCGCTACGTCAAAATGGTCGCGGCCCTGGGGGCGCGCGTAGTGCTGGAGGTGCAGCCAGAGCTGCTGCCGCTGCTGGCCGGAGTGGAGGGCGCGGCACTGGTGCTGCCGCGCGGCGCACCGCTGCCGGCGTTCGATTGCCACTGCGCACTGCTTAGTCTGCCGCTCGCGTTCAGGACGGAACTCAACGACATCCCGGGCGGCGTGCCATACCTCTACAGCGATGCGGCGCGGGTCGCGTTGTGGCAGGGAAAACTGGGGCAGAAGACGCGGCCGCGCATCGGGCTCGCGTGGAGCGGCAACGCGCTGCACAAGAACGACCGCAATCGCAGCATCGCGCTCGCTGAGGTGCTGCCGCTCATCAGCGAACGGTTCGAATGGGTGAGCCTGCAGCAGGAGGTGCGCGCGGCCGATGCTGCAGTGCTCGCAGCGCATTCTGAGATCCGTCATTTTGGCGGGCAACTCAAAGACTACGCGGACACCGCGGCGCTGGTGGAACTGTTGGACGTGGTGGTGACTGTGGATACCAGCGTCGCGCATCTCGCAGGAGCGATGGGGAAGACAGTGTGGATACTGCTGCCGTTCAACAGCGACTGGCGCTGGCTCCTCGGGCGCGCGGACAGCGTGTGGTATCCGGCCGCGCGGCTCTACCGGCAGCCCGCCTTCGGCGACTGGGCGAGCGTGATACAGCGCGTACGCGTCGAGTTGGAGCAGAAATGAGCTCCCTTCGCCCCCGAGGGAGGGCTGGGGCTGAGGGGTTGAGGAGTGAGACTGCAGAGGCTGTGCAGTTCAGTGCACGACCTTCGGGCTGGGCGCCGCCGCCACTGCTGTGCCATTGGCGGCCTCCTGCACGATCGGCTGAGAAAGCCCCCAGCTTCCCCGGCGATCCAGATCTTCGAGCAGCAGGGCGAACTGCTGTGCAAGGCGCGGCGACAGGCTCAGATTGAGATTGCTGGCATTGGCCAGCCCGAGGTCGAGCGATAGCTCTTCGCCTTTGCGCGACACGGTGAGTGCCACCACCAGCACGGGCGCCGCACCCAGAGGCAGCGTGGCGCCGGGCGCGAATTGATCGTCGAGCTTGGTTTGCGCCTGGATCTTCTCGCGTTCGAATTCAGCGACTGCCTGCGCGACCTGCGGTGGTAATTTCTGGGCGATCGAGCTCGTCGCAACGCCGCGGATGATCTCCAGCAGCTTGCTGGTGATGAGCCGCGTCAACAACAACCGAAACTCTTCCCCGGTAGTCGTGCTCACCCTGAACATGATGCGGTCTTCCCGCGCATCGTATGTGCCGCTCAGTTGTTTGATGCCCATGATGTTCCAAGCGTCCGTTTAAGGAATGCGGTTTCGGTGCATCTGCTGCAGATTGGCACCGGCAAGCGCACAGCGCGTGCGCTCCGATCGTGCCCCGTATAGTGGAAGATCGTAACCGATTTCGGGGGATCTTGGTGATCCGTTCCAGGTTCGAAGCAG
>CAIVHG010000076.1 GCA_903905655.1 uncultured beta proteobacterium | reverse complement strand
TGCACGGTGTCGCCGGGGGGTACGCGCAGCTCGACGGGAGCTCCGCACTGACTGCAGAATTTCATAAGCAAGGCCGTAGGTTAGTTTGATTACTATAGACGATCCGCGGCCCGATTGAAAATCGGGCCGCAGTGCGATAAACCGCGCGCCTTGCAAAGCGGCTGCATCAACTCTGCCCGTCGCCTGCGTCGGCGCGTTTGAAGGGGCTGCGCTCGTTCAGTTCATCCATATAGGCAGACATGCCGTGCGTTTCACGCTCCAGGTAATCACCGACCGCTGCTGAAAATTCGGGATGCGCCAGCCAGTGTGCGGAATGGGTCGCGACCGGCAGCAGGCCGCGGGCGATCTTGTGTTCGCCCTGCGCGCCGCCCTCGAAGGTGGAGATGCCGTGCGCGATGCAGTATTCGATGACCTGGTAGTAGCAGGTTTCGAAGTGCAGCGCCGGATGATATTCGAGCGCGCCCCAGTAGCGTCCGCACAGCCGCTGCGCATCGTGGACGTTGAGCGAAGCGGCGATCGGCTGCCCGTCGCGCATTGCGATGATGAGCGTGAGGTGCTGCGGCATGCTGCGCCCGATTGCGCGAAAGAAATCGAGATTGAGGTAGGGCGTGGAGCGGTGCTCGCGGTAGGTCTTGCAGTAGCAGCGGTGAAAGAAAATCCACAGGGCATCCGTGATCGCGGCGCCGGGGATCCACTTAAAAGTGATTCCGGCATCGCGCACGCGGCGCCGTTCCTGCCGGATCTTCTTGCGCTTCTCGTGATTGAAGGTGGCCAGAAAGGCCTCGAAATCCGCGTAGCCTGCGTTGCGCCAGTGAAATTGCACGCCGCTGCGCAGAAGCAGGCGGCAGTCTTTCATTTCCTCTGCTTCAGAGAATGGCGGAAACAGGCAGTGCAGGGACGAGGCGCCCTGGTCGCGGGCGAGCGCCAGCGCTGCTGTCAGCAGCGCACGGCGCTGTTCCGGAGTCGCGGCGAGCAGGCGCCGGCCGCCGACCGGGGTGAACGGGACCGCGTTGACGAGCTTGGGGTAATAGCGCAGGCCGTGGCGCTGATAGGCGTCGGCCCATGCCCAATCGAATACGTATTCTCCGTAGGAATGCGATTTGAGATAGAGCGGCATCGCGCCGGCAAGCACGCCGCCTTCGCGCAGCAGCAGATAGCACGGAGCCCAGCCGCTATCGGCGTTCGCGCAGCCGGTTTCATGCAGCGCGTGCAGAAATTCATGGCTCAGCAGAGGATCGTCTCCGGCGAGCCGGTTCCACTCGCCGGCGGCGATCGTCGCGAGCGACGTGCTGACTTCGATGTGTGAGCGAGTGGGTGTCATGGCCGGGCGTTCAGCAGGTGCCGCGGCGCCGCGTGGGCGCTGCGGGGCGGATGGCCAAAATGATATAGTAGCGCAATGAAAGTTGCGATTGCTCAGCTCAATTGTACGGTTGGCGACCTGATCGGGAACATCGATCGCATCGTCGATTTTGCCATGCGCGCACGCGCGCAGGGGGCGGATATCATGGTTACCCCCGAACTCGCGCTGTGCGGCTATCCGCCGGAAGATCTGCTGCTGCGCGAAGATTTTTACCGCAATTGCGAGGCGGCGCTGAATCAGCTCTCGAGCCGCATCAGCGGCATCGCGCTGGTGGTCGGCCATCCGCGGCTCGTCGCAGGCAAGCGCTATAACGCGGCCTCGGTCATCCAGGACGGCAAGATCACCGCGACCTATCACAAGCATGCCCTGCCCAACTATACGGTGTTCGACGAGCAGCGCTATTTCGCTGGCGGCGACCGGCCGTGCGTATTCGAAGTGGCCGGCGTGAGGTGCGGCGTCAATATTTGCGAGGATACCTGGGGCAGGGAAGGTCCGCTCTTGGCGAGCGCGGGCGCGTCCGACGTGTTGCCGGGTGCGTCCGGCATGCGCGGCGCCACTGCGCCGCGTGCAGCGCGCGAGGCGGGCGCCGAAGTGCTACTGGTGCTCAATGCTTCGCCTTACCACCTGCGCAAGCAGCATGTGCGCTACGACGTGATGCGCGAGCGCGTTGCGGAAAACGGCATCCCGCTTATCTACGTGAACATGACGGGCGGCCAGGACGAGCTGGTGTTCGATGGCGCGTCGTTCGCCCTCAACGCGAAGGGCGAACTCACGCATCAGCTGCCGATGTTCGAGGAAGCGCTCGCGATCGTCGAGATGCGGGATCGCGACCTCGTCGTCGGAGACCGCGCGCCGCCGCTCGCGCCGGAAGCTGAAGTCTATGCCGCGCTGTGCCTGGGCGTGCGCGACTACGTGACGAAGAACGGTTTTCCCGGCGTGCTGCTCGGATTGTCGGGCGGCATCGATTCGGCCCTCACGCTGGCGATCGCGGTCGATGCACTCGGCGCCGAACGTGTGCGCCCGGTGATGATGCCTTCGCAATATACCGCCAATATCAGCCAGGTAGACGCGCGCGCCGAGGCCGAACTGCTGGGCGTGCGCTATACCGAGATCGCCATCAAGCCGGTGTTCGATGTCTTTCTGGAAACACTGGCCGGTGAATTCAAGGGCCTGGCCGTCGACACTACAGAGGAAAACCTGCAGTCGCGCATTCGCGGCACTCTGTTGATGGCGCTTTCCAACAAGAGCGGGGCGATCGTGCTCACCACCGGCAACAAGAGTGAGATGGGCACTGGCTATGCGACGCTCTACGGCGACATGGCGGGCGGGTTCGCGGTGCTGAAGGATATAAGCAAGATGCTCGTCTACCGGCTCTCCAATTACCGTAACAGCATTTCGCCGGTGATTCCGCAGCGCGTGATCACGCGGCCGCCTTCGGCTGAATTGCGGCCGGACCAGACCGACCAGGACAACCTGCCGCCGTATGCAGTGCTCGACGGCATCATGGAGGCTTATGTCGAGCAAAACCTGGGGCTCAAGGAAATCGAGGCCCTCGGCTACAGCCGCACCGACATCGACCAGGTGATCCGCCTGTTGCGGATCAGCGAATACAAGCGCCGCCAGTCCCCGGTCGGGATCCGCATCACCCCGCGCGGATTCGGCAAGGATTGGCGCTACCCGATCACCAACCGCTACCGGCATCAATTCGAGTAGCGCACCGTAGCGCGGAGCAGGGGCCCCGAGCCTCATCGGGGATGCGACCGTGGCGGGGCGCAGGAATGGCGGGACGGCGACCTGCAATGTCGCGCTACCGGGTCGAGTGCAGAGGCTAACCATTTTGGAATCAGATCCGCCATTCGCGTGCGTTCTGAGGCTGCAGAAACCTCTATACTATGGGCTGCAAAGCGGCTGCTGACAGCGGCCGGCGATAAATACAGGGGAAACGTATGAAAAAAATCGAAGCCATTTTCAAACCTTTCAAGCTCGACGAAGTGCGCGAGGCATTGTCTGAAATCGGCGTCAGCGGACTGACCGTGACCGAGGTAAAAGGCTTTGGCCGGCAGAAGGGGCACACGGAGCTTTACCGGGGCGCGGAATACGTGGTCGATTTCCTGCCCAAGGTGAAGATCGAAGTCGTGCTCTCCGACTCGCTGGTCGAGCGCGCCGTGGAATCGATCATCAAGGCAGCACGCACCGGCAAGATCGGTGATGGCAAGATCTTCGTAAGCTCGGTTGAGCAGGTGCTGCGCATACGCACCGGCGAGACCGACGAAGCCGCGATTTAACTTTAAAGCAGGTTTGCAGGGAGTTGGTTTACGGGCGCCTGGCCACGGCCTTGAGCAGGGCCACCAGCGCGCCGCCGCCGCCATCCGCCGGGCGCGCCTGGCAAAACGCCAGCACTTCTTCGCGCTGTATCAGCCAGTTCGCCACTTTGGTCTTCAGCACCGGCTCGCGGTTCTTTGATCCCAATCCTTTGCCGTGCACGATGCGCACACAGCGGTGGCCGCGGCGCAGGCAGGCATTGAGAAACTCGATCAGCAGCACCTTTGCTTCGGCCGCAGTGTATCCGTGAAGATCTAGTTCGTCCTGCGTCACCCAGTGCCCGCGCCGCAGCTTTTTAAGCGTCTGCGGCGACAGTCCGTTGCGCAGGTAGACCAGGTGCTCGCCGGTCTCCAGCCCAATGTCCCAAGTGATGTGGTTGCTCAGGCTGTCGGCGAGCGCGGCGCGTTCGTCCAGTATGTGTTGGACCGGAATCGGTTTTCTGCGCGGCAGCGCGTGCTGTACCCTGCCGTGGTCGGGCAGGGGAACTACGTCCGCGAGTACCTCACGGAATAGTGCATGGTCCCCGGCTGCCGGCCGCTTTCTTTTGACTCGTGATTCCAACGCGGCGCATCCGGATCAGCCGGCCAGCGACTCGAGATATTTCTGTGCGTCGAGCGCGGCCATGCAGCCGCTGCCGGCGCTGGTGACGGCCTGTCGATAGACGTGATCCTGCACGTCGCCCGCGGCGAACACGCCGGGGACGCTGGTCCCGGTGGCGCCGCCCTCGTTTCCGCTCTTGGTGGTGATATAGCCGTTCTTCATCTCCAATTGCCCTGCGAAGATCTCGGTGTTCGGGCGGTGGCCGATGGCGATGAACACACCGTGCAGCTTGAGCTCGGTGGTGGCGCTGGTCTCGGCGTGCTTGACGCGCATTCCGGTGACGCCGCTGTCGTCGCCCCGCACTTCATCGAGCACGTGATCCCAGAGGATGGTCGCCTTGCCGGCGGCCACTTTTTCCTGCAGCTTGTCGACCATGATCGGCTCGGCGCGGAATTTGTCACGGCGATGCACGACCGTCACGTGGTTGGCGATGTTCGTGAGATAGAGTGCTTCCTCGACCGCGGTGGTGCCGCCGCCGATCACCGCTACGTCTTGCCCCTTGTAGAAGAAGCCGTCGCAGGTGGCGCATCCGGAAACGCCGCGCCCCATGTACGACTGCTCGGAAGGCAGCCCCAGATACATCGCTGAGGCGCCGGTCGCGATGATCAGCGCATCGCAGGTATAGGTGCCGCTGTCGCCGACGAGTTCCATGGGTTTGGCGGAGAGCTTCACGGTATGGATCTGGTCGTTCACGATCTCCGTCTTGAAGCGCTCGGCATGCTTGGCGAAGCGCTCCATGAGTTCGGGTCCCTGCACGCCCATCACGTCGGCCGGCCAGTTGTCGACCTCGGTCGTCGTCATCAGCTGTCCGCCCTGCATCAGTCCCGTGATGAGCACTGGATTGAGATTGGCGCGGGCGGCATAAACCGCAGCGGAATAACCGGCGGGACCGGAACCGAGGATCAGCAGGGGGCAGTGTCTGGTGGCTTTATTAGGCATGATGTTTAGGGATATGGGAGCCAAAAACGACATTTTCGCAGTACCGCGCTCGTCGTGTCGAGGTGGAACTCAAGGAAGCCCGAAATTTGCACGTTATGTGGAACTGGGGATGCGTTTGCAGGAAAAGCATTAAGCAGCAGGGCTGTGCTGCGGGAAAGGCATGGCGCCGGAGAGGTGTGCAGCGCCGCTGGCCTGTTGCACGAGCCTGCATGAGGCGCGCGCGTAAAATCCGGTGCGATCTTTGTAAAATTTCAACTGGATAGTGGCGGCTGGGGAAGCAGTGCCTTGCGCGACAATGGAGCAATGGAGTAAAGGGGGGAGTAACTATGTGGAGTAACTGCGGTATACCGCTGGACTGGGGTAAAATCGGCAGTGCTGATGCAGCGCGAGTGGATAACCGAAGAGGGACGATGAGCATGAATCCCGAAATTCTCAAGATGGTGCCGTTGTTTTCGTCGCTTTCGAGCGAACAATTGCGGCTGCTGCAGCCATGCCTTCAGCAGCGCATCTATCCGCGCAGCTCGTTCATCGTACGCGCCGGAGAAGAAACCGATGCGCTCTACATCATCCTGTCCGGCCATGCGAAGGTGCTGATTCCCGACGAGCAGGGGCGCGAGGTGATACTGGCGTTCCTGGGGCCGCACGATTTCTTCGGCGAGATGGGCTTGTTCGACGAGCAGCGGCGTTCGGCGAGCGTGGAAACCACCGAGCAGTGCACGGTGCTGCGCTTCTCCAAGACCGGATTTCTTTCGTGCATTTCTGAAAACTTCGACCTGGCGCTGGTCGTCATACGCAACCTGGTCAAGCGCTTGCGCGCCGCCGATCGCAAGATCGAAAGCCTCGCGCTGCTCGATGTCTATGGGCGCGTCGCGCGCCTGCTGCTCGAGCATGCACAGGAAATCGACGGCATGCTGATCGTGAAGAGTGCGCCGCCCAAGCAGGAAATGGCGCGCATGATCGGCGCATCGCGGGAGATGGTGAGCCGTGTGATCAAAGATCTGCAGGATCGCGGCTACATCCGCACTGAGAAGCGCAAGGTCTACCTCCTCGACAAGTTCTCCATGCTGAGCCGCACGCCGACGAAGCGGCCGGCGGTGGTTCCGCCGCCTGCTCGCAAAGGCGCCGCCTAAATCCTTGGTTCCGATGCAAGTCCCGCTTGCCGCGCCTGCATGCGCGTGGCCGGCGCGTTTTTCGCTTCTCAACCTAGCATCTGCGGCACGCCAATCTCAGCCGTAGCGCAGGCGGCGCGCTAATCCAAGTTCGTGGCTTCGCCGTTTAAGCCTCTGTTTTTGATGCTTTAGCGAGCGCGGGCTGCGCGTGCTCTGGGCTTCTCTTTAGGTCTATAATCGACCCACTTCATGCCCATAGCGAGTACATCCAAGTGAGCGACAGAGCGAGCTCTGCGCGGTCTACCACCGAGAGTGGATTGCCGCCGAAAATCGCCTCGTTGTTGCGCGAGTGCTGGTGGTTGCTGCTGATTTCGCTCGCTTGCTATCTCGCGCTGATCCTTTATACCTACCAACCGGCCGACCCCGGCTGGTCGCACAGCTCGAGCGACGAGGTGATCCGGAACGCGGGCGGGCGCATCGGCGCCTGGTTCGCCGATCTGCTGTTTTATCTGTTCGGTGTTTCCGCATGGTGGTGGGTGGCGTTGTGCCTGTTTGCCGTGCGCTGGAGCTTTAGGCGCATCGAGGACACAACCGAATCGGGGCACCGTTCTTCTTACTACGTGGCTGCCATCGGATTTCTGGTTTTGTTAGTCGCAAGCTCCAGCCTCGAAGCTTTACGGCTCTACAGCCTTAAAGTCCTGCTGCCGCTCGCGCCGGGCGGCATGATCGGGCTCGGCATTGGAGACCTGCTCTACAAGTTTATCGGCTTCAGCGGCGCAACGCTGATTCTGCTGGCGCTGATCGCAATCGGCTTGAGCCTGTTCACGCGCGTCTCGCTGGTCACCGCGCTCGAGGCGCTGGGAGGCGGGGTCGAGCGGGCTTGTGTATTCCTGCGCGAGCGCTGGGCGGACAGGAAGGACCGGCGCGCCGGCGCCGCTGCGCTGGTGAAGCGCGACGAGATCGTGGGGGAGAGCAAGAAGAAATTCGAAATCCACGAACCGGTCAAGATCGAAGCGCCCGCGCCGAAGATTCCGAAGTCGCAGCGCGTGGAGCGTGAAAAACAGGTTCAGCTTTTCGAGCACCTGCCGGATTCGCCGTTGCCGCCGTTGAAGCTGCTCGACGAGCCGGACCGCGAGGTTGCGACGATCGCGTCGGAGACGCTGGAATTCACTTCGCGCCTGATCGAGAAGAAGCTGCTCGACTTCGGCGTTCAGGTGCAGGTGATCGCTGCTTATCCGGGGCCGGTGATCACGCGCTACGAGATCGAGCCCGCCATCGGCGTCAAGGGCAGCCAGATCATGAACCTGATCAAGGACCTCGCGCGCGCGTTGTCGGTGGTCAGCATCCGCTGCGTGGAGACCATTCCGGGCAAGAGCTGCATGGGGCTGGAGATACCGAATCCCGATCGTCAGATCGTGCGCCTGTCTGAGATCCTGAGTTCCCAGGTCTATGCGGACATGAACTCGCCGCTCACGCTGGTGCTGGGCAAGGACATCGCGGGCAATCCGGTGGTCGCCGACCTCGCGCGCATGCCCCATCTGCTGGTTGCGGGCACCACCGGTTCGGGCAAGTCGGTGGCGATTAACGCGATGATACTGAGCCTGGTCTACAAATCGCCGCCTTCGCAGTGCCGGCTGCTGCTGGTGGACCCCAAGATGCTCGAGCTCTCGGTGTACGACGGCATCCCGCATCTGCTGGTGCCGGTTGTCACCGACATGCGCCAGGCCGCCAATGCGCTGCACTGGTGCGTGGGCGAGATGGAGCGCCGCTACAAGCTGATGTCCTCGATGGGCGTGCGCAACATGGCGGGCTTCAACCAGAAGGTGCGCGATGGGCTGAAAGCAGGCGAGCCGCTGCTCAACCCGTTCACCTCGACGACCGAGACTCCGGATCCGCTGCAGGAGATGGCGATGATGGTGGTGGTGATCGACGAGCTTGCGGACCTGATGATGGTGGTCGGCAAGAAAGTGGAGGAGCTGATCGCTCGGCTCGCGCAGAAGGCGCGTGCCGCCGGCATCCATCTGATACTTGCCACCCAGCGCCCCTCGGTGGACGTGATCACCGGGCTCATCAAGGCCAACATACCCACGCGCATTTCGTTTCAGGTATCGGCGCGCGTGGACTCGCGCACCATCCTCGACCAGATGGGCGCCGAATCCCTGCTCGGCCAGGGCGACATGCTGTACCTGAAGCCAGGCGGTGGATACCCGCAGCGCGTGCACGGGGCATTCGTCGCGGACCACGAAGTGCACAAGGTGGTGGAGTATCTGAAGAGCGTCGCCCAGCCGCAGTACCTCGACGGCGTGCTCGAATCTCCGGAAGGCGAGGGCGATGCGGTCGGCAGCATCGACGGCATGCCAGATGCCGAGGCCGATCCGTTCTACGATCAGGCGGTCGAGATCGTGCTCAAGACACGGCGCGCTTCGATTTCGCTGGTACAGCGCCACCTGCGCATCGGCTACAATCGCGCCGCGCGGCTCATCGAGCAGATGGAACGCGCCGGCATGGTTTCTGAAATGCAGACCAACGGCAACCGCGAAGTGCTGGCCCCGGCGCCTCAGCAGGAAACCTAGGCGCACCGAACGCTGCGCTCATTCTGCTGCCCATTCATTCTTACCGCAGCCTACTCTGGATCATCGCCATGCGCATCGCATACACCTTTCTTCTGCTTTTGATCTCGCTCGCTGCAAGCGCGGCGAACGTCGATACCCTCAAGAATTATCTGGAGCAGACCACTTCCGGCAGGGCGCGCTTTGCGCAGATCATGGTCGACAAGAACATGAAGCAGCTGCAGCAGGTGACCGGCACCATGGAGTTCGTGCGCCCCGGAAAATTCCGCTGGGAGTACGAGAAGCCGTACGAGCAGCTCTTGGTCGGCGACGGCACGCGGCTGTGGGTCTACGACAAGGATTTGAACCAGGTGACGGTGCGCAAACTTGACCAGGCACTGGGCGACAGTCCCGCGGCGCTGCTCGCGGGCAGCAACGATATCGAGAAGACTTACAAGGTCACGAACATCGGAAACCAGGAGGGGCTCGACTGGGTTGAGGCCGTACCCAAGGCCAAGGAAAATGCATTCGAGCGCATCCGCCTGGGGTTCGGCGCCAACGGCCTGCAGGCCATGGAACTGCGCGACCAGTTCGGCCAGATGACGGTCATCAAGTTCGCATCCGTGGAGCGCAACCCGAAGCTCGCGCCGGAGCGCTTCAGGTTTACGCCGCCCAAGGGCGCCGACGTAATCTCGGACTAGCGCGCCTGCTGAGCGGATCATGGTGAGCAGCGATCTCTTCAAAAAGAACGAGCCGGCCGCGCCGCTCGCTGAGCGGCTGCGGCCGCACAGCATAGCCGAAGTCGTGGGGCAGTCGCATCTGCTGGCCGCGGGCAAGCCGCTGCAGCTCGCCTTCGAATCCGGCAAGCCGCATTCGATGATCCTGTGGGGCCCGCCGGGCGTGGGCAAGACCACGCTCGCGCGGCTGATGGCGCAGGCTTTCGACGCGCAGTTCATCGCCATCTCGGCCGTGCTCGCCGGAGTGAAGGATATCCGCGACGCGGTCGACCGCGCCGAGATCACGCTCGAGCAAACTGGCGGCCACACCATCCTCTTCGTCGACGAAGTGCACCGCTTCAACAAATCGCAGCAGGATGCCTTTCTGCCGTTCGTGGAGCAGGGGCTGCTGACCTTTATCGGCGCGACCACCGAGAACCCATCCTTCGAGGTGAACAGCGCGCTGCTGTCGCGGGCGACGGTCTATGTGCTGCAGCCGCTGTCGGAAGCGGACCTCGGCGTGCTGATCGAGCGCGCGCTGACGCAGTGCAAAGGGCCGCTAACACTCACCGACAGCGCACGCGAGCTGGTGGTCTCGTACGCCGACGGCGATGCGCGGCGCCTGTTCAACATGGTGGAGCAGGTCGAGGTTGCGGCGACGGCGCGCGGCGTGCATGAAGTCGACGATGCGCTGGTGCGCGATGCGTTGACGCAAAGCCTGAAGAAGTTCGACAAGGGCGGCGAAGAGTTCTACGACCAGATCTCGGCCCTGCACAAATCGGTGCGCGGTTCGTCCCCCGATGCCGCCCTCTACTGGATGTGCCGCATGCTGGACGGCGGCGCGCATCCGCTTTACGTCGGGCGGCGCCTGGTGCGCATGGCGAGCGAGGACATCGGACTGGCCGACCCGCGTGCGCTTGCTCTCGCGCTCGACGCCTGCGCGACCTATGAGCGGTTGGGCAGTCCCGAGGGTGAGCTCGCGCTGGCCGAGGCGGTGATCTATCTCGCGGTCGCGCCCAAGAGCAATGCCGTCTACGGCGCCTACAACGCGGCGCGCGCCCTGATCCGCAGCGACAAGTCGCGCCCGGTGCCGCTGCACCTGAGAAACGCGCCGACGCGCCTGATGAAAGACCTGGGATACGGCCGCGATTACCGCTACGCGCACAACGAGGCCGACGCTTATGCTGCGGGCGAAAGCTATCTGCCCGACGGGATGACGCCGCCTGCGTTCTACGAGCCGACCGAGCGCGGGCTGGAAGCAAAGATCCGGGCGCGGCTGGACGAGTTGCGCGAGCGCGACCGCAAGGCGCCGGGCAAGAAGTGATCGTGCGCGCTGGCCGCGCTGCGCAATCTACTGGATAATAGCGGCCGCACCGAATTACCAGCCAAACGAGGGGCAGATGCTCGACATACAATTATTGCGCAGCGACCTTGCCGGCGTCGCGCAACGGCTCGCCACCCGCGGCGTGACGCTCGACGTCGCCGCGTTCGAACGTATGGAAGCCAGCCGCAAGGATATACAGAAGCAGACCCAGGACCTGCAGGCCAATCGCAATCAGCTGTCCAAGCAGGTCGGCCAGGCGAAAGGGCGCGGCGAGGATGCGAGCGCGCTCATCGCCGAAGTGAATGCACAGGCGGACAAGCTAAAGGCGCTCGAAGGCGAACTCACGGGCATCCAGGGCGAGCTCGATCAGTTTCTCGCCGGCATTCCCAACCTGCCGCACGCGAGTGTGGCGGCCGGCAAGTCGGCCGACGACAATGTGGAAGTGCGGCGCATCGGTACGCCGCGCGCGTTCGATTTCAAGGTCAAGGATCACGTCGATCTGGGCGAAGCGCTCGGCCTGCTCGACTTCAATACCGCTGGCAAGATCGCGGGGGCGCGCTTCAGCCTCATGAAGGGAGCGCTCGCGCGCATGCACCGTGCGCTCGCGCAGTTCATGCTCGACGTGCACACACAGGAGCACGGCTATACCGAGGTCTACGTGCCGTACCTGGTCAACGCGGACTCGATGCGCGGCACCGGTCAGTTGCCGAAATTCGAGGAAGACCTGTTCAAGATCCCGCGTCAGTCGACTGAGGTGGAGGCGGGCGCAGATGCCAAACCGCGCGATGCGAGCCTCTACCTGATACCGACCGCGGAAGTGCCGGTCACCAACATGGTGCGCGGCGAGATCGTGGCCGGCAACACGCTACCGCTGAAATACGTGTGCCACTCGCCGTGCTTTCGCAGCGAAGCCGGCTCTTACGGCAAGGACACGCGCGGCATGATACGCCAGCACCAGTTCGACAAAGTCGAGCTCGTGCAGATGGTGCATCCCGCGTCATCCTATGTCGCACACGAAGAGCTGACCGCGCACGCCGAGTCCATCCTGCAGCGGCTCGATCTACCCTACCGCACCATGCTGCTGTGCACGGGCGACATGGGATTCTCGTCCGCCAAGACCTATGATCTGGAGGTGTGGCTGCCGGGGCAGAACGCCTATCGTGAGATCTCGTCCTGCAGCAACTTCGAGGCTTTCCAGGCGCGCCGCATGCAGGCGCGCTTCCGCAACGACAAAAACAAACCCGAGCTGCTGCACACGCTGAACGGCTCCGCGCTCGCGGTGGGCCGCACGCTGGTCGCGGTGATGGAAAACTATCAGAACAGCGATGGCAGCATCACGGTGCCGACGGCGCTGAGGCCGTACATGGGAGGCGCTGAGCGCATCGGCGCGTAATTGAGTTAGGTTGCGGGCTGCGCAAGGCAGCCCAGCAAGTGCTGCGCTGATGCTAGATTTTCTGCAAACGCTCCAGTAGGTCCGCGCTCTCGGGGATGGTCCCCGCGGGACAGACCAGCGAGTAACGGATCACGCCTTTCGCATCGATCAGGAACGCCGAACGCGCGTCCATGCCGCGTTCTTCATTGAAGATGCCATAGGATTTGCCGACCGCGCCGTGCGGCCAATAATCGGAGAGCAGCGGGAAAGGAAGTCCGCCCAGTTGCTCCGCCCACGTCTTGAGGCTCGGCGTGGTGTCGGCGCTGATCTGCAGGATTTCGACGTTTAGTGCTTTGAATTTTTCGTAGTTCTCACGGAACCCGAGGACTTGATTCTTTCACCCTCCGGTGAACGCGAACGGCAGAAAGGACACCACGGTGCGGCGTCCTTTGAAGCCCGCTAGCGTGAGCACTGTTCCGGTATGGGATGTAAGAGAAAAATCCGGTGCTGTAGCGTTTACTTGTAAAGCAGCCATCCACTTCTCCTTGTAAATCGCCGCGGTAGCGCGACCGGAGGATTGTAAGGGAATTCGCAGGCCTTAGAGCCCCTAACAGAATGAAACACGTGTGTTTCATTCTGTTAGGGGCTCTAAGCGCAAGTCAGCCGCGCAGCAGGCCCAGCAGCCAGTCGCGCTGATTCCAGAGCAGCATGGCGCCGCTGATCAGCATGACCCCTACGGCGAGCTGGCGGAAGCGCTTCGGGTCCAGGCGGCGCAGATATGGACGGGTAACCCAGATCGCGAGCACCGCTCCGGCTCCCGCCGACACGCCATGCCCGACCAGGTGCCAGTTGAGCGCACCGAACGTCGCATAGCCCGCGAGCTTGGAAAGCTGGATGACGAGCGAATTTACCGCCCGCGTGGCGAGCATGCGTTCCTTCACCATCCCGTAATTGAGATAGAAGGGATTGGTGATCAGGCCGCTCGCGCCCACGATCGCGGAGATCGTGCCAGAGGCGAAGGACAGCGGCAGAAACCACGGCAGGCGCATCTCGAAGGAGCGCTCGCGGCTGCCCATCCGGTACTGCCACGCGGTGCTCAACAGGAAAAATGCGATGCAGGTTTGCAGGAAATGCGCGCTCACCTGCACGAAGATCCAGCTGCCGAGCGTCGCGCCCGCGATCGCGCCCGGCAGATACCAGAGCACGACGCGCCACTCGATGTCTCTCCAGAACAGCGCGATCCGCCCGTGGTCGGCGATCAGGCTGGTGCAGGTGATCACGGGAGCGATGGTGTGGCCGTTGAGCAGGTTGCTGGCGACGGCAACCAGGAGAATGCTGCCGCCGCCCGCCGCCATGGTGCTGATGGTCCAGGCGACGAAGCCCGCGAGCACGAGGCCGATGTCGACGGCCGTCATGACGCAGCCTTTGGATAGCGGCGCCGCCGTGCGTTAGCCATGGCCGCGGCGATTCCGGTCGCGGAGTTTGTAGAGCTCGAACCAGGCGACGCTGAGCACGGCGACGGCCAGGCAGATGGCTACGTCGGCTGCGCCAAGCGGCGCAAACCTGAATAGGTCACGCAGGAAAGGCAGGTAGAGGGCAAGCCCCAGCAAAACGATGGTGCCTGCTCCGACGCGCCACAGCGCGGGATTCGGCGAGTGGCGCATCCCCAGAGTTGGCGCGCTCCAGGAGCGGTTGACGAAGATGAGGCCGAGATTGGCAAACACGAGGGTGACGAAGGCCAGCGCCCGCGTTTCTGTTTCGCCGCGCCCGGCGTAATAGCTGAAGGCGTAGACCATCATCACCGCGGCCAGCACCCCCAGCCCCTGCAGGATGCTGATCCACATGGTACGGCGCCCGAACAGCAGCTCGCGCGCCCCGCGTGGCGGGCGCTGCATGACGGTCGCTTCCTCCGGCTCCGCTTCGAGCACGATCGAACACGCGGGATCGATGATGAGATGCAGGAACGCCACGTGAAACGGCAGCAGCACCAGCGGCCATTTCATCGCCACGGGGGCGAGCGTCATGCCGATGATCGGCAAATGGCTGGCGAGCGTATAGGCGATCGCTTTTCTGAGATTGTCGAAGATCCTGCGGCCAAGCCTGATCGCGTGCACGATCGAGGAGAAGTCATCGTCGAGCAGCACCAGTGCTGCGGCTTCGCGCGCCACGTCGGTGCCGCGCTTGCCCATCGCGATGCCGATGTGCGCCGCCTTGAGCGCGGGCGCGTCGTTCACGCCGTCGCCGGTCATGGCGACGATTTCGCCGTTTGCCTTGAGCGCGTTGACCAAACGGAGTTTCTGCTCGGGAACGACGCGCGCAAAAATGCTTACGCTCGCGATGCGCAGGCGCAGCGCGGCGTCGCTCATGCCGTCCAGTTCGGGGCCGGTGACGCAGTCGCTCGGATTGGTGAGGCCGATCTGGCGACCGATATTCATCGCGGTGACCGGATAATCGCCGGTGATCATGATGACGCGGATGCCGCCGCTGTGGCATTGCTCGATCGAAGCCCGCACGCCGGGGCGCACCGGGTCCGCGAGTCCGACCAGTCCCAGGAATTCGAAATCGAAATCGTGCTGTATGTCGGGCAGTGCCGAGAGCTTGAAGCGCGCTCTGGCTACGCCCAGAACGCGCAGGCCGCGGCTCGCGAGCGCATCCACTTTCTCCGACACCGCCTGCAGTTCGGCGGCGCCGAGGTGGCACAGGTCGGCGACCGCTTCCGGCGAGCCTTTGGATGCGATCACGAATTCGTCCCCTCCGGGGGACTTCCATACATGCGACAGCGCGAGCAGCTGCGGCGACAGCGGATATTGGCGCACCAGCTGCCAGTCGCCATGCAGGTGCTCGGTATCCGCCAGCGCCACGGCGCCGTATTCATTGAGCGCGCGCTCCATCGGATCGAAGGGGTCGCGGTGATTTGCCAGCAGCGCGAACTCGGTGAGCTCATGAAAGGTTTCCGGCAGCGGCTCTGAGATCTGCGCCGCATCGTGAATCTGTCCGTGGGCGTACAGCTTGTCGACCGCCATGTGATTCATTGTCACGGTGCCGGTTTTGTCTACACACAGCACAGAAGCCGAGCCCAGGGTTTCGACCGCCGGCACCCGGCGCGTGAGCACGTTGTGCCTGGAGATTCGCCATGCACCCAGCGCCATGAAGATGGTGAGCACCACCGGCAGCTCGTTGGGCAGTATCGCCATCGCGAGCGTGAGACCTGCGAGGATGCCGTCGAGCCAGCTCCCGCGCGTGAGGCCGTAGACGACCACGACCATCAGGCAGATCGCGAGGCCGGCAATCGCCAGTACTTTGACCCAGCGCGCGGTCTCCTGCTGCAGCGGCGTGTGCTCCGGCAGCACCGACTGCAGGGCCTTGCCGATGCGGCCGATCTCCGTCTGCATGCCAATTGCCTTGACGATCGCGATGCCGCGGCCCTGCACGACCATGGTCCCGGAATAGACGAACGGCAGGTCATCGCCGCCCGGCCGGCTCATCTCGGAAGCGGAATCGCTCGCGAGCTTGCGCACCGGCACTGCCTCGCCGGTCAGCAGCGATTCGTCGGTCATCAGGTTCATGCCGGAAACCACGTGAGCATCGGCGGGTACGCGGTCTCCTTCGGAGAGCATCAGCACGTCGCCGCGCACCACCTCGCGCCCCGGGATGCGCACCGCCTCGCCCGCGCGGATGACGAGCGCGCGCGGGCTCGACAGGTCGCGCAACGCCGCCAGCGTGTGCTCGGTGCGGTATTCCTGGAACAGGCTGATCAGGGTGACGAAGACGACGAAGCCCACCAGCACCAGCGCTTCATGCGCGTCTCCCAGCGCGAGATAGATGACGCCGCACGCGACCAGCACGAGGAAAATGGGCTCGCTGACGACGTTCCAGGCGATGGCCATAACGCTGAGCGGCTTGGCTGAAGCCAGTTCGTTAGGTCCGTCCTCGAGTAGGCGCTGCGCGACCTGCTCGATCGAGAGCCCGGGAAATCTTGCGGGTTCAAACTCGCCGCTTTCCGGCGGCGCTTGCCTGCTTGCGGCGGTCGACAGCTTTAACGGCAGATCGGGCATATTCAGGGTTCCAGTTGCGATTCGTGTACCGTGAACGGTCAGGTGCCGTGGAGCAGGGGTTACAGAGCCACGCGGCTGGGGCAGTAAAAGTTATCATGCACTGTATGCGCGGCCATTGACAGAGGTCAACGCGTCTACCCATGCATGATGCGAGTTTAGTGTTGTGCAGATGGCTTTCCATCGTTCGCTACTACTAATAGAACACAGGCGCATGAAACACTCCCATGAATCGTGGTCCGGGCGTACCGGATTCATTCTGGCCACGATCGGTTCCGCGGTTGGACTCGGCAGCATCTGGAAATTCCCCTATGAGGTCGGCGCCAACGGTGGCAGCGCCTTCATTGTGTTTTACGTCGCGGGCCTCATGCTGATCGTCGTTCCGTTGATGCTCGCGGAATTTGTGGTGGGTCGCCGCGGCGGAGCTGACGCGGTGACCAGCATCGCGCGCGTCGCCAGCACACACGGCGCGGGCAAGTACTGGCTCTATGTTGGCGTGCTGGGCGTAATTACCGGCGTGCTCGTCCTGAGCTTCTACTCCGTGATCGGCGGCTGGACGATCGCTTATGCCGTCGATGCGCTGCGCGCAGGCTTGCCGGATGCCGACCCGCAGGCGGTGCAGGCGCGTTACGATGCGCTGCTCGCCTCTCCGCTGCGACTCACGCTCTATCACGGCATCTTCATGGCGACCGCAGCTGCCATCGTCTCGCGCGGCGTGGGCGGCGGCATCGAAGCGGCTTCCAAAATACTGATGCCGGTGCTGTTCGCGTTGATCGCGGCGCTTGCCGTGTATTCGATGATCGTCGGCGATGCGCGAGCGGCGCTGCATTTCCTGTTTCGGCTCGATGCGCAATACCTGACTGCGCGGGTGGCGCTCGAAGCGCTGGGGCTGGGGTTCTTTTCGATCGGCGTGGGGTTTTCTTTGATGATCACCTATGCCGCCTATGCGGGGCGCGAGGTCAACCTCAGGCAGGTGGCGATCGTATCGGTGGCAGCCGATACCTTTATCTCACTGCTCGCCGGCTTTGCGGTGTTCCCGATTGTGTTTGCGCACGGCCTGGATCCCGCGAGCGGGCCCGGGCTGGTGTTCGTCACGCTGCCACTCGCGTTCGCGCGCATGCCTTATGGGAGCGTCGCAGCGGGTGCGTTCTACTTGCTGCTGCTGGTGTCAGCGCTTGCATCCGCGATCTCGATACTGGAGCTCGCGGTGGCGCTCGTGGTGCAGCGCTTCGGCTGGTCGCGGATCAAGGGCACTGCGATAGTGGGGGCAGGATGCTTCGTGCTCGGGCTCGCCACCGTGCTTTCGTTCAATCACTGGAGCGGCTGGCATCCGCTCGCGATCGCGCCCGCCTTCAGCAAGGCGACGGTGTTCGACGTGCTCGACTACCTGACATCGAACGTGCTGCTGCCGATCGGTGGATTCGCGCTCGCCATGTTCGCCGGCTGGGCGCTGCCGCGCAGCCTGTTGATGGAGGAGCTGCAGTTAGGCGAAGGCGGCGCGCGGCGGCTACGCACGCTGTTGCGTTACGCCGTGCCGCTTGCAATCGCCGCTGCTGCCCTCACTACGCTGCTTTTCTGAAACGCCGCGCTGCGTTTATTTCGCCTTAACGTTCGCGGTGATCCATGCTGCGAATGTATTCACGAAAGTCTGCAGAAATCCGCGCGTGCTTTCGTTGGTAAGTTTTCCGGCAGCGTCGAACAGTTGCGCTGCGCCGCCGATATAGGCTTCAGGCTGCTGCAGCATCGGTACGTTCAGAAATACCAGCGACTGGCGCAGGTGATGGTTGGCGCCGAAGCCGCCGAGTGCGCCAGGGGAAACGCTGACGATCGCGCCCGGCTTGCCGCTCCAGATGCTCTTGCCGTACGGCCGCGATCCCACGTCGAGCGCGTTCTTGAGCACCGCAGGCACCGAGCGGTTGTATTCCGGCGTGACGAACAGCACGGCATCAACCGTGGCCATGCGGCTGCGGAAGGCGTCATATGCCGGCGGCGCCTTGCCCTGGTCGTTGTCTTCGTTGTAGAGCGGCAACTGGCTGATATCGACGATCTCCATCTGCAGCGACGGTTGCGCGAGTTCGATCATCGCCAGCGCCATCTTGCGGTTCAGCGAATCGCGCCGCAGGCTGCCTACCAGTACTGCAACTTTGGGGACACTCATAATTGCTACTCCTTGTAATTGGCCAGCGAGACACCATCATATGATTTTCGATACCGGGGAAATAGAGCATAATCGTGCACAGATTGTTGCTCTATGAGAATCAATGGACCGTTTACCCATGAATGTTGAATCCTTTATACGCAAAGCGCTGGGCGTGGTGCTGGGCGCCGTGTTGCTTACAGCCGCGCTGCTGTTTTCGGTGGTTGTATTCGCAGTGCTCGCCGTGGGCGGTCTGCTGGTCCTGGGTTATCTGTGGTGGAAGACGCGGGATTTGCGCCGCCAGATGCGTCAGCAGATGCGCGAGCAGCCGCCGGACGGAAGCATCATCGAGGGCGAGGTAATACGCAAAAGTGTGGTCATCGAGCAGATTGACGATGCGCGCGACCCAGGGGCGGAGCGCAAGGGCTAGCCGCCATGCATGCGGCCGCCATTGCCAGGGCGTGCCCGGCTTCTGCGGCGCGCATCGATTCTGTTAGAATAGCGGTCCCGGAGAGGTGCCAGAGTGGTTGAACGGGCCAGTCTCGAAAACTGGAATACGCGCAAGCGTATCGTGGGTTCGAATCCCACCCTCTCCGCCAGTGACGCCGTTTCAAACCTGCTATGCGGCATTTTGAAACCGGGAAAAGCCCCTGTGTTCACAAGGGTTTGCGCAGTAGGCTCTGCACCGCGCTTTTCACTATTTTGCCGAAAACCTCGTCTCAGCCCCAGTTC
>CAIVHG010000075.1 GCA_903905655.1 uncultured beta proteobacterium | reverse complement strand
GAGGCGCTCTCTGGCGTGGATGCCGTGGTGCACCTCGCGGCGCGCGCTCACGTCATGCGCGACACCGCGGCGGACCCGCTGGCGCAGTACCGGGGCGTGAACGTGGACGGTACCCGGACGCTCGCGCTGGCGGCCGCGCGGGCAGGGGTGCGCCGTCTCGTGTTCCTGAGTTCGATCAAGGTCAATGGTGAGCGCACGTCGCGGCAAGCCGCCTACACCGAGGCTGATATCCCGCATCCCGAAGACGCGTACGGCGTCTCGAAACGCGAAGCCGAAGCGGTGCTGAGAGAGGTCGCAGCAGCGCACGGACTGCAAACGGTGGTGCTACGTGCGCCGCTGCTCTACGGCCCCGGAGTCAAGGGCAACTTCCTGGGGCTGATACGCGCGATCGACCGCGGCGTGCCTTTGCCGCTTGCTTCCATAGACAACCGGCGCTGCCTGCTTTTTCTGGGAAATCTCATCGACGCGATCCTGCTGAGCCTGGACCATCCGGCTGCTGCTGGCAGGACCTATCTGCTGGCAGACGATGAGGAGGGGGTCTCCACACCGCACTTGATACGCGCCATCGCCTCCGCCCTGTGCAGGCGCGCGCGCCTGTTTCCCTGTCCGGTGATGATCCTTAGAACCCTCGCGGCGCTCGCCGGCAGAAAGCGTGCGATCGCGCGTTTGACGCAGTCGCTGCGCATCGACTCCGGCGCAATCCGCCGTGAGCTTGGGTGGCGACCCGGGGCTACGCTTGCAGCTGGACTGGAAAGCACGGCGCGGTGGTACCATCGGCATCTTGAATCCGCAGAACGTGATGGTTGAAGATATCCTTATCGTCAAGACCACTTCGCTCGGCGATGTCGTGCACGCATTGCCCATCGTCAGCGACATCCGCGCGCTATCGTCCGCGGCGCGCATCGATTGGGTCGTGGAGCAGCCGTTCGCCGACGTCGCGCGGCTGCACGACGGTGTCGCTAACGTCATTCCGGTCGCGATACGCCGCTGGCGGCGTGCGCTATGGCGCGCATCAGTGCGCGCTGAAATCGCAAGCTGCGTGCGGCGCCTGCGGCAGCAGCGCTATGATGCGATCATAGATGCGCAGGGGCTGTTCAAGAGCGCGCTGATCGCCGCTGCAGCGCACGGCAAACGGTACGGGCTCGACTTCCGGAGTTCACGCGAGCCGCTAGCCTTTTTCTACGATCAGGCCTTTCGCGTGCCCTGGACGCTGCATGCGGTCGAGAGAAACCGCATGCTCGCGGCACAAGCGCTCGGGTACAGAGTGCCTGCGCACTGCAATTATGGCATCGGGGTCGAGCCGCGCACTTTCGATTGGCTGGGAGAGCGCCGTTACGCGGTGCTGCTGCATGCGACGAGCGCGGATTCGAAGCTTTGGACCGAACGCAACTGGATCGTGCTCGGCGCTGCGCTCGCCGCGCTGGGGATTGCTGTTGTGCTGCCGTGGGGCAGTGTTGCAGAGCGCGATCGCAGCGAACGCATCGCCTCGCTGCTCGCGGACGCCATCGTTCCACCCGCGCTAACACTGCGCGATCTCGCGGGCTTGTTTGCAGGAGCATATGCGATCGTGGGAGTGGACACTGGCCTCACGCATCTAGCAGCGGCCCTCGGAACACCTACAGTCGGAGTGTATTGCGCGACCGATCCGGCAGCGACCGGGCTCTATGGCTGTGCGCGCGCGGGCAACTTGGGTGGCGTCGGCCGCGCACCGGAGCCGATGGAAGTCCTGAATGAAGTGCGGCGGCTTGCAATTGATGATCGCAGCTAGCGCCGTATTCTTAAACAGACGATGATCAAAAGCCGTTTCGCATATACCCTGTTGCTGTGCGCGCTGCTGCCGCGGGCGCTGTGGCATCTCTTATGGCGCGGGCTGCGCGAGCGCGGCTACTACCGGCACGTGCCTGAGCGTTTCGGATTCTATAGCTCGGCGGTCTCGCAGCAGTTGATCTGGGTGCACGCGGTGTCGGTGGGCGAGACGCGTGCCGCCCAGCCGCTGATCGCCGCATTGCAAGGCAAATACCCCGGACACGGGATACTGCTCACGCATATGACGCCGACCGGGCGCCTCACCGGGGAGCAGTTGTTCGGCGCGCAGGTAACGCGCTGTTATCTGCCGTATGATTTTCCGTTTGCGGTGCGACGCTTCCTTGATCACTTCAAGCCCGTATGCGGAGTGGTGCTCGAGACCGAAATCTGGCCAAATCTCATCCACGTTTGCCGCAGCCGCAACGTGCCGCTGTATCTTGCCAATGCGCGTTTGTCGGAAAAATCGCTGCGCCGCTATCAGCGCTACACGGAGTTCGCCGCCACCACTCTAAATGAACTCACCAGCATTGCGGCGCAAAGCGTCGGCGATGCAGTGCGCCTGCAGGCGCTCGGCGCCAAGAACGTGCAGGTAACGGGCAATATCAAATTCGACATCGCGCCCGATCCCGCGCTCGTAGACCGTGGACTCGCATGGCGCCAGGCTTATGGTGAGTCGCGTCCGGTGGTGCTCGCCGCGAGCACGCGCGACGGCGAAGAAGCCCTGCTCATCCAGGCGTTGCGCGCGGCCGACATTCCGGATCTGCTGCTGGTGATCGTGCCGCGCCATCCGCAGCGCTTCGATTCAGTTGCAGCCTTGCTCGAACGCGAGGCCGTGGCCTATCAGCGCCGCAGCAGCGAGCAGCCGATCGCGGCGTCCACCCGCGTGCTGCTCGGCGACAGCATGGGTGAGATGCCCGCGTACTATGCGGCATGCGACTTGGCGATCATCGGCGGCAGCCTCCTGCCGTACGGTGCTCAGAACCTGATCGAAGCGTGCGCTGTCGGCAAGCCGGTGATCATCGGCACGCACACCTATAATTTTGCCGAGGCTACGCAGCTTGCGCTAACCGCCGGCGCCGCGCTGCAGGTGGAGGATGCGCGCGCGGCACTCGCTGCGGCACGTGAACTCCTGCGCGATGCGGGGCGTATCCAGCGCATGGCGGAAAGCGCGCGGCGATTCGCGAATGAACACCAGGGCGCGACTGCCCGGCTCATAGATCTGATCGAGGTGGCCGGGAGCGCTGCCGCTACGCGAATTCAGTAAGCCGGCAATCCTGCCTATTTCGCCTGGTTATCCAGATAGTCGCGATAGGCCAGCGCGATCCCTTGTTCGAGGGAAATTGTGGGACGCCAGCCATAGCCCTGCATGCGGCTAATGTCGAGTATCTTGCGCGGGGCGCCGTCGGGTTTGCTGGTGTCGAATGCGAGATTTCCCTTGAACCCGACGACCTTTGCCGCGGTCAGCGCCAGCTCGCGTATGGTAAGGTCGGCGCCGCAGCCCACGTTCACCATAGGGGGCGCGCTGGTCTTCGAAGGGTCGGGATGAGCGAGTAACCGGTACTGGTCGTCGGGCAAATTCATGAGCAGTATGCACGCGTCCGCCATGTCATCCGAATAGAGGAACTCGCGCCGCGCCTGGCCTCTGCCCCAGATCGGCACTTCAGCGTCGCCGTTGATCTTCGCTTCGTGCATTTTGCGGATCAGCGCCGGCAGCACGTGCGAGTTTTGCAGATCGTAGTTGTCGCCGGGGCCGTACAGATTGGTCGGCATCACGCTCGCATAATCGGTCCCGTACTGCCGGTTGTAGGCCCAGCACATTTCGATGCCGGAGATCTTTGCGATGGCATAAGCGCGGTTGGTCGGCTCGAGCGGGCCGGTCAACCAGTATTCTTCCTTCATCGGCTGCGGGCATTCACGTGGATAGATGCACGATGAACCGAGGAACAGCAGGCGCTTCACGCCGCAGCGCCACGCCGCGTCGATCACATTGGTCTGGATGGCGATGTTCTGGTAGATGAACTCTGCCGGATAGGTGTTGTTGGCGTGGATGCCGCCGACCTTGGCCGCGGCAAGATACACGTGCTGCGGACGCTCGCGTTCGAAGAAATCACGCACTGCCCGCGCATCCGTGAGATCGAGTTCGGCATGCGTGCGCGTGACGAGCTGCGTGCAGCCCGCAGCTTGCAGCCTGCGCACGAGGGCTGATCCCACCATGCCGGTGTGGCCCGCCACATAGATTTTTTCTTCGCGTCTCATCTGTTATCGCGGCGTGCCGTGAATCTTTGATTGTAGGGCAGGCGCAGGCTACTTTTCCAGCCACTGGTTGATAGCGGTGAGGTCGTCTTCGCTAAGCGTACCGGCGGCGGCTTTGAGCTTCAGTGCGCTGATGGTGTACGCATAAGTTGCCTGCGCGTAATCGCGCCGGGCGCTGATGAGCTGCTGCGTCGCGTTTAGTACATCGACCTGGGTGCGCACGCCCACTTCCTGTCCGAGCTTGCTCGAATCGAGCGAACTTTGGGACGATACGAGGGCCGTTTGCAGCGCTGTAATCTGGGCAGCTCCATTCAAGGTGCCCAGATACGCAGTGCGCGTGTTCAGCGCAACCGTGCGTTTGGTGTACTCTAGCTCCAGCCGCGCTTTGTCCTGATTGGCGAGCGCTTCGCGCACCCGCGAGTTCAGCGCCCCGCCCATGTAAATTGGCACCGTGAGTTGCAGGCCGATGTACTTGGTCGTCACGTCATAGCCGGGACCGCCCTGGAGGCCGGCGCCTGAACCGGTATCGCTATAGGCGGCCACGGCATCGACCGTCGGCAGATGGCCGCTGCGGTTCTTATCCACCTCCTGGGTGGCGATCTCGAGAGCTGCATTGGCGATGCGCACCTGCAGGCTGCTGGCGAATGCCCGCTCCACCCACTGCTCCGTGCTTTGAGGATTGGGCAGCGCGGGCGCAAAGCGCGCGCTCAGGTTCGCGAGCTCAGGCGGCGCACGGCCAATGATCTGGCGCAGTGCTTCCTTCTTCAGGTCCAGGTCGTTGCGTGCCGCAATCTCTTGGGAGACCGCGAGATCGCGCCGTGCCTGCGCATCGTTGGCATCGGTAATGGTCGCAGTGCCGACTTCGAAATTGCGCTTGGCCTGCGCGAGTTGCTCGTCGTAGGCGGTCTTTTGCGCGGCGGCGAGGCGCACATTGCTTTCGGCGAGCAGCACGTCGAAGTAGCTTTGGGCAACGCGCAGGATCAGGTCTTGTTGTGACTGCAGGAAAGTCGCTTCTGTTTGCGAAACCTGAGTCTGGGCTTGCTGATATCCGATCCAGTTCTGCATGCGGAAGAGCGGCTGCGTGGCCGTCACGCTCACGCCGTTGGAGTTATAGCGCTGAGCACCATTAGCAATGCTGCCGGATCGCAGCTGCAGATCGCGGTCGTTGTATAGCGTATAGCCCGAGGCGCTGATGCCGGCGAGCAAACCGGCGCGCGCCTGCGGCACCTTTTCCTGGCCCGCCTGGTAGGAGGCGCGCGCCGCGCCGTAGACCGCGTCCTGCGATTGCGCTTCGCGATAAACCGCTATCAGATCGGCCGCCCCGGCTGCGCATGCAATGGTGCACAGCGCGAGCATGCCACACGCGTGGGCGATGGAGCGCACCCATCCATTGGAGGGCAGGGTGGAGATGGCGGTACGATGGTATTTATTCATCCGCCTCATGCTTTTGAAAGGCCCCGAATGCGCATCGCAGTGCGCGGCGGTCCATGCGTTTTGAAACGGCGCAGCGTGATGGGGCGGGGCGCGGCGTCGGTATGCTACGGCGCGAGCCGCGCGCTCAAAACCTGAATCGTTCCGGCTGCGGTGCGTTTTGCAGAGGCGGAATGCAGGTCTCGAACAACCCGGCGCTGTTGTAGGCGCCGCCGCCGGTACAGGTGATGAGCCGTGCCTGCATCACGGGCGCGTCGCCGACCACTGTGACCAGCCTGCCGCCGGGGTTGAGGCTGCGCTGGAATTCGTCGGCCAGCACCGGCACCGAGCCACTGAAGACGATCGCGTCGTAGGGCGCATGCTTGCTCCAGCCGCGCGCCGCATCTCCGACTTCGAGGGTCACGTTCGCGATCTTCTGCTCTGCCAGGAGCGCTGCCGCCTGCGCGCTCAATTCGGGGATGATCTCCACGCTATAGACGTGCGCGGCGCTTCTTGCGAGCAGTGCGGTCATGTAGCCGCTGCCGGTGCCCACTTCCAGCACGCGGTCGGTAGGGCGCAGCGCCAGCGCCTGCAGCATGCGCGCTTCCACCTTGGGCGCTAGCATCTTTTTTCCGAAGCCGATTGGGATTTCCAGGTCGGCAAAGGCGAGGTTGCGGTATTGCCGGGGCACGAAGTCTTCGCGGCGGACGGAAAGCAGGAGATCCAGCACCTGCTGATCGAGCACTTCCCAGGGCCGGATCTGTTGCTCCACCATATTGAAGCGTGCGCGTTCGAAGTCGATCTGTATGTTCATGGCTTTGGACGGAAAAGGTTTTTTTGTTATCAATCCTCAGGCTTGCAATTATCTCATAATTCCAGTAGCTTGCTTGACTTACCGCAATGTTATTGCGGATTATTGACACGTTAGGGGTCCTTGTTCGAAGGGATATAGAGCGCGCGGGTGCGGGCTGTTCAGGCCACCGCAGCGCGGCCCTTGAGCAGGGTGAGAGAGTCCCTCTGAACCTGATGCGGATAATGCCGCCGCAGGAAAGCGTGGCCCACCTGCCTTCGCTCCCTCGGCACGATTATTGTTAGGAGCACTCATGAATGCGAATCCCAAGTTTCTAAGCGCGACTGCGCACATCGACGAAGCATCCGTCCAATCGCTGCCGAGTTCGCGCAAGGTCTATGTGACGGGATCGCGCCCCGACCTGCGCGTGCCGATGCGCGAGATCAGCCAGTCGGATACGCCGGCCTCGTTCGGCGCTGCGGAGAAGAATCCGCCGCTGTTCGTCTATGACACCTCGGGTCCCTATACCGACCCTGCCGCGAAAATCGACATTCGCTCGGGACTGCCGGCGCTGCGCGCCGCGTGGATCGAGGAGCGTGGCGACACCGTGCAGCTCACCGGTCCGAGCTCCCGTTACGGCGTCGAGCGGCTCGCCGATGCTCAGCTGAACGAGCTGCGTTTCAATCTGAAGCGCGCGCCGCGCATCGCCAAGCCTGGCTGCAACGTGTCGCAGATGCATTACGCGCGCCGCGGCATCATCACACCGGAAATGGAGTACATCGCGATCCGCGAGAATCAGCGCCGCGATCTGCTGTCCGACATGCTGCAAAAGCAGCATCCCGGCTTTGACTTCGGGGCACGGCTGCCGAAGGAGATCACGCCGGAATTCGTGCGCGACGAAGTGGCATGCGGGCGCGCGATCATTCCGCTAAACATCAACCACCCGGAAATCGAGCCCATGATCATCGGGCGCAATTTCCTGGTGAAGATTAACGCCAATATCGGCAATTCCGCGCTCGGTTCCAGCATCCAGGAGGAAGTCGACAAGATGACGTGGGCGATCCGCTGGGGCGGCGACACGGTCATGGATCTGTCCACTGGCAAGCACATCCACGAGACGCGCGAGTGGATCATCCGCAATTCGCCGGTGCCGATCGGGACGGTGCCAATCTATCAGGCGCTGGAAAAGGTCGACGGCAAGGCTGAGGAACTCACCTGGGAGATCTTCCGCGACACGCTGATCGAGCAGGCCGAGCAGGGCGTCGATTACTTCACCATCCACGCCGGCGTCAGGCTCGCTTATGTGCCGATGACCGCCAAGCGTATGACGGGCATCG
>CAIVHG010000074.1 GCA_903905655.1 uncultured beta proteobacterium | reverse complement strand
CGCGTCATGATGATCTCGGAGTAGGTCTTCTGGTCGAGCGTCTGCATCAGGCCCGCGGCGAGCGTCAGCAGCGTCTTGCCGGTCCCGGCCTGGCCGAGCAGCGTGACGAAGTCGCACTCCGGGTTCATCAGCGCGTTGAGCGCGAAGTTCTGCTCGCGGTTGCGGGCGACGATGCTCCACACATTGTGGCGCTGATGCCCATAGTCCTTGATCGTCTGCAGCACCGCGGTGCGCCCGGAAACTTCCTTAACCTGCGCGAGCAGCGGCTGGTCGCCGGTCTGGTAGACGAACTCGTTGACGAGCAAGCTCGTGCACAGCGGTCCGTGGACGCGGTAGTAAGTGGCGCCGGACTGCTGCCAAGATTCCATGTCGCGGCCGTGCGTATCCCAGAAGTCGGCCGGCAGCTCGCGCGTGCCGCTGTAGAGCAGGTCCGTGTCCTCGAGCACCTTGTCGTTGAAATAGTCCTCGGCGGCCAGTCCCAGCGCACGCGCCTTGATGCGCATGTTGATGTCCTTGCTCACCAGGATCACCTGGCGCTTGGGCTGATCTTCCTGCAGGTATTTCACGACCCCGATGATCTGATTGTCGGGCTTGCCGCCCGCGATCTGCGCCGGCAGTGCGCCCGCGATCGCGCGCGTCTGCAGGTAGAGGCGTCCCGTGGCATTGCCGCCATTGTGCGCATGGAGTGCGATGCCGTGCTCGACTTCGAGCTCGGTTTCGCTGACGATTTCCTCCAGGAAGCGGCTCGCCTGGCGTGCATTTCGCGAAACTTCGGAGACTCCCTTCTTGTGATCGTCGAGCTCCTCGAGCGTCACCATCGGGATGTAGATGTCGTGTTCCTCAAACCGAAACAGGCAGGTGGGGTCGTGCATCAGCACATTGGTGTCGAGCACGAAGAGCTTGAGATGGGAAGGCAGGCGGGTCACTACAGATGACGCTTTGCGTACGGCCATGTCGCTCCTGGCAGAGATTGGATCGCGAAAACTACTTCAGGGTCTTAACGTATTCGAGCACTTCCTCGACGTGGCCGGCAACCTTGACGCCGCGCCACTCGCGGGAGAGCGCACCGTGCGCGTCGAACACAAAGGTGCTGCGCTCGATGCCGCGCACTTCGCGGCCGTACATTTTCTTCATCTTGATCACCTTGAACAGGCGGCACGCGGTTTCCTCGGCATCGCTCAGCAGCTCGAAGGGAAACTCCATCTTTGCCTTGAAATTCTCATGCGACTTGAGGCTGTCGCGCGACAGGCCGTAGATCGCGCACTTGAGTGTTTTGAACCCGGCGTACTGATCCCTGAAGTTCTGGCCCTCGGTCGTGCATCCCGGGGTGTTGTCCTTGGGATAAAAATAGATGACCAGTGGATGACCGCGCTCTTCCGAGAGGCGGAACGTGGCGCCGCCGGTGGCGGGCAGCTCGAAGTCGGGAAAGGAGGTCTTGGGCATGATATCAATGTGGGTGATTTAAGTGTGGATTGTCGGGCAAATGAGAGGGTGCGGCAAGCGCGCGCGGGCAGTTCTCCGCTTATGCGGCGCAGTCGGCGAGGAATTCATCTCCCTGTAACGCGAGCGTGCCAGAGCGGCCGGGTACGCTACCGCTGACGACGGCATGGCGCGGTAGCCGGTTAGGGTCGAGTGCCGCGTAATAGTCGCGCAGCGACACGAGGTCGTGGCCCGCCGCGCGCCAGCCCGCGAGCAGCCGTTCGAATACCGGCGCGAGCTTCATGCCCTCGAGCTCGGCGTGCAGCGTATAGACGTGGGCGCGCGCTGGCGTAGCGGCCGTGAGCTGCAGCAGGTGATCGGCAACATTGTCCGGCGTGAGTCCATTGATGCCGATCAGCTCGTCGAGCGTGGGCAGCGTGGTCGGCAGCTGCGGGCAAGCGATGATCTCGGCGTTGTAAAGCGGAATGAACGGGTGGCTGCCGCGCGTATCGGAGCAGTAATCGAAGCCCAGTTCCTGGGTGAGGCGGTAGGCATGCACGTTCATCTGCCAGCCGGCGGCGCCGTGCACGCGCGCCGGCTCGCCGAAAATTTCGGTGTAACGCGCGCAGGCGAGCGTAAGTTGGCGGGCCGTCCATTCTGCATCGGCAGCGGCGACATAGTCCTGCCAGAGTATATGGTCCCAGGTGTGGATGCCGGTTTCGAATCCGGCGTCGCGCACGCTCTTCATCAGCGCTGCGCAGGCGCGGCCGATGTCGGGACTGGGCAGCAGCGTGCCATAGAGCAGGGTGCGCAGTCCGTAATGCTCGAGCACGGAAGTGCGCGATACCTTCTTCATGAAACCTGGACGCAGCACGCGCTTGATCGCGCGGCCGGTGTGGTCGGGGCCCAGGCTGAACAGGAAGGTGGCGCCGGCGTTGTGGCGCTTGAGCATCTCGACGAGCCGCGGCACGCCCTCGCGCGTGCCGCGATAGG
Source organism: uncultured beta proteobacterium (assembly GCA_903905655.1). Classification (GTDB taxonomy): domain Bacteria; phylum Pseudomonadota; class Gammaproteobacteria; order Burkholderiales; family SG8-41; genus PALSA-1004. The sequence continues at coordinate 28,863 of CAIVHG010000074.1, read as the reverse complement.
TGTCTACGTCGATCTTGAGCGCGAGCTTCAACTATTCAGATGGCGGCAAATGGTTGCGCGGTTCAGAGCCTTAGCGAGCGCGTTAGTCGTTGAGACGGCGCGCTTCGGCGACATGGCCGCGGTAAGCATCAAATATGTGCTTGAGCGCGGCCTGCATATTCACGCGCGGCTTCCAGTTCAGTTCCTCGCAGGTGTTGTCGATCTTGGGCACGCGGTTTTCCACGTCCTGATAACCTTTGCCGTAGTAAGCCTGAGAGGTCGTGGTGACCAGCTTTACCTTTTGCGCGCTCTTGCGGTAAGCCGGATAGGTAAGCGCGAGCTTGAGCATCATCTGCGCGAGCGTCTTGACCGAGTAGTTGTTGCTGGGGTTGCCGATGTTGTAGATCTTTCCCTTGGCAATGTTGCCGGGGTTGTCGATGATCTTCATCAGCGCATCGATGCCGTCGCTAATATACGTGAAGGCGCGTTTCTGGTTGCCGCCGTCGACCAGGCTGATGTTCTCGCCGCGCACGATGTGGCCGAGAAACTGAGTGATCACGCGCGAGCTGCCTTCCTTCGGCGTGTGGATGCTGTCGAGGCCCGCGCCGATCCAGTTGAACGGCCGGAACAGCGTGAAGTCGAGCTTGCCCTCGGAGCCGTAAGCCCAGATGACGCGGTCCATCAGCTGCTTGCTGCAGGAGTAGATCCAGCGCTGCTTGTTGATCGGTCCCAGAACCAGCTCGGAGTTCTCGGGGTCGAACTGCGCGTCGCGGCACATGCCGTAGACTTCCGAGGTCGAGGGGAAGAGGATGCGCTTTCCGTACTTGACGCAGGAACGTACGATCGGCAGGTTGGCTTCGAAGTCGAGTTCGAAGACGCGCAGCGGCTCTTTGACGTAAGTTGCCGGCGTGGCGATGGCGACCAGCGGCAGCACGGTGTCGCATTTGCGGATGTGGTATTCGATCCACTCCTTGTTGATGGTGATGTCACCCTCGAAAAAATGAAAGCGCGGATGCTTGAGCAGTCCGGACACGCGCTCGTTCTGCATGTCCATGCCGTAGACCTCCCAGTCGGTGGTCTTGATGATGCGCTGCGAGAGGTGGTGGCCGATGAAGCCGTTGACGCCCAGGATCAGAATTTTTTTCATGGCTTTTCGCTTTAGAGTAATAAGTGTTGTTTGCCGAAGCGTGCTGCGAAGTCTGCGGCCGAGAGCGGCTGGCCATCGAGTTCCATTTCCAGTATCTGCAGCCGCGCGCCGTCGCCGCACACTGCAAAGCAGCTGCCGTCTTCCGCGTAGAGCGCGGGTGCGGCTAGCTGCGCGGCGCCGGGTGCGAGGCGGGTGCGCAGCACACGCAGCTCGAGTCCTTCAAATGAGCTGAAAGCGCCCGGATAGGGCGGAGCGACGCCGCGCACCAGGTTGTGGACGCGCGCCGCCGGCCAGCGCCAGTCGATGCGGCCGTCTTCGGGCTTGCGGCCGCCGCAATAGTTGCCCGCCGCCAGGTCCATCGGAACGTGCGGCGCCGTCCCGGCGATGAGCGCAGGCAGGCTGCGGTCGAGCACGGTCGCGGCGGCCGCCGTCACTTTGCGGAACACGTCGAGGGCGGTATCGTCGTGCAGGATGGGTACCGCCTCCTGGTCCACGATGTCGCCTGCATCCGGCTTTTCGACCATGTAGTGCAGCGTCGCCCCGGTCTGCGTCTCGCCGTTGATCACCGCCCAGTTGATCGGCACGCGCCCGCGGTAGCGCGGCAGCAGCGAGCCGTGCATGTTGAGCGCGCCGCGCTTTGGAAGCGCCAGCAGCGGCGCCTTCAGCATGTTGCGGTAATAAAACGAAAACAGGAAATCAGGTGCCAGCGCGCGCACGCGCGCGATGATCTCGTCGGTATTGGCATCGTCCGGCGTGATCGTCGGTATGCCGTGGCGGGCGGCAAGCTTGGCGACGCTGTCGAACCAGATGGTCTCATTGGGGTTGTCGTCGTGCGTGACGATGAGCGGGATATCTACGCCATGCTTTAACAGCAGCGGCACGCAGGCGCATCCCACGTTATGGTAAGCAAAGACGATGGCGCGCGGCGTCATAGTGTTCCTGCCGCAGGCAGCGCGCCGGGCGCGGCCTGCCGTCGAACGCAGCACCTCATGCCCGGTGCTCGGCGCCGGTGAAGCGCGCGCTTTCCGCACCGTTGTTGGCAGCGTCGGCGGCGGGGCGCGCTTCCAGGATCGCCTGGATCAGGTAGCGCGGCCGGTTGCGCACCTGCTCGTAGATACGCCCTACATATTCGCCCAGCAGCCCCAGCCCGAATAGCACTACGCCGGTCAGGAAGAACTGCAGGATGTCGCGATCCCACAGCGCCAGCACGCCCTGTGCAAAGGTGTCGGCTGCCGCCCAGCGCATGGCGATCACCGGTACGTAGATCAGCACCGACAGTACGGCGATCAGCATGCCGATCAGCGAGAACACCTGCAGGGGCACCAGCGAGAATCCGGTGATGAGGTCGAAATTCAGGCGCAGCAGCTTGTAGAGTGAATACTTGGACACGCCGGCCACGCGCTCCGCATGGGCGACCTCGATTTCGGTCGGGTTGCCGGCGTAGGTATAGGCGAGGGCCGGGATGAAGGTCTTGACCTCATGGCTGGAAGTGATGGCGTCGATGATGCGTTTGTCGTAGGCGCGCAGCATGCAGCCCTGGTCAGTCATGCGGATGTCGGTAATGCGCTCGCGCAGCAGGTTCATGGCGCGCGAGGCGTAGCGGCGAAACACCGTGTCCTGGCGCATGCGGCGCACCGATCCCACGTAGTCGTGGCCGCGGTCCATCGCCGCCAGCAGGTTGACGATTTCTTCCGGCGGATTCTGCAGGTCGGCGTCGAGCGTCACCACGCGGCCGCCGCGGCAGTGCTCGAATCCCGCCATGATCGCCATGTGCTGGCCGAAATTGGCGCCAAACAGGATCACGCGCGTCACGTCGGGCCGGCGCTGGAACTGCTCGCGCAGCAGCGCCGCGGATTTGTCGGTGCTGCCGTCGTTGATGAACAGCACTTCGTAGGGCACGCCCAGCGCGTCGAGCGCAGGATACAGGCGATCGAACAGCAGCGGCAGGCTCTGCTCTTCGTTGTAGACGGGAATGATGATCGATACTTGTACTGTGCTCATGGTCGCAAATAATTAGCGATTAGCGCGCAGGTTTGCGCCGTAGGGATGGTAACCGAAGCAGGGCGGTGGCGTCGACACCCTTCATGAGCGCGCCACGATGTAGACGCCCAGGATGATGACGCCGATGCCGGCCATACGCATCGGGCTCAGGGCTTCGCCGAATAGATACCAGGCAGCCACGGCGTTGACGATATAGCCCACCGAGAGCATGGGGTAGGCGACGCTCACTTCCACGCGCGAGAGCGCCATGATCCAAACGACCACGCTGATCACGTAGCAGGCGAGCCCGCCTACGATGTGCGGTTCCGTCGCGAGCTTCCAGCCTACAGGCAAGAGATTGGTGCGGCTGAATTCGAAGAGCCCGACGCTATTGACGCCGGCCTTGAGCAGCAGCTGGGCGGCGGCGTTTAGCAGCACGCCTGCCATGAGCAGGGGAAAACTGGTGGCATTCATGGGCTGACTCCTGTGGGCTGAAGGCGGGCGGCGCTGCGCACGAACACGCGTTCGGTATCGTGCTCGATGAGCTGCATCGGAAGCCCGGCCGCAGTCAGCCGGGCGTACATTTCCAGCGGCATCACGGCGAGCGCGTTTTCCTGAGTGCGCCACAGCCGCTCGAAGCTCGCCATATCGGGGACCCACAGCCGTGGTTCCTGCGTGAGGCCGAACGCCATTTCGTCCTGATAATCGACCAGCGTGACGGTGCGCTTGATGTAGAAGGGCAGGGTCTGCTCATAGCCGCCCACGCTGTAGAAGGGCACACCGGGTTTGAGATAGGGCTTGAGCTTGTCGATGGCGTGGTAGGTCGAATGCGCAGGCGACAGGCTGTCTTCGCTCGCGATCAGCAGCTGGACCGACGCCAGGGCGGCAAAGGCGCAGATCGTGACGGCATGCGCGACGCGTTCGCGCCGTGCGCAGGCGATGGCCGCGAGCGTGCCCACGAGCAGCGCGGCCGCGGCGGCGTAGAGCCAGGGCATCTGGTTCAGATAGAGCTCGCGCGGAATCGATGCGGAGGCGAGGCGCGGGGTAAAAGGAACTGCGGCGAGCGCGATCAGCGCGAGCGCGGCGATCACAGAGAGCTGCCACGCCAGCGCGCGCCCGGAAATCGCGGCGAGCCGCTGCGCGGTCAGCAATGCGAGCGCCGGAAAAATCGGCAGGATGTAGGAGGGCAGCTTCGAATCCGACAGCGAGAAGAAGACAAAAATGAAGCCCGTCCACAGCAACAGGAAAAGCGTGGCATCGAAACCGCTTTCACGCGGGCGCTTCCAGGCCCGCGCGAACGCATCGGCGAGCGTAAGCAGCCACGGCAGCATGCCGAGCAACGCAATGGGGATGAAGTAATACCACGGCTGATAGCGCGCGTGGATCGTCGTCGTGTAGCGCTGCAGGTGTTCGTGGATGAAAAAGAAATAAGGAAACTCAGGGTTCGCGAGCGAGACCGCGACGAACCAGGGCGCGCTGATCGCCAGGAACAGCAGGCTCCCGGTGGGAATGCGCAATCTCAGCAGCAGCCAGAAATTGCGTTTGACGAGCACATAGAGCAGCACCACCGCCACTGGCAGCACGATGCCGATCAGGCCCTTGCTGAGGACGGCGAGCGCGCAGCCCGCCCACGCCGCGTACAGCCAGCGCCGGCTGGTCCGCGGATCGGCGCCTGGCGCGAGCCCCAGCGTAATGCCGGCGAGCGCGAGCGTCAGGAAAAACGTGACGCCCATGTCCAGAGTGTTGATGTGGGCGATGGCGACGTAAAGAAAGCTGCTGCCCAGCACCAGCGCAGCGTAGGCGCCGATGCGCGGAGTGTAGAGGCGCCGGCCCATCCACCAGGTGAGCAGCAGGCCGAGAAATCCGGTCAGCGCCGACCACAGGCGCGCTGTCCATTGATGCTCGCCGAACGCCTCATAGGCAGCCGCGGTCGCCCAGTATTGCAGCGGAGGCTTCTCGAAATACTTGATGCCGTTCAGGCGCGGCGTAATCCAGTCGCCGCTTTGCGCCATGTAACGGGGGATCTCAGAATATCGCCCCTCGTCGCTCAGCGAGAGCTTGCGGAATTCCAGATTGGCGCACCAGATGACGATTGCGATGAGCAGCAGCACCCACAATCCGCGCCGTGCGGGCGCCGATGCGGTCGGTGGTGTAGAGAGGGAGGGGCTGCTCAAATGGGGAGAGATTATAACATCCTCTACTCCAGGCAGCTCCGCGCCGCTCGCTCGAACTCAGCGGCATCGGGCGCGCTAATCGTGATCTGCGGACTGTCTGCGGCCTGGGGATAGTGCTGCAGCGTCGAGCGCGTGTAGGCCGGGTCGTAATGTGTTTCCAGCAGTTCGCGCACCAGCGGGTCCCACGCACCGGCAGCGGCGAGCGCTTTCCACGCTTCGATGCGCTCTTTGCCGTAGAGTGCGGTTAGGCAATCGAGCTGTGTGCCGAGCAGCGCTGGCTGCGCCATGAAGTGCTGGTATTCGTCCTTCAGCAGCGCTACGCGCAGCGCAATGTCGGCCTGCAGCCTCAGGCATTCGCTCTTCCACATCGCGGCGATCAGCGCCGCGGGCACATGCAGATCGCCGACCTTCTTGCTTTCCGCCTCGACATAGACCGGGCGCGCCGCGTCGAATGCGCGCAGTTGCGACCACAGCAGGCTCTCGAACCATTTCTGCGGCGGCTGCGCGGCGCCGGGCAGATCGCCGAGCACCGAGCCGCGGTGCGCAGCCAGCCCTTCGAGATCGAGCACCTGCGCGCCCTGCTGTGAAAGCGCATGCAGCAGCCGGCTTTTGCCGGAGCCCGTCAGCCCGCAAACGACGTGCCAGCGATAGCGTTCAGGAAGTGTCGTGAGATCCTCGCGCACCGAGCGGCGGTAGGCCTTGTAACCGCCGTCGAGCCGCCCCGCGCGCCAGCCGATTTGCTGCAGCACATGGGCGAGCGCGCCGCTGCGGCTGCCGCCGCGCCAGCAATAGACGAGTGGGCGCCAGCCGCGGGCGCGCTGCATGAAATTCGTTTCGATGTGATGCGCGATGTTGCGGCTCACCAGCGCGGCGCCGACCTTCTTGGCGTCGAATGCGGAAACCTGAACGTAGAGCGTGCCGACGCGGGCGCGTTCCTCATCGTTGAGCACGGGGCAGTTGATGGCGCCCGGGATGTGGTCAGCGGCGTACTCCGATTCGGAGCGCACGTCGATCACCTCGTCAAACTCGGCGAGTTGTGCTACGGTAACCAGATCGTTGTAACCCAATCGAGACCTCAATGAACGCAGCGCCGGAAAAGATCCGACTCACCGCATTCTCACACGGCGGCGGATGAGGCTGCAAATTACCGCCAGCGTTGCTGGCGGAATTGCTGTCGCAAACGACGCTGACCAAAGCATATCCGAATCTGCTGGTCGGTACTGAATCGAGTGACGATGCCGCGGTCTACCGGCTCAACGACGAGCAGGCGATCGTCGCCACCACCGATTTCTTTTTGCCAATCGTCGATGACCCTTACGATTTTGGGCGCATCGCCGCGACGAATGCCATTTCCGATATCTACGCGATGGGCGCGACTCCGCTGTTCGCGCTGGCGCTGCTCGGCATGCCGCTCGGCAAGCTACCGGTTGAGGCCGCGCAGCAGATCCTCGCCGGCGGCAAGTCGGTGTGCGACGCGGCCGGCATCCCGATCGCGGGCGGGCACTCGATCGACAATCCAGAGCCGATCTATGGATTGGTGGCGCTCGGCCTGGTGCATCCGCAGCGCGTCAAAAGGAATGACAGCGCACGCGCCGGCGACGTGCTGATATTGGGCAAGCCGCTGGGGATCGGCATCATGAGCGCGGCGCTCAAGAAGGGAGAGTTGAGCGCGCGCGGATATGAGCAGATGATCAGGACGACCACGCAGCTCAATACTCCGGGGATTGCGCTCGCCGAACTGCCAGGCGTGCATGCGATGACGGATGTCACCGGCTTCGGCCTGCTCGGGCATCTGCACGAAATCTGCCGCGGTTCGGGCCTGCGTGCTGAAATCTCCTATGCGGCGCTGCCGGTGCTATCGGAGGCGCTTCCCCTCGCCAGCGCCGGCTATGCGACCGGGGCGTCAGATCGCAACTGGGCGAGCCTGGACGCGAAGGTCAGCCTGCCCGCGGCGATGCCCGAGTGGCAACGGAAAATGTTGTGCGATCCGCAGACCAGCGGCGGGCTGCTGGTCGCGTGTGAACCGGAGCATACGGTTCGCGTGCTCGAAATATTCCATGCGCAGGGTTTTGCTGACGCATGCGTCATCGGTGCGCTTTCCTCGGGGGCTCCGTCGATCAAAGTCACGTAGCGATATGCTAGTATGAACTTCAGCCGCATCCTGCGGGTCGATGTGCAGGACATAGCAGCGAGTGGGCATTTTTTGAAGTGGATTTTCCAGGAGATTATCGTCATGTACTCGAAACAAAAATTCATATGCATCGTTGCAGGCAGCATTCTCGCTGGCGCGGCCGCGCTGGCAAACGCTGCTGATATCAAGGTCACGCTGACCGGCGCTCAGGAAGTGCCGCCGGTCACCACCTCGGCATCGGGCAGCGGAGTCATCACCCTCGGTGACGACAAGTCGGTGTCCGGCAGCGTCACGACGACCGGCATCGTGGGCATCGCCGCGCATATCCACGAAGGCGCTCCCAACGTGGCGGGGAAGGTGATCGTCCCGTTCCAGAAAAAAGGCGATAACGTGTGGGGTCCGGCAGCGGGCGCGAAGCTGACCGACGAGCAATACCAGAGCTTCCTGGCCGGCAATCTCTACGTCAACGTGCACAGCGACGCCAACAAGGGCGGCGAGATTCGCGGCGTGCTCAAGCCTTAACTGCGCTGTGGTTTTAATTTGCGGCGCGGTCTGCGCCGTAAATTGAACGCCATATTGTTCTAAGCGTTTTTTCTCGCGGCAAAGCGTATGCTTTGCCGCGATTCATTTGGGCGCCGCAGGGCGATGCGTCAGCGTTCAGCGGCGCGCGCCGCGCTCCAGCAGCGGCCGCAGGTGCGGCCAAACGTTGTCCAGCATGCGTGGCTGGGCGCTCGCATTGGGATGGATGCCGTCCTCCTGAAACAGCTCGCGATTGGCAGCAAAGCCGGCCAGCAGGAAAGGCACCAGTGCCACACGCTGTGCCTTGGCCAGGGCCGGATAGAGCGCGCGAAACCGAGTGGTATATTCCGTGCCGTAGTTTGGCGGCAGTTCCATGCCAACCAACAGCACTTGTGCGCGCTGCTTGCGGCTCTCGGCGATCATGGCGGCGAGGTTGGTGCGTATGCCGTCGATGCGCGCTCCGCGCAGCCCGTCGTTGGCGCCGAGTTCCAGGATGACGATCTGCGGCTGATGGCGCGCCAGCGCTTCTTTGAGCCGGGCGACGCCGCCGAGCGTCGTTTCTCCGGAGAGGCTCGCGTTAATCACCTTATAATCGTAGTGTTCATGCTGCAGGCGCTGTTCGAGCAGCACTACCCAGCCTGTGCCCTGGGGCAATCCGTAGCCGGCGGAAATGCTGTCGCCGTATACCATGATCGAGCCTGTCGCGGACGCGATTCCGGCGGTTGCCCAAATTAGAAATAAGAGGAAGAGACGCAGCATGGTTGAAAATTCGGTAGCGCCCATTGTGAGGGCAAGCGGGCTCACCAAGCAAGTGCAGAGTGGCGAGTCGCAGCTCAGCATCCTCAGCGACGTGAGTTTTGAGGTTGCTGCCGGCGAAGCAGTTGCCATTTTGGGCGTCTCGGGTTCCGGCAAGTCTACGCTGCTGGGACTGTTGGCAGGGCTCGATACGCCGAGCTCAGGCACGGTTGAGATTGCGGGCAGCGATCTTTACGCGCTCGACGAGGATGGGCGCGCCGCGCTGCGCGCACAGCTCGTGGGCTTCGTCTTCCAGTCCTTCCAGTTGTTGCCGGCATTCACGGCGCTCGAGAACGTGATGCTGCCGCTCGATCTCGCGGGCATTGCCGGGGCGCGAGAAAAGGCGCGCGCAATGCTCGATCGTGTAGGGCTGGGGGCGCGGCTCGATCACTATCCGAAGCAGCTTTCCGGCGGCGAGCAGCAGCGCGTGGCGATCGCCCGTGCGTTCGTGCGCGAACCAAAAATAGTGTTTGCCGACGAGCCGACCGGCAATCTCGATGTCGCGACCGGCGCCCAAGTGGCCGACCTCATGTTCGCGCTCAATCGCGAGCGCCACACGACGCTGGTGCTGGTCACGCACGATGCGGCAATATCGCAGCGCTGCAGCCGCCAACTGCGGCTCACCGCAGGTCGCCTCGAACGGCAGACCGCATCCGCATGATGTCGTATGCGCAGGAGTTATTATTGGCCGTGCGTTTGCTGTGGCGCGATCAGCGCGCCGGCGAGCTTTCGCTGCTGGCGGCGGCGATCGTCATCGCCGTGGCGAGCGTGACCACCGTGGGCTTCTTCACCGACCGCGTGCGGCTGGTGCTAAGCGAGCAGTCTAACCAGTTACTGGGCGCCGACCTTACGTTGGCGTCAGACCGGCCGTACGACAGCGAATTCGAAGCCGAAGCACTCAAGCGCGGACTCACCATCACGCATGCATTGCGCTTTCCGAGTATGGTAGCGCGCGACGGCGAGAACGTGCTCGCCGACGTCAAAGCGGTCGCACCGGGCTATCCGCTGCGCGGTGAACTGCGTCTTGCCGAGCGCATGTTTGGGCCCGAGCACATCACCCGCGACATTCCTGTGCCCGGCACAGCATGGGTGGACGAGCGCTTCTATACGCAGCTCAATCTGCATCCGGGGGACACGTTGGCGCTGGGTAAACTGCGCTTGTCCGTCGCAGCTTTGATCACACAGGAGCCCGACAGCGCGGTCGGGTTCTTCAACAGCCTGCCGCGGGTGCTGATCAACGTGGCTGACGCGGGGACGAGTGGACTCATCCAGGAGGGCAGCCGCCTGCGCTACCGGCTTTACGTTGCGGGCGATGCTGCGCAGGTCGATGCTTATCGCGAGTGGGCTACACCGCGCCTAAAGCCTGGGCAGAACATGGAGGGCATACGCGATGCGCGTCCCGAGATCCGCAATACGCTCGAGCGCGCAGAACGCTATCTGGGTCTGACGGCGCTATTGAGCGTGATGCTGGCGGCGGTGGCGATCGCGCTGGCCGCGCAGCGCTTCCTCGCGCGGCACTTGGATGGTTGCGCAGTTATGCGCTGCCTGGGCGCGCGCCAGATGACTATCCTGCGTCTTTACCTGATGCACTTCGTGCTGCTCGGTGCGCTGGCCTCCGCGCTGGGCTGTGCGGTCGGCTACGCAGCGCAGCTGGTGCTCGCGTCATGGCTGGGCACGCTGCTCGCGGTGAGCCTGCCGAATCCGGGCGCTGCGGCAGCCTGGCAGGGACTTGCGGTGGGCTTATCGGTGCTGCTCGCCTTTGGGTTGCCACCGCTCATGAGCTTAAGTAAGGTGCCGACGTTGCGCGTCTTACGGCGCGAACTCGGGGGCGGGCGCGTGCGTGGAGCGCTCGGCTACGGTCTCGGCTTTGCGGTGATCGGCGCGCTCTGTCTGTGGAAGGCACACGATGTGCGGCTCGCCGTCTACGTGCTGGGGGGCTTTCTGGCGGCCGCTGCGGGGTCTGCTGTGGTGGCGCTGGGCGCGCTCAAGTTGCTTGGCTTGTTGCGCACGGCGGGCGGGATAACGTGGCGCTATGGGCTCGCCAATCTACGGCGGCATGCCTATGCGGTAAGCGTGCAGACGGTGGCGCTCGCACTCGGCATCATGGCACTGCTCACCTTGTCGCTGGTGCGCGGTGATTTGCTGCAAAGCTGGCAGGCGCAGCGCGCGCCCGATACGCCCAACCGTTTTCTGATCAACGTTCAGGCCGAGCAACTGGCACCATTGCGCGAATTCTTCACTGCGCGCCACCTGGTGCAGCCGGACTTCTACCCTATGGTGCGCGGACGGCTCACTGCGATCAATGGCCGTCCGGTGTCGGCTGCCGACTATTCTGAGGATCGCGCCAAGCGCCTGGTCGACCGCGAAACCAATCTGTCGTGGGCGGTGCAGGCGCCGGCGGACAACAGTATCGCGGCCGGGCGCTGGTGGGGGGGGCAGGTTTCCGATTCGCAGCAGCTATCGATCGAGGAGGGCCTCGCAACGACCCTCGGGCTCAAGCTTGGCGACCACCTGACCTATGAGGTGGCGGGCGCGAGCTTCGTCGCCACGGTGACGAGCCTGCGCAAGGTCGAGTGGGACCGCTTCAAAGTGAATTTCTTCGTGATCGCGCCGCCCGCGCTGTTGCGCGACTATCCGGTGTCGTACATTACGAGTTTCTATGCGCCGCCGGATGCGGCCACATTGTTGGGCGAACTGGTGCGCGAATTTCCGAACGTGGTGATGATCGACGTGGCGCAGTTGATGGGGCAGGTGCAGAAGATGATGGATCAAGTGGTGCAGGCGCTGCGCTTCGTGTTCCTGTTCACGCTTGCCGCCGGGCTTACGGTGCTCTATGCAGCGATCGCGAGCACGGGCGACGAGCGCGAATACGAGGCGGCCGTCATGCGCACGCTGGGGGCGAGCCGGCGGCAGATTGCGGCCACGCATTTTGCCGAATTCGCAGTTACCGGAGCGCTCGCCGGACTGCTTGCGGCCTGCGGCGCGAGTGCGCTGGGCTATGCATTGGCGGTCAAGCTGCTCAATGTCTCGTATCTGGCCGATCCGTGGATCTGGCCGATCGCCATCGGCGGCGGCGCAGCCGGCATCGCAGCAGCAGGCATGCTGGGCACGCGCCGCGTGCTGAGGGCGCCGCCGCTCGCTTCGCTGCGGCGCGCGGGATAGCGGGATCGCTATATACTGCAAACGTTCGGGACCGCGGGCCCTGCGCTACGCGCCTACAAAATCGAGATTGCGCCCCTTGCCATGCAGGAACTGACTTATCCCTTACTCGCGCTCGTCGCAGCGGTAGTGTTGATCGCGCTGGCGGTGAGGCTGGCGCTGCAGACCCGCGAGTTGCGAGATCTGGCGGCGCGTCAATCGGATCTCGCCGAGCAGCGGCATCACGCGATGCTGGTGGACCTGCACGATGGACTCGCCAAGCAGGGGGATCGTTTGGCGGGCGCGCTCACCGAAAATTCTGAGCGGCTGCGCAGCGCCACCGCAGAGGAACTCAGGCAGACGCGCGATACGCTGCATGCGTTGCAGCTCGCGTTGTCGGAGACACTCGCTCAAAACCGGGTGGCGATGCTGGAGAAACTCGCCGAGACCACGCAGGCGCTCACCGGGAAGATGGACCAGCGCCTGGACCAGATTTCAGTGCGCGTGAGCGAACGCCTGGACGAGGGGTTCAAGAAGACCAACGAAACGTTTACCAGCGTGATGGCACGCCTGGCGACAATCGATGAAGCGCAGAAGAAAATCGAAACTTTGAGCGTCAATGTCGTGGGCCTGCAGGAGTTGCTGGGCGACAAGCGTTCGCGCGGCGCATTCGGGGAAGTACAGCTCGAGGCCCTGGTGCGCAACATGCTTCCGCAGCAGGCTTATGAGATGCAGGCGACGCTTCCCAACGGTAATCGCGTCGACTGCCTGCTTACGCTGCCGCAGCCCACTGGCAACATCGCCGTCGACTCCAAGTTTCCGCTCGAGAATTACCACCGCATGCTGGACAGCGCGCTGCCTGAAGGCGAGCGCGCGGCGGCGCAGCGCCTGTTCAAGAGCGATGTGAAAAAACATATCGAAGCGATCGCCAGCAAGTACATCATCAGTGGCGTGACCGCCGACGGTGCGGTCATGTTTCTGCCCGCGGAGGCGGTGTTTGCGGAGATCCATGCCTATCATCCGGACCTGGTCGATTTCGCCATGCAGCGGCGGGTGTGGATCGTGTCACCGACGACCCTGATGGCGGTACTCAACACTGCGCGTGCCGTGCTCAAGGACGTGGAAACGCGCAAGCAGATCCACATTATCAAGGACGAACTTGGAAAGCTCGGCAAGGATTTTTCGCGTTTCGACGAGCGCATGAAAAGGCTGGCGACGCATATCCGGCAGGCTCACGACGATGCGCAGGAAGTGGAAACCTCGAGCCGCAAGATCACGCAGCGCTTCCAGAGCATAGAGCGCGTCGAACTGGAACACGCACCCGAGGCGGGAAAGCTGCACCTCGTGGAAGGAAACCCCGACCCATGAAGTGGCGCGCATTTCTGCAGCGCTCCACGCTGCTTTGTGCAGTCACGCTGCTGGGCGCATGCGCTTCCGCGCAGAGTTTGAAGGAGGCGCGCGGGGAGGGCGTGAAGCGCACCTACCGCGAGGCATACGATGCGGCGTACAGCGCCGTGTTGCGTGCCGCGCCCAAGCGCAAGCTGGAGATTGTGAGCGCTGAGTGGGAGGGCGGAGTCATCGTGCTGGCAAGCGGACCGTCGTTGGGCAGCCTGGGCGAGCGCATCGGGGTCTTGCTGTCGCGTGTCGGTGAGCGTGCAACCAGCGTCGAGATCGTCGTCAAGCCGATCGTCCCCACCGTCAGCTTCATCCGCGACTGGCCAAGCCTGCTGTTCGGGGAAATCGAGGAGGAGATGACCGCTCAGCGGCTCACGCGCTAGCGGGTGCATTTGCCGCGCAATGCGGCAGGCGAAAGCAGCACGTCGGCAGCGGAGGGGGGATTCCCGGCAATGTGGCAGGCATGGAAGCGCTGGCGGCGTTCCCGGATCGTGCAGCGCGCGGTGTTGGACGAGGCATTGTGGCGCGCTACGCTGGCGCGCGTGCCCTTCATGCGCGGCCTGTCGGATGCGGAGCGCGCGCGGCTACGCGAGATGGTGCTGCTGTTTCTGCATTGCAAATCGATACACGGCGCGGGTGGGCTCGAGGTCGATGATGGCATGCGCCTGCTGATCGCTGCGCAGGCGTGCCTGTTGATTCTGAACCTGGACATCGATTTTTACCGCGGCTGGGTGGAAATCATCGTCTATCCTGCGGCCTTCGTGCCGCGGTTTTCCTATACTGACGAGGCGGGCGTAGTGCACGTGGCGCACGACGTGCATACCGGCGAGGCCTGGCTGCGCGGTCCGATTATCCTGTCATGGGCCGACATCGAGGCGCCCGCGCATGGCGATGCGCAGATCGTGCTGCACGAATTTGCGCACAAGCTCGACATGCTGAACGGGGATGCCAATGGCTATCCCCCGCTGCATCGTGGCATGAGCCGCAAGTCGTGGTCCGAGGCGTGGGAGGAAGGATATGCCGATTTCTGCCGTCGCCTAGACCTGGGGGGAAGTATCGCCATCGATGAATACGCGGCGGAAAGTCCGGCCGAATTTTTCGCCGTCATGAGTGAAGCGTTCTTCGCGACGCCGCGCGCGGTCATCGACGGCTATCCCCGAATTTACGAACAGCTGCGCCTGTTTTACCTGCAGCATCCGTTGCAAAGAATGTCCGGTGATTTTGGGCGCGCAATCAGTTAAGCTTGAGGCCGACGTACGGCGTCGGGATGCTGAGTGATTATTATCTGCGAGATACAGGAATCTGCGAAGCGACGGGCAACCGCAGCGTGTGCACGCGTATGCGTTGCCCTGCCGGCCGAGCGTGCTTTGGAAAGACCAGCCACATGCAGGAGGTCGATCTGAAAACTTGGCAGTCCAGAAATGCGCTGCTCGCGGCATTTGGCGCGCTGCTTTTCCTGATCGTCCTCATCGCGCTGGTCGGTGTCCTGCGCATCCGGCAGATCGACCGCAGCGTAAACGGGCTGGCCGTGGAGTATAGCCGCAAGACCGAGCTGCTGAACCGGATCACAGAGGCGAGCGAGCAGCGTGAGCGGCAGGTGCTGGAAATTTTGCGGGCACGGGAATCGTCGCAGCGCGCCGCCGCGGTAGACGGATATCAGGTGTTCGACCGCGTGCTGTCCCAGGCGCTGCTCGGCCTCAATGGGGTCACGGCCAACGCGTCGGAACGCACGGCTGCAGCCGGGTTGCTGGAAGCCGCTGCGCACTCGCGGCAGGCGTTCGAGGGGCTGATCGCGGCCGCCATGCGCGGCGATGCCGCGGGTGCATCAGAGTCACTGCTGCGCGACGGTCTGCCCGCGCAAACGCAACTCGAGCAGGCGCTGGGGCGCCTGCTCAATGCCAAGAGTGTGGCCACGCTTGAGGCGGTGACGGCGGCGAGCGCCGCTGTCCACCAAAGCCTGATGACGGTTGCCTTGCTCGGCGTGCTGGTGTTCGCAGCGGGATTGCTGGTCGCGGGGCTCGTGATACGCCTTATCGCGAGGAGTGAAGAGGCACTGCACCGTGAAAAGGAGCTCGCGCAGGTCACGCTGCATTCCATCGGCGACGGTGTGATTACGCTCGATGCCCGCGGCGAGGTGGACTATATGAACCCGGTGGCCGAGGCCTATACCGGCTGGAACCTCGCAGAGGGCAGAGGCCAGCGTCTAGAGGCAGTCTACAACGTCGTCTATGAGCAAAATGGCAAACCGGTAGAGCATCGGCTGGAAGTCGACGCGGAAGCGGGCGATGTGCACGGCAGCGCCGTCAAGCTGCTCGGCCGCATGGGCAATGCGTGCGCGATACGCGAGTCGTTCGCTCCCATCCACAGCAGTGCAGGCGCGCTCGTCGGTTGGGTGGTGGTGTTCCACGACATGAGCCAGATCGAGGAGATGGCGCAGCAGCTGACATGGCAGGCGAGCCACGATTCCCTGACCGGGCTCGTCAACCGGCGCGAGTTCGAACGCCGCCTCGAGGAGTTGCTCGCGACAGCGCGCAGCGACAAGAAGCAACATGCGCTGATGTTCATGGACCTGGACAATTTCAAGAGCGTCAACGACACCTGCGGCCACGCTGCCGGTGACGAGCTGCTGCGCCAACTGACTACTGTCATGCAGGTGCGAATGCGCGGCAGCGATACTCTGGCGCGGCTCGGCGGAGATGAATTCGGCATCCTGCTCGAAGCGTGCCCGCTCGACCAGGCAGTGCGCATTGCCAATGGCATGCGGGAGGCGATTCGCGACTTCAGGTTCATCTGGCAGGAACGCACCTTCGGCGTCGGCGTCAGCATCGGGCTGGTGGCGATCGACCATATTGCGTTGAGCGCGAGCCGGCTGCTGGCCGCGGCCGATGCCAGTTGCTACGAGGCGAAGAGCCGGGGGCGTGACCGCGTCCAGGTGTACAACCCGCAGGACGCAGAGGCAGGTGCCGAGAGCGGAGAGTTGCACCTGGTCGCGCAGATCAGCCACGCGTTCGAGCATGGGGATTTCCGGCTCTACCGCCAGAAGATTGTCCCGCTGCCGGTGCAGGAAAGCGGCGCGCCGCACTACGAGATTCTGCTGCGCATGATCGATCGCGGTGGAAAACTGATGCAGCCGGGCACATTCATGCCGACCGCGGAGCGCTACAATCTACTGTCCTCCATCGAGCGCTGGGTGATCGGCTCGCTGGTGGAATACCTGCACCAGCAGTTAGTGAGCGGAGCGCTGCCGCGCGACAAAGCGGTGCTATCTGGCGCCGTATACGCGGTCAATCTTTCTGGTGCAAGCATCAACGACAACAGCTTCACGGATTTCTTGCGCCAACTGCTCACGCGTTTCAACCTGCCGCGCGGGCTGCTGTGCTTCGAGGTCACGGAGACGGTGGCCATTTCAAATCTCACGAAGGTCGCTAAGCTGATGCACGATGTGAAGGCGATGGGTTGCTGTTTCGCGCTCGACGATTTTGGCATCGGCATGTCCTCTTTCGCGTATCTTAAATACCTGCCGGTCGACTACATCAAGATCGACGGCATGTTCGTGCGCGACATCGCCAGCGACCAGATGGACTACGCGATCGTGGAGGCGATCAATCGCATCGCGCATGTGCTCGGTCTCAAGACCGTCGCCGAGTACGTGGAGAGCGAAGCGATCCGTGACCGGCTGCGCGCGATCGGGGTCGATTACGCGCAGGGCTATTACATCGCCAAGCCGGAGGCGCTGATAAAGATACCGGATCCGGCACCCGCGGTTCTCGAAAACGATGGCGCGTGAGATGGGGCGCCGCCATCTGTTGGTCGGCGACGTCGGCGGCACTCATGCATCGCTGAGATTGCTTGAGGAGCATGGCGGAGATGTCCAGGTGCTGCACGAAGGCACGCTGATGAGCCAGGACTACTCAGGGTTTGATCTGTTGCTCGATGAATTTTTGGCGCAGGCGTCGGCAAAGGGCGCTGCACCGCGCATCGATGCCGCGTGTTTTTCGATGGCCGGACCCGTGGAGGAAGGTGCTGCGCAGCTCACCAATCTGGGCTGGCGCGTGGACAGCGTGCGGTTGGGGTTGCGCTTCGGCATACAGCAGGTGGCGCTGCTCAATGATTTTGCGGCCGCAGGACTAGGCATCGCGCTGCTCGAAGCGCGTGAACTGCTGCCGCTGCAGTCCGCAACTGCCGTTGCTCGCGGAACACGCGTGGTGCTCGGCGCGGGCACCGGGCTCGGCATGTGCGTGCTCAATTGGGAAAACGGTGACTACGTTGCGCATGCCTCAGAGGGCGGCCACGTGGATTTCGCGCCGGTCGACGAGACCCAGGACGCATTGCTGGTGCATTTGCGCAAGGCGCTTGGGCGCGTGTCCTGTGAACGCGTGCTTTCCGGCGGCGGACTTGTGCACATCTTCGATTTTCTGCGGTCCGGTGGCAGAGCGGCATCGAGCAGCCTGCTCGATGCCATGCAGGGCGAGGATCCTGCCGCAGCGATCGCGCGTCATGCGTTGGCCGGACTCGATGTGCTTGCCGGGCGCGCGCTCGACTTGTTCGTCGAGATCTATGGTCAGTTTGCGGGAAACGTTGCGCTCACGGCTTACGCGCGCGGCGGCGTGTATATCGCTGGCGGCATCGCGCACAAGATACGCGCAAAGATGAGCGACGGCAGCTTCATGCGCGCATTCAACGCCAAGGGACGCTTTTCCGATCTCATGCGCTCCATCCCCGTGCATGTGGTCCTCAACGAAAAGCTCGGGGTGCTCGGTGCCACGCGCAGGGCGCGGCAACTCGCTTCTGTCTAGGCTTCGCGTTCGTGCGTCAGCAGTTCGTCGGCGGTGTTGATGTTGGCGAAGGCCTGCGCTTCATCGTCGAACGCGACCTCGACCACCCGCAGCGTCGCGTACCAGGCGTCGATCTTGCGGCCGCCGTTCTCCAGGAACGCACCCAGATGCGCATGCACATCGCGGCGGCACAGGCAGAACACCGGATGGGGCTGCTCGTGCGTGCGGGCGACCGCGAGTTGTGCATTTTCGGAGGTGAGCGCCGCGTGCAGCCGCGCAACCAGGTCGGCGGGCAGGAACGGCGAATCGCACGGTGCGGTCGCGACCAGTTCATGGCGTGCCGCGCCCAGCGCGCAGTGCAGTCCGGCCAGCGGGCCGGCGTATCCGGCAATTGCATCCGGTATTACCCGGTAGCCGAAACTGGAGTACTCGGCCAGGTTCTGGTTGGCATTGATCAGGAGCTCGGCTACCTGGGGCGCCAAGCGCTCGATCACCCATGCCGCGAGCGGCTTGCCGCGCAGCATGCGCAGCCCCTTGTCGACGCCGCCCATGCGCCGCCCAAGGCCGCCGGCGAGGATCACCCCGGTGATGTCGTGCGGCATGTGCTGTGCGCTAGGCATCGTGGCCTTTGAAGTCATGGATAGCTACGGTAGATCGGAAGCATTTACGCCGGCTTTCTGAAGCGCTCTGCGCCGGTGAACAGAAGATAGTGTTTGCCGGTTGCGCGCCCGATCATGGTCATGCCCACGGCGTTGGCGATCTCATGGCCCATCTGCGTCAGCCCTGAGCGCGACACCAGAATTGGTATTCCCATTTGCGCGCACTTGATGACCATTTCGGAGGTGAGCCGGCCAGTGGTGTAGAAGAGCTTGTCCGCACCCTCGATGCGGTCGAGCCACATGCGGCCGGCGATGGCGTCCACCGCGTTGTGGCGGCCGACATCCTCGATGAACATGATGATGTGCGCGCCGGCAGGTGTATTCGTGGCGAGCGCGCAGCCGTGCACGGCGCCGGCTTGCTTGTAGACGCTCTCCAGATGTCGCACGCCTTCGAGCAGGCTGTAGAGCGTGGCTTCGCTGATCCTGACCTCGGGGTCCAGCCTAACCGCTGACACGTCGTCCATCAGCGCGCCGTATACCGTGCCCTGGCCGCAGCCGGTAGTGACCGTGCGCTTCTCCATCCGGCCGTCGAGGTCGGCGATACCGTTGCGGGTGGTGACGGCCACGGCATTGACGTCCCAGTCGACCTGCACCGAGACGATGTCCTCGATGCCAGCCACGAGGCGCTGATTGCGCAGATAACCGATGGCGAGCGCTTCGGGGGCGGCGCCGAGCGTCATCAGGGTGACGATCTCGCGCTTGTCGACGTAGAGTGTCAATGGGTGCTCGCCGGCGATGGCGGTAGGCACCTGCCTGCCGAGTTCGTCCCGTGCGTCCACCGTGTACGTCAGTGGGCGCTGGGCGTTGCTCAGGTGCGGGCGGTAGTGTTTGTTCAAGGAAGCGCGGGGGAGGTGTATGGTGAAACGCAGCAGCAATGCATTTCAGGGATTACGCTTCACCCTCCGATATACGACATCTCAATCTTTTGTGCGGCCACGGTGTTCGCGGTGCGTATCTCCGAGTAGCGGTCCTCGCGCTGCCGCCAGATGGCGTCGATCCGGTCAGATATCTCGTGGTCAGAGGCACCGCCGCGTAGCAGTGCTTTCAGGTCATGGCCGCGGGTCGCAAACAGGCAGGTATAAAGCTTGCCGTCGGTCGACAGGCGGGCGCGCGTGCAGTCGCGGCAAAATGCCTGCGTGACCGAGGCCACCACCCCGATTTCGCCGCTACCGTCGCGATAACGCCAGCGTTCCGCAACTTCACCGCGGTAGTTGGGGTCGGCCTGGGCTAGAGGCGCATCAGCGCTGATCATGTCCACGATCTGGCGGGCGGTTACCACGTCCTCCATGCGCCAGCCATTGGTGTGCCCTACATCCATGTACTCGATGAAGCGCAATATCTGGCCGCTGCCGCGGAAATGGCGGGCCATCGGCAGAATACAGTTGTCATTGGCGCCGCGCTTGACCACCATGTTGATCTTGATCGGATTAAAGCCGACAGCGGCTGCCTCGGCGATGCCATCGAGTACACGCGCGACCGGGAAGTCTACGTCATTCATCTTCATGAAGGTCGCGTCGTCGAGCGCATCAAGGCTCACGGTGATACGCTTAAGCCCTGCGTCCCACAGTGCGCGCGCCTTTTTCTTGAGCAATGTGCCATTGGTCGTGAGGGCGAGGTCGACGTTGGGGATCTGCGCCAGCATCTCGACCAGGCTCTCGAGATTACGGCGCACCAGCGGTTCGCCGCCGGTGAGCCGGATTTTCTCCGCCCCCTTGCGCGCGAAGATACGCGCAAGCCTGGCAATCTCTTCAAAGCTGAGCAGTTCCTTGTGTTCGAGAAACTGATGGTCGTTGCCGTACACTTCCTTCGGCATGCAGTAGGTGCAGCGGAAATTGCAGCGGTCGGTGACCGAGATGCGCAGATCGCGCAGCGGGCGGCCGCGCCGATCGGGCGGCGGGGCGTCGTGCTTTACGGCCAGAAATACGGGATCGTTCAAGCGTGCTCCACGGGCAGGCGGGCTATCGCCAATGATTTAATTATGGACATAAAAATCCGGACGGGGCAAGGATCATACGCGAGGTCAGGCAGGCTGGTAAAATGGAGCCTGCTTGACATAAATCAAGAGCATCGGGGCATGCCGCGGTAGCCTGCAAATCATGAGGCGCTGGCAGGGCGGTCTGGCTCGCGCCGGAACGAGCCCACGCATGGCTCGATTGCTTCGCGCAGCGCAGGTTCGAATCGTACAGGAGCAGAGGATATGAAAGATAAGGCGCGCACTGAAGGTCCGCCGTCCATGATGGAAACGGTATTGATCGCCGTGATTGCGGCGTGTGCAATGTTCATCACCGTGCGCGAGGCAAGCGGACAGACGCCCGAGCGCAGCGGCAAGCAGGTGGTGGAACAGGTGTGCGGCACGTGCCACGCCAGCGGTGCGCGCGGCGCGCCGAAGATCGGCGACAAGCGGGCCTGGGCAAAGCGTGAGGCCGAGGGCCTGACTGCGCTTACCCAAACCGCGCTCAAGGGAATCCGGCAAATGCCTCCCCATGGCGCAAACTTCAAGCTGACTGACACCGAGATCAAGCGCGGGATTACATACATGGTGAACGAATCGGGCGGGCATTGGGTGGAGCCGATCAGCAAGACCAATCCGCCTGGCGCGCGCACCGGCGAGCAGATCGTGGCAGCCAGATGCGTCACCTGCCACGGCAAGGGCGTTAACGGGGCTCCCAGGATCGGAGATCGGGACGCGTGGATCTCGCGGGTCAAACAGGGTCTGGATGTGGTCGTGCGTTCGGCAATCAACGGCCACGGCGCCATGCCGCCGCGCGGCGGCATGGCGGATCTGACGGATGCTGAACTGCGCAGCGCCGTGATCTACATGTTCAGCAAGAGCAACGCGCCGATCAAATAGGCTTTCGCCGGCAACCCGGCTAGCCAGAGCGCCCGCCCTTTGAGGCGGGCGTTTTATTTGGGCGGCATGGCACACGGGGCGCGCGTTTGAAGCGGGCTTTGCTGCAGCGAGTCTGCCTGCGGCGCTGGCGTGCGCGGTCAGACTCAGATCGATATCGCCGTCTGATAGAAGACGAAGCTCACCACCCAGGCGAGCGCCAGCGGCCACACGACGGCGAACACGGTGTAGGCGCGATTCTTGGCTTCCGTGCGTATCGTTGCGATCGTAGACAAGCACGGCGTGTAGATCAGCGTAAACAGCATGAAGCTGTAAGCTTGGATCCAGTTGATGTGATCGGCTAATGCGCTCAGCAATGCGCCGCCGTCGCGCGCGTAGATCACTGCCAGAGATCCGATCACGATTTCCTTGGCCACGAATCCGAAGATCAAGGCGATCGTGAGCTGCGGATCGATGCCGAGGGGACTCAACACGGGATTTAAAAATGCGCCGAGCTGTCCGGCCCAGGTTTGTGCGCTGGCCGGCGCCGCTCCAATGGGGAAATGAGTGAGCACCCAGACCAGGACGACACCGGCCACGATGAAGCGCGTCGCGCGCCGCAGGAAATGCATGACCTCGTGCCAACCCCGTAAAATCACCTGACTCAGCGTCGGCAGGCGGTAGGGCGGCATCTCCAGGACCAGCGCATCGTTGTTGCTGAAGCGGCGCTTGAACACCAATGACGTCAGCATGGCTGCAGCGATGCTCATCAGGTAGAGCGAAAACAGCACCAGCGGTGCGGTGCGCGTAGGAAACAGCGCGGCGATAAAGAACAAGAACACCTGCAGCCGCGCCGAGCACAGCGACAGCGGAATGACCAGCATGGTGAGCAGCCGCAGGCCGCGCGACCGCATCACCCGCGTGCCCATGAGCGCAGGCACGTTGCAGCCGAAGCCCATCAGGATCATCACGAAGCTGCGGCCGTCCATGCCGAACTTCGACATCAGAGCATCCATCAGGAATGCGGCGCGCGACAGATAGCCGGTATCCTCGACCAGGGCCATGCATAGGAAGAACAGGATGATCAATGGTACGAAGCTCGCCACGGTCGCGAGCCCGCTGTAGAGGCCGTCGAACAGCAGTCCGCGCACCATTTCAGGCAGGCCGCTTGCAAGTGGTACGAGCGCTACGTTACGCAGGGTATCGAAGAACCAGCTCATCGCGTCCTGAATCGGCTTGCCGACCCAGAATATCGCTTCGAACAGCAGGAACATGACGCCGAAAAAGATCGGCAAGCCGAGCCATGGGTGCAGCAGCACCCGGTCGAGTTTTTCGGTTTGCGCGTGCGTCGCCTGTGCCGGTACGAACACGCAGGCATGCGCCGCCGCATCAAGTGCCCGTTCATCGATATCTGCGCGCGGCGGCTGCAGAGGTTCCTGCAGTGACGTGCGTATGAGCGTGCGCAGCTGTTCCAATCCATGTCCGCGCTTGGCGCTGACCATGCATACCGGCATCCCCATGCGGCTGCTCAATTTTTCGCACTCGATGCGTATGCCGAGCGCGGCAGCCTCGTCCGCCATGTTGAGGATCAAGACGAGGGGCACGCCCAGCGGCGCCAGTGAACTCACCAGGCGCAACTGGCGTTCGATTTGCGAGGCATTGATGACGACCAGCATCAGGTCAACGCGGTTGCGTGCAATGAAGGTGCTGACGACGGCCTGGTCTTCGGTATGGCCGCGCAGGTCGTAGACGCCCGGAAGGTCGACCAATTCCACGATGTCGGCACCCAGCAGGAGTTTTGCGCTGTATAAATCGACGGTAATGCCGGGCCAGTTGCCAGCCTTGACGTGCGATCCGGTAAGACGGTTGAACAGGGTCGACTTGCCTACATTGGGCATGCCGATGAGGGCGACGCGCTTCATTGCTGCCTTGCCGCCGCGTTTAGGCGGGTTGTCGCTGCACCTCGATACAGCGCGCGTCGCATGCGCGCAGCATGAGATCGGTGGTATCGATGCGGATGTGCAGGGGGCCGGCAAAGCGCGCGCGGCGGATCAGTTGCACGGTCTTGCCGATGCGAAAACCGAACGCAGAGAGGCAGTAAGCGAGGTCTTCGCTTACCTCGAGCGTGCGTATGATCGCGCGCTCTCCGGTGGTCAGTGAGTCTAGGGTGCGCAAGCTGGTCACATCCGTTGGAGATGAGAATCGTTATCATTATCGGTGCAAAATTCGAGTCCGTCAAGAGCTGCGTTCAATCCGGGTTCCCCCGTCTGGTGCATAGGGGGGCAGCAGACGTACGTGGGTCGGGCTTATCGCGTTGCATACTTGGTAGCAACGGTGCGGGTGCAGGCGGCACTAATTGCCAGCAGTTTGATGCATATCAAGGGCACTAGTTGTGGTCAATTTAATCTATCACAAATCTATTTTACGCAGATGCAGTGCGACCAAAGGCCATGAGGAGCATCACCGGGAACACACGCCAAGCTCTTCATCCAACGTCTAAGACCGTCTCAACTCAGCATTTTTCTAACTACGGCAGGAGCTTGCGTGCCGGCCGTTCCGATGCGGGGATCGGGGGCGCCGAAGCACCGATCTCGCGGCGCAAGCCGGGGGATGCAAGGTGCGCGTCTTGATCACGATCGTAGCAATCACGTGTAGACTTCGCGGAAGTCCAGAACTATAACAAAACGACTACATAAAAGCGGCGTCATCCGCAGCGCGTGGATGACGCTTTTCATTTGACCGGGGGATCATCAATGATGGGTATTTCGAGGAAAGGGATGTGGCTGCTGGCGGGGATCATCGGGCTCAGCAGCCTCCTTGCATATACAGGAGAGCAGGCGCGCGCCGCGGTCGCTGCACCTGCGGCCGCGGCTGCGCCGGTGCCCGCACCTGAACCGATCATCAGCGCGGTATGTCTGGGCTGCCATGGAAACGAAGGATTTTCTGCGCCGGGGGCGAACGGCCAGCCACGGCAGCTGCATGTGAACAAGGACAAGTTCGAGCACAGCGTGCACGGCAAACGCGAATGCGTAGAGTGTCACAAGGATATTACCGAGATACCGCATCAAAACATCGGCAAGCACCAGGTGAGCTGCGTGCAATGCCACGAAAGTCTTTGGGATAAGGCGCAGAAGGAGAACAAGACCAAGGAAAACGCCAAGCTGGGCGTCGTGGTGCAGATGATAGAGCGCTACATGCATTCGATACACGCGCGTCCGAGCATGGCAGACCAGTCGCGTACTAATGCGACCTGCTATAACTGCCACGATGCGCATTACGTCTACCCTAAAGGCACTGCCGAGCGCGCCGAGTGGAGGCTGAACATTCCGAACGCCTGCGGACAATGTCACGTCAAGGAGCGTGCGGATTACGCGACCTCGGTGCATGGCAAGGAAGTGCTGGAGAAGCACAACCCCAAAGCGGCGATCTGCTCCGACTGTCATACGACGCATGACATCGAAGATCCGTCGATGGACAAGACGCGGCTCGTGATCACCAAGAACTGCGGGAACTGCCATGCCGAGAACCTGAAGAGCTATCTCGGGACCTATCATGGGCAGGTCAATACCCTGGGGTTTGCCTATACGGCGAAGTGCTTCGACTGCCATGGCAACCACAAGATCCAGCGCGTAAATGATCCCACTTCCACGGTATTCAACGGCAATCGCCTGGAGACTTGCCGCAAGTGCCATACCGCGGCCACGGCTGGGTTCGTCACGTTCCAGCCGCATGCCAATACGCACGATTTCGCACGTTATCCGGCCTTGTGGATCACGTCCAAGTTCATGATAGCCTTGCTGATAGGCGTGTTTGCCTTCTTCTGGGCGCATTCGGCATTATGGTTCTACCGGGAATACCAGGACCGTAAGGCGCGCATTGAGCGTCCGCATGTGCTCACCGACAAATTGTCGCTCGCGCCGGTCAAGCATTTTCAGCGCTTCAAACCGCTATGGCGGGTTGCCCACCTTTGTTTTGCGCTGAGCGTCATGACGCTGGTGCTGACCGGGATGGCGGTGTTTTATGGTGATACAGAATGGGCCAAAGACATCATGGGTCTGTTCGGCACGCCGCATGCCGCGGGCATCGTCCACCGCGTGGCAGCTACCGTCATGCTGAGCATCTTCTTTACGCAACTTGTTTATTTTGCGGTTACCCTTTGGAAAAAGCGCAAGACCTGGGACTGGTTCGGACCCAATTCTCTGGTGCCGCGCCTGCAGGACGGGTACGACGCGGTTGCGATGTTCAAGTGGTTCTTCGGAAAAGGTCCGCGGCCGGTCTTCGACCGGTGGACCTATTGGGAGAAATTCGACTACTGGGCGGTGTTCTGGGGTATGGGCATCATCGGGGGCAGCGGATTCATGCTGGCATTCCCGAACGCGACTGCGTCCATACTGCCGGGATGGGTGTTTAACGTAGCGACCCTGATACACGGTGAAGAAGCATTCCTGGCCGCGGTGTTCCTGTTTACCGTGCACTTCTTCAATAACCACCTGCGCCCGGACAAGTTGCCGCCGCCCGATATCGTCATGTTCACCGGTGCTGTGCCGATTGAAGAATTCGAGCGCGAGCATGGACTCGAATACCAGCGGTTGAAGGACAGTGGAGAGCTTGATAAATACCTGGTTGACGCGCCGTCGCGGCAGATGACGCTGGGTTCGAGGATACTGGGGCTCACGCTGATCGCATTTGGCCTTACATTGCTAGTGCTGGTGGTGATCGGATTGGTAGGCAGCTTGACCGGCTAATCAGGGGCGGATATAGACCCCGGCTCGCGATCGTCCAATTGGCACGCTGCGAGCCGGGCTGAGGTGAGGGTACGCATGGTTCCCCAAACGCTCAAATTCAAAGTGGGCTTTTATCTCGCCCTTGCTTTGGGTGCTGCGATGCTGGTGTTCACGCTGGCGGTCGTGTTCTACCAGCGTAATGAACTGCTGGACGAAGCGGCCGGCCACGTCACCCAGCTCTCCGAGGTGATTGCGCGCAGCACGCGTTTTGCTATGTTGCAGAATCAACCTGCCTACATAGACCAGATCATTCAGGATGTAGGTCACCAGGAGAGCATAGACAAGGTCCGCATTCTAAGCAAAGAAGGCAGGATCATCCATTCCACATATCAGCCGGAGATCGGCCAGCAGGTGGACCGTAAAGCTGAAGCATGCGTCAATTGCCACCAGAGCGAGAAGCCGCTAGCCGAGGTGTCGAGGAACAAGAAGACCTGGACATTTTCGACCCCTCAGGGGCGGCGGCTGCTGGGCAGCATGGAAGTCATACGCAACGAGCCGTCGTGTTATAACGCCGCCTGTCATCAGCATCCCAAGGCGCAGTCGGTGCTCGGCGTGCTCGATATCGTGTATTCCCTCGATGACATCGATGACAACGCGCGCATGAGCGCGTTTAGGATTGCTGGTTTCTCGCTGGGGTTCATTCTGTTTGCGTCGCTGTGTGTGAGTGTCTTCGTGCACCGCCTGGTCTATGTGCCGCTGCGAGATCTCGAAGCCGGAGCCAAAAGGCTCGCGTCAGGCAATCTCGATCAACCGATCCCGGTTCGCAGCGGAGACGAGTTCGGGCAGTTGGCGGCTTCTTTCAATTCCATGACCACAGCGCTTGGAAATTCCGAACTGGAGTTGCGCAATTGGGCGCGCACCTTGGAGCAGAAGGTGGCGGAGCGTACGCGGGAACTGCACATCGCAGAAGCCGAAACAGCGCGCAGCGAGAAGCTGGCTTCGGTGGGCCTGCTTGCCGCGGGAATCGCGCACGAGCTTAACAATCCGCTCACCGGGGTCCTCACGTTCTCGAGCCTCATTCGGAAAAAGATGCCAGACGCCAGCCAGGACGCCCAGGATCTGGACCTGGTGATTCGCGAAACCAAGAGGTGCGCCGCAATCATTAAGCGGCTGCTCGATTTTGCACGCGAAAAGCCGCCTGAAAAGGCCTACGCTGACCTGAATCGGATCATCGAGGATACGGCGCGCATTATCGAGCGGCCTGCGCACCTGCGCAATATTGAAATCAGGATGGAACTCGATCGTGAACTCAAACCAATGTGGATGGACGCGGATCTCATCAAGCAGGTGATCATGAATATTTTGGTAAACGCCCAGCAGGCAATAGAGGAGCAGGGCAGCGTCACCGTTCGTACCGGCCCCTGTATGCACTCGGCAAATCCCGGGGCACCCGCCGTCCCGATGGTGGAAATCGCCATCGCCGACAGTGGGTGTGGAATTCCGGAACGCAACCTGTCACGCATCTTCGACCCGTTCTTTACGTCTAAAGAGGTGGGGAAGGGCACCGGTCTTGGGCTTGCGGTTAGCCACGGTATCGTCAAGGCCCATGGTGGCGCGATCGAAGTGGAAAGCACCGTTGGGGTGGGCTCGACATTCCGCGTTTATCTGCCGCTCGAGGCTGGCGGCGCGCAAGTGGAAGCGCCAAGCAGCGGGAGCAAGGCATGAGCGCCAGGATACTGGTGGTCGATGACGAAGAGATCATCATCAGGAGCTGCCTGCGCATACTGGAAGGCGACGATTATGAAGTCGATGCCGTGCAGGATGGGCGCGCGGCCCTGCAGAAAATCGACGAAGGCAGCTATGATGTCGTGATCCTCGATATCATGATGCCCAACATCGACGGGCTCGCGGTGCTGCAAAGAGCGAAGGAAGCGCACCCGGACCTCGAGATTATCATGGTCACCGGGCTCTCGCAGATCGAGACCGCAGTGCAGGCGATGAAACTCGGCGCCTTCGATTACCTGCCCAAGCCGTTCGATCCCGAAGAGCTTAAGCGCGTCGTTGAGCGGGCGCTGGAGCGGCGCCGGCTGCTGCAGGAGAACATGGATCTGCGCACGGAAGTGAGTTCGAAGTACCGCTTTGAAAACATCGTCGGGTCGAGTCCGCAGATGCAGCAGGTCTACCGGCTGGTTGCCAAATGCGCTCCCACCAACAGCACGGTATTGCTTACCGGAGAGAGCGGTACCGGCAAAGAACTTGTCGCCCACGCTATCCACTATAACAGCCTGCGCAAGAACGGGCCGTTCGTAGCCGTCGACTGCAATTCTCTGAGTGAAAGCCTGCTCGAGAGCGAACTGTTTGGGCACGTCAAGGGGGCATTCACCGGGGCAATAGCCAATAAGCGCGGGATGTTTGAAGTTGCAGAAAACGGCACGCTGTTTCTCGACGAGTTCGGGAATATCTCGCTTTCTACGCAGGCTAAGTTACTGCGTGTCATTCAGGAGCGCGAATTCAAGGCGGTTGGAGATACGCGGTCGCGAAGTGCGAATGTGCGGCTGCTTGCCGCGACCAACAAGAACCTGAAGGCGATGGTGGCGGAGGGTAGCTTTCGCGAAGATCT
>CAIVHG010000073.1 GCA_903905655.1 uncultured beta proteobacterium | reverse complement strand
CTCCCTGCAAGGCCTGTTTTCCCTAGCGTAGCCATCAAATGTACGTAGTTATACGTACGCGCTAATACCGATTGTTTTTGCATATCGGCGCTCTAGTATCGCGCTCACATGTCAGCGCTGACGCACATTTTGGATTGTCGCGGGAATGTTGGAACCTGCATACACAAATGCACCTCAGCAAAGACTGGAATCGTTTGTTTCAATGGTGCATCACATAAGTTCTCAAACCGAAGGAGGAGTGCATGACTAAGTTCCCACCGTTTGCTCGCAGGAAATCATCGCTGATCGCGCTCGCGTGCGTCGGGGTGCTAAGCGCCCCAATGGCCGTAAACGCGCAGACTGTTTACAACTATCAGGACCGCGACATCTGCGGCTACGGCACCTGCAACCTGGGCTTCAGCGGCCAGGGCCTGACCATACAGTTCAGCGTCGCCACCGGCCTGCAGCGCTCCAAGACCGACGGCGCGACCGCCGGCGATGCGAGCAATTCCAACACCTCGCCGCGTAACGCGGTGTGGACGGGCCTGAGCTGGGTTCGTTTCAGCGGCTCGCGCCTGATCGGCGGCAACTTCATCAAGTCTACTTCGTTTGCAGTCGAGTCCGGCATCACCATGGACTCGGGCAGCTCCTCGACCAGCGCCGGCGTGCTCGGCACCCGCGATACCGCCGTCGGGATCGACACTTCGATCGGTTCGTTCTGGGCTGGTAAATGGACGACTCCGTACAATTCCTCGACGACCACGCTCAACGTGACCTCGTCTTCGGTTGGCGCGGGCATCACCTATTCCGGCGTCATGGGCAGCCCGGGCTTCGGCGCCGGCACCTCGTACAACGGCAACGGCAACACGGGCTTCGGCTCCTCCGCCACCGCCGCCACCGCGATCTCGAACTCGATGAGCTTCGGCCGCACGACTCCGAACACCGTGCACTACCTGACCCCGACGTTCTCGGGCGTGCAGGCGCACATCGGCTACACCGCCGCCGAAGAAACGCCGGCCGGCGCGAACCCGCTGACCAAACCGGAACTCTGGTCCGGCACGCTGACCTACAAGAATGGTCCGCTCTACATCGGCGGCGCATTCGAGCAGCACACCGACTACCTGTGGGGCACGGCGATGGGCGCGAACCAGTTTGGCGCCGGCAGCGCAAGCGTTGGCGCGGGCACAAGCTCCAAGGACAAGGGCTACAAGCTCCTGGGCAGCTACACGTTCGGCAGCACCTTCGTATCCGCGATCTGGGAGCGTCTCAAGTACACCCAGTCAGGCAATGCGACCGGCCTCTCCGCCATGCAGCGCAGCGCCTGGTATCTGGGCGTGAAGCAGCAACTGGGTGGACCGCACGCTGTCGCGGCTTCCTACATCAGAGCCGGCAGCTATTCCTGCACCTCCGCGTCTGCGGCTAGCTGCGACACGAGTGAAAGCGGAACGGTACTGTGGACGTTGAACTACACGTACGCAGTGGACAAGTACACCAGGCTCGTCGCGTCCTACGGCCGCATGTCCAACGACCGCAGGGGTTCCTACAACGCGGGCGGCGTGAGCTACCTGGCGTCTGGTGCTACGGTCAACACCGCCGGCAACACGCAGACGTCATACAGCGTCGGCATCTCGTCGAGCTTCTAAGCATCAGGTTCGGAGTGGTAGGGGCGTGATTGCCGCCCTCTTAAATGCGGGCACCCTCGGGTGCCCGTTTTTTTGTCCTCGAGGTTACAGCGCTGCACATCTATACGGGGTTTTTACGGCGCTGAAACAAGCGCCCATAAAGGCAATGCCGGCAGTTTGCCTCTACCCTTGAAACCCGCTAGACTTCCGCCGAAAATCAATGCGAGCCGCTGCCTGGTCTGCCAGTCGGTCGCCAGATCTCTGGAGGTTGCAGATGAGCAGTCGGGTAACGGGGAGCGCGGTCGTCGCGGTTGCATTTGTGGCCGCGATGCTAGCCGGATGCAGCGTGTTGACAGTGGCAGATGCGGCAGTATCGGTGGCCGCGACCGCGGTCAGTGTCGGCGCTACTGTGGTGGGCACAGCGGTCGATGTGGCGGGTGCCGGCGTGAGAGCGGTTACGGGCAGCGACGACAAGAAGAAGTAGCAGCAGGTGCTGGCGTGCGTCGGGCTAGCCCGATTTCAGCGGGCTGCTAGATTTCGACCATCAGGAAATCGGTTTTGGCTGCACTGCAGTCCGGGCAACTCCAGGTATCCGGCACGTCCTGCCAGCGCGTGCCCCGCGCGATGCCTTCTTCCGGAAGTCCGGCAGCCTCGTCGTAGACAAATGCGCACAGCGCGCATTGCCATCTCTTGAGAGCACTCGCAGTGTGCGTCGCAACTGCGGCCTGCGAAATCATGCGTGCAGGGAAATTGAGGATCAGCGCCTCCAGACCCAGCGACCCGGCGTGGATCTCGAATGGCGGATCATCGGGGCCGATGTAGACCACGGTCTCCGCCTGACGCTTCCGCTGTTCGTGCCACAGGCTGCCTTTGAGTGCGATGACGAACTGGCCGCCGCCCTGCGTATGGTCGGGAGCAGTGATCCTGCCGTCGGGCGGCATGCTGAGCGTGTTCCCGTACATGCCACATTCATCTTCCAATCCAGGAATCGCCTGCAGCTTTATGCTCGGGGATGCAGTGCGCGTTTTCTTTGAATCAAATTCCGCTTTGCACGTGATCTGCCAGGGACGGCGGCCCGGGATCTGCTTAAGTTTCGCGCTGGCGTCGGGCAGGCGTTGGGCGCCCGGATCGTAGCCGGCGCGCAGCGTCATGAATTGCCATCCTTCGGGCGTCTCGAGCGGACCGTAAGGCGTGTACGCGCGCGCGAAATGCACGCTGATGGGGGCTACTTCGTGCCTGCCGAATCTGCCCTTGCCATCCAGGAGGATCTGAAACTGGTCCACTGCATGATAATGGGCCTGAGAGAAGCCGTTCGGGCCGTACTCGATGATATATGCAGCGGGGAGTTCGGGGGCGCTACTGGACGCCTTTAGAAAATTCGTCCTCAGCGTTCCCGTGGTGCCCTCTCGCGGGCCGCGGCGAATGATGCTGGCTTTGACTTCCTCTAGAGCGACGACCTGTGGCATAGCGACTCCTCACCGCCAAATTGCGGACTTGCATGCGATACTGGAATGCTGAAGCGGCATTATGCTACCAGAGTTTCTGTGCTGTTTGTCTTGTGATGCAGTGCATGCGCAAGCCCGTTGTGCGTGGTGTTTTATCCGGCGCCTGTTGCGTTGCAGGACTGCAACCAATATGCGCCTCAACCTGGCGATGAATGGTATCCTGATCCTACATCGTATACAGGGGATGCCATGAAATTGAAGTTCGATCGGCGCGTCGCGGCATTGGGCTGCGCTTTATTGGCTGCGGTCGCTATCGTCTTCACTCTGTGGTGGAACGCCGGCGGCGTGGTGGCTGCATTAAGGACGCCGGAGTCCGGAGTCCTCCGCGCGACGCTGGCCAATGGTCTGCGGGTCGTGATCGTGCGCAATACGCTCGCGCCGGTGGTGGCGACCGCAGTCAACTATCTTTCCGGCGGCTCCGAGACCGAGCCCGGTTTTCCGGGGACGGCGCATGCGCTGGAGCACATGATGTTCCGCGGCAGTCCCGGGCTCACGGCGGATCAGCTCGCCGATATCGGCAGTGCCATGGGCGGGGACTTCAATGCGAATACCCGCGAGACGATCACGCAGTACCTGTTTACGGCGCCGGCGGAAGATCTGGATATCGCGCTGCATATCGAAGCGCAGAGGATGAGTTCCATACTCGCGACGGACGAGGATTGGGCGCAGGAACGCGGCGCCATCTCGCAGGAAGTCGCGCAGGATCTTTCAAACCCGGTGTATGTGTTCCTGACGAAGGTGCGCACCGCGATGTTTGCCGGGACGCCTTATGCAAACGATGCGCTGGGAACGCGCGAATCCTTCGAGCAGACCCAGGCCGCGGATCTCAAGCGCTATCACGAGCGCTGGTACGCGCCTAACAATGCGGTGCTGGTGGTGGCGGGCAACGTGAACCCCGCCGCGGCCCTCGCCAAGATCAAGGAACTGTTCGGGCCCATACGCGCGAAGGAGTTGCCGCCGCGCACTGGCGTCACCCTGCAGCCGGTGCAGCCGCAGGCGATAAACCTGAAGACCGATCTGCCCTATGGTATGCAGGTGATTGCGCTGCGCATGCCCGGGTTCGAAAGCCCCGACTATCCGGCGCTGGAGGTGCTTGGCGACGTGCTGAACAACCGCCGCGGCGATTTCTATGGAATGGTGCCGCAGGGCAAGGCGCTCAGTGTGGAGTTTTCCTACAGCCCGCTGCCCAAGGCTGGCCTTGCCTATGCTGTCGGCAGCTTTCCCGCTGGGGGCAATGCCAAAGCGGTCGAGTCTGAGATGCGCGAAATTCTCGGACGCATCGCCCGTGACGGAGTGCCAGCGGATCTGGTGGCAGCAGCAAAACGCCAGGAGCGGCGCGACGCTGAGTTTCAGAAGAATTCGATCTCCGGACTCGCGACGGTGTGGTCGGAAGCGGTGGCTGTGCAGGGACTCAATTCGCCCGACGAGGATCTTGCGCGCATCGAGCGCGTCACTGTCGAGGACGTGAATCGCGTCGCCCGCAAGTATCTGGATCTGGATCACGCGATCACGGGCGTGCTCACGCCGGAGGGCTCCGGCAAGCCGGTGGCGGCGCGCGGCTTCGGGGGGCAGGAGCACATCTCGCTCGGCGAAGCGAAGCCCACGCCGCTGCCGGAGTGGGCGCAGCCCGTGCTGCGGCGGTTGACGGTGCCGCAATCGAGCGTGCACCCGGTGGTGAGCAAACTCAAGAACGGCATCACGCTCATCGTGCAGCCTGAAGACGTGAGCGATACCGTCAGCGTCTATGGCCATATCCGGAACCGCTCCGAGCTGCAGGTGCCCCCCGGCAAGGAAGGCCTCTCGCAGGTGCTGGCGCAGCTCTTTGCCTTCGGCACGCAGCGCCTGGACCGCATCGCTTATCAGGAGGCGCTGGATGCCATTGGCGCCGAAGCGCAGGCCGGCACCGATTTCTCGGTGCAGTCGCTCTCTGAGAACTTCGAGCGTGGCGTGGAACTGCTGGCCGATAACCAGCTGCATCCTGCGCTGCCGGAGGCGGCCTTCAACATTGTCAGGCGCCAGATCGCGCAGTCGGTGGCGGGGCAACTCACGAGTCCCGATTACCTGGGCACCCGTGCGCTGCGCGCGGCGCTGTTTCCGGCCCGCGATCCCACGCTGCGCGAAGCGCGGCCGGAGACGGTGAGCGCGCTGTCGCTGGCAGATGTGCAGGATTATTACCGCAAGGCGTTCCGCCCAGATCTCACGGTGATCGTCGTCATCGGCAAAGTGACACCGGCGCACGCGCAGGCGGTGATCGAGAAATACTTTGGCGCCTGGAGTGCGAGCGGCCCGCCGCCGGTGACCGATCTGCCGCGCGTGCCGCTCAACCGGGCCGCCAGCAGCGCCGTGCCCGATGCGAGCCGCGTGCAGGACCGCGTGATACTCGCGCAGACGCTGGATCTCACGCGCTCCGATCCCGGTTACTACGCGCTGCAGCTCGGTAACAGCGTGCTGGGCGGCTCGTTCTATGCCTCGCGCCTCACCCGCGACATACGCAAGGAGGCCGGCCTTGTATATAACGTGCAGTCGTCCCTGCAGGTGGGCAAGACACGCAGCCTGTACCTGATCGAGTATGCATGCGATCCGCAGAACGTATCCAGAGTTCAGGACATGGTAGAGCGGGAACTGCGCGCGATGCGGGATTCCGCGGTAACGGCCGCGGAATTTGAGCGCGCCAAGGCGCTGCGTTTGCACAGCATTCCCCTGCAGGAGGAAAGCGCGGGCGAGATCGCGCTCGGTCTGGTTCAACGCTGGACGCTCGGCCTGCCGCTGGACGAACCGGCCAACGCGGCGCGGCGCTATCTCGCACTCACTCCCGCCGATGTGCAAGCCGCCTTCGGCAAATGGGTGCGTGCGGATGCGCTGGTGCGCGTGACCATGGGGCCGGCGCCCAAGTAGCCGCGCTGCGGGGCGGCAGCGCACTGGGTGTTCAGGAAGTGGGCGTGCGCCCCCGTGAGGCTATCAGGAGGCGGTGGTGCGCTGCCGTGAGCCGACGCTCGCAAACAGCACCGCCATCAATCCGGTGACGAAGATGCCGTCGAAGGTGCCGGCGCCGCCGATCGATACCATCGATGCCCCCAGGCCCTGGATCTTGTCGAGGTTGAGCAGGTCGGCGCCGATCAGCGTGCCGAGGCTGCCGCTGATGTAGGCGAGCGGTCCCGCCTGGTCGCGTGCGATCAGCAACGCGACGACTGCGGTCGCTGCCGGCGGCACGAAGATCGGGATCGCGATGCCGAGCCCCGGCACCGGGTGCGCAAGCGCATGGCAGACCGCTGCAACGATCGCGACACCCAACAAGCCGCGCAGCCACAATTTGTTTTTGACGAGCAGGTAGAGCGAGAGCAGGGCCGGGATCACGGCGCCGCCCACGTTGACCGCGACCACGGTCCCGGGCCAGTCGCGAATCACCGGCATCATGTAGTGAATGCCGAAGAACAGGATGTCCTCACCAGCGACGATCTGCTCCCCCGGGTAGTGCATGATCGGGATGTTGATGTAGCTGCCCGCGAGCGAGAGCACCAGCACGATGAGCACGTATTGCGGGGCGATTCCCATCCTGACGTATGCGTACTGAACGATCCTGAACAGGAACATGAAAAACAGCAGCACCAGCAGCAGCGCCATGATCAGGAAGAATGGCAGCGTGAGCGGCAGGTAGTGCAGTCCGAGTGCGTGCATCGATGCTCCTGTCATTGCAGGCGGGCAGGCCTGACGTCGGATCTAGTGTGCACCCAAGACGCCAGGCAGACAAGCATCCATCTGCGTTGGCCTTTGCACTGACGGAGCGCGGCGCTGTAAACTGGGCGCGTCCAGCGTATTGCATTCAGAGACTGACCGATTTCATGTTGCTTCGACTGCCTCAGATAACCATATCCAGCAGCGCAATCCTGCGCATGCGGCTGGAGCTCGCGGCTGCACTGCTGATCGCGCTTGCGGCCTGCGCACCGCTGCCGGAGCGCGTCGGCAGCCCTGCGCAGTGGCGGCCGTCGTCCAATTTCGACGAGCGGCGACCCAACTTCGTGATCATCCACGACACGACCAACGATACCGCCGAGCGTGCGCTGCGCACGCTGACCGATCCGCTGCGCGAGGTGAGCGCGCATTATCTGATCGGCCGCGACGGCGCGCTCTACCAGTTGGTCGACGAGCGGGCGCGGGCGTGGCACGCCGGGGTTTCGCAGTGGGGCGCGACGACCGATCTGAACTCGTCATCGATCGGCATCGAGCTCGACAACAACGGCGACGAGCCGTTCGCCGAGCCGCAGATCGCCGCACTGCTCAAACTGCTTGCCGAGATCAACGGGCGTTATCACATACCGGCCGCGAACTTCATTGGCCATTCCGATGTGGCGCCGCGCAGGAAGGTCGATCCGAGCGGCTACTTTCCATGGAAACGGCTCGCCGCGCAGGGATTCGGCCTGTGGTGCGATCAGCCCGCCGCTGACGCGCCGCCGGCGACCGACGTGCCGCTCGCGCTCAAGTCGATTGGCTATGATGTCGCGGATATTGGTGCGGCCACCGCGGCCTTCAAGCGCCATTTCGCTCCTGACGATTTTAGCTCTGAGCTGACTGCGGAGAATCTCAGCCTGCTGCGGTGCCTGTCTGCGAAGAGCATGAATCGCGAACCCTGAGATCCGCATATAATGCAGTACGATGCATCCGTTTAAGATCACACTGAACCTGCAGGAGGAGGTATGCAGAAGAGTCGCCGTAGCTTGCTGAAAAGCGCACTTGCGCTGACGTTCGCTCCGTGTGCAGGAGCATTGGCCCAGGCGTCGGCGCTGATCCGCAAGAAGATCCCGTCGTCCGGCGAGATGATACCGGTGATTGGTCTGGGCACGGCACGGCGCTACGAAGAGGTGAGGAGTGCAGCGGACCTGGTGCCGCTGCAGGAAACGGTGCACCGCTTCCAGACGCTGGGCGGTACCGTGATCGACACTTCGCCCAGCTATGGGACGGCCGAGCCCGCGCTCGGCACCATCGTCGCGGCTCTCAAATCGCGCGATGCGCTGTTCCTGTCCACCAAGGTGAGCATCTCGGGTCACGATGCGGGCGTCGCGCAGATCGAGCAGTCGTTCAGGAATCTGCACACGAACAAGATCGACCTGATCTCCGTGCACAACCTGCGCGACACGCAGATCCATTTGCGCACGCTGCGGGAGCTGAAGGCGGCCGGCCGCATCCGTTATGTGGGCATCACGACGTCGTTCGACAGCCAGTATCAGGCGTTCGAGGATACGATGCGGCGCGAGCAGCTGGATTTTATCCAGGTTGATTACGCGCTCGACAACCGCAATTCCAGCCAGAGGATTTTGCCGCTGGCGGCGGAGCGCGGCATGGCGGTGATGATCAATCTGCCGTTCGGGCGCGGCAGTCTTTTTAGCGCAGTGCAGGGCAAGCCGCTGCCGCCGTGGGCTGGAGAATTCGACTGCAAGAGCTGGGCGCAGTTTTTCCTGAAGTACATCGCCGCGCATCCCGCCGTGACCTGCGTGGTGCCGGGGATGGCGCGCGCCGACTACGCGGACGACAACCTGGGGGCGGCGCAGGGCCGGCTGCCGGACGCTGCACTGCGCCGGCGCATGGAGAGCTATATCGATGGCCTCTGATCCCGGCGCATCGCAAGCAGCGCAGTTGAGCAGCGGGCAGCGCGCCTTCGGGCGCGTGCTCGACGTGCGCCCCGCGGAGATGCGCGAGCTCGCGTGGGCGCTGCTCTACGTGTTCTGCATTCTCTCTGCCTATTACGTGATCCGGCCGATCCGCGACGAGATGGGCGTGCAGGGCGGGGTGCAGAACCTGCCGTGGCTATTCTCCGGCACGCTGATTGGCATGCTGTGCGCCAATCCGCTGTTCGCCGCGCTCGTGAAGAAGCTGCCGCGCGAGCGCTTCATCGCCTTCGCCTATCGTTTCTTCATGGCGAATCTGCTGATTTTCGTCGTGCTGCTCAAGCTCGCCAGCCCTGAGCAAAACGTGTGGGTCGGGCGCGTGTTCTTCGTGTGGACCTCGATCTTCAATCTGTTCGTGGTGTCGGTGTTCTGGGCGCTGATGGTCGACGTGTTCAATTCAGAGCAGGGCAAGCGGCTGTTCGGCTTCATCGCGGCCGGCGCGACGGTGGGCGCGATCGTCGGTTCCTCGGTGACGGTGACATTCGCGCGGCACGTCAACTCCACTTACCTGTTCTTTGCGTCGATTGCGCTGTTGGAACTCGCCGTGTTTGCCGTGCGGCGGTTGTCGCGCTATTCCCTGCGCCTGGAGCGCGGGGCGGCCGCCCCAATGGTGGAAAAGCCGATCGGGGGCACGCTGCTTTCGGGCCTGACGCACGTTTGCAGGTCGCCCTACCTACTGGGTGTCAGCGGCTACATGCTGCTCTACACCGTGACCTCGACCTTTCTGTATTTCGAGCAGGCGAGCATCGCTGCGAGCGGATTTCCAGATCGCGCCTCGCGCACCGAGTTCTTCGCCAGCATTGATCTCCTGGTGAACGTGCTGACGCTTGTCATTCAGCTCTTTCTGACCGCGCGCATCCTGCGGGTGTTCGGGGTGGCGGTCGCGCTCGCCGCGCTGCCGGCGTTTAGCGTATTGGGTTTCGGCATGCTCGCGCTTGCGCCCACCGTCGCGGTGATCGTCGCGCTGCAGGTGAGCAGGCGCGCCGGCGAGTTCGCACTCGGGCGGCCGGCGCGGGAGCTTCTGTACACGGTGATTCCGCGCGAGGACAAGTACAAGGCCAAGAGCTTCATCGACACCGTCGTTTACCGTTCGGGAGATCAGATCGGCAGCTGGTCATACCTGTTGCTGACCTCGGCGGGATTGGGTGTGGCCGGTGTCGCGCTGGTCGCGGTTCCGCTATCCGCCGTGTGGCTGTATAGTGGCCTGTGGCTCGGCCGCAGGCAGGCGCTGTTATCAGGTTCCAACGCGTCACAGGAAGCGCATTGATTGGCGCGCTGTCGCGTTGCATCGCTGGCGTGGATAACTCAGAGTCGCGATGCGGGTGATCGGCGCATGCATGTCGGGCCCATGAGTTCTTCTATATGCCGATGATTTTCACCTTTGTCGTCATCTTTCTCTGCCTGGGCAGCAATATGGCGGGGCGCATCCTGCTGTCGCTCTATGCGCTGGAACTGGGCGCCAAGCCGGCGGACATTGGTTTGCTTGCAGCCTCGTTCTATGTTTTTCCCTTCGTGCTTTCGTGGTGGCTGGGCAAGCTGTCAGATCGCTATGGTTCGCGCTGGCTGATCTTCTGGGGCGCGCTCTGCGGAGCCCTTGGCATGCTCGCTCCGTACTTCTGGCGCGAAATCCCGGCCATGTATCTTGGCGGGCTCATGCTCGGCATCGCGTTCGCCACGTTCAATGGGATGCTGCAGACTATCGTGGGTCAACTGAGCAAACCCGAGCAGCGCACCCGCAACTTCAGCAATATGAGCCTGCTCGGCTCGACCATGAACTTCGTGGCTCCGATGTGGGCCGGATTTTCAATCGACCATCTGGGGGCGGCGCCCGCGTGTCTTTACGTCATGGCGGTTTCGATTGCCGGCGGCGTATTGGTGCTGGGGTGGGGCGGTTGCTGGCCGGGCGGCAGCGAGCGCGTGGAATCGGCAGGCAGGTTTGCAGACATATTGAAGCAACCGGGCGTCGTCAGGATGCTGGTGGCCAGCACCTTGGTGCAGGTGTGCCAGGATTTGTTCCTCTTCTATATGCCGGTCCACGGACATCAGGTTGGGCTGTCGGCTACCGTCATCGGTGTCGTGCTCTCGGCGTATGCGGCAGCCTGCTGGTTAGTGCGCATGGTCCTGATGCGGCTCGTCGCGCGGCTGGGTGAAGGGGGCGTGCTTGTGTATGCGTTCGCCATCGCCGCGATGTCGCTGGTCGCGATGCCTCTTTTCGGGCATCCGGTTGCGCTGGGCGCCCTCGCATTCGTGTTTGGCCTGGGCATGGGCTGCGGACAGCCGATCGTCACCGTCATGCTGTTCAGCAATTCCGCCGAAGGCCGTTCCGGTGAGACGTTTGGCGTGCGGCTAACGATCAACAATATGATGCGCTTCACCACGCCCGTCTTGTTCGGCGTGGTGGCTTCGGCATTCGGGCTGTTTCCGTTGTTCCTGCTGAACGCGCTGATGATGGCTGCCGGCAGCGCGCTGATGGCGCGCGGTCGCGGCGGACGTGCTCCGAGGCAAGGTCCCGAATGAGCTGATGCCTCCAGCTGTCAGCGCGTACTACAGTGCCGGAGGTTGCACGCCGTCCTTGCTTACCTGCACGCGCGATGTGGCCAGCTTGCCATCGTTGTTCATGGCTGCCGAGAGCGCCACGTATTCGCCGTTCTTCAGATAAGAACGGTCGGCCGCCACCGGGACTACGACCGGCGTATTGGGGGGGATGAGCACGACTTTGGAGCCGCCCTCATAGGTGACCGTGAGTTCGCGTCCGCCGCTTAGCGTCGCTGCGGCCGATACGGTGCCATTGGTCATGGTGGCGCCCGGGAACACGCTCATCGGAAAGTGGCCCTGGGTGCGGAAGGCGCCGGTTGCACTGACGTGCACTTCGCGCGCCACGAGCTTGCCGTCGGGTCCGGCCACCGCCGTCGTGCCGAGCGGCGTGCCCGGCTTCAGGTCTTCGAGCTTGACGTTTTTCACATAGGACACGCTCGTGTCCTTGGTGAGTTCGATCTTCAGGTCACGGCCTTCGCGCGTGGTGACGGAAAGCACGTCGCCCTGGAGGCCGGTAATGGTGCCGCGCACCGGGATGGCGGACTGGGCATGAAGAGCGCTCGTTGCGCTGAGCATTGCGCACAGCAGGATGCTTCGATACATGGGAGTAGTCCTAAATGAAAGTTAATCTAAAGAAAATGCACATTATATTAAGGAAATAATTTGAGCGCGGTGGCCGGAGAAGGTTCCGCATGAGTGTTTCGCAAAGCGATGCATTTTATTTCGGAGCACGGCTGCGCGGTGTCGACGTTACGCGTGATCATTGCGATCAGCGCCGGCCGAACGGAAAGCGGCCGCGCCAGTAGAGGATCAGCAGCCAGGCGCCGAGCATGCCGCCCAGGTGCGCGAAATGCGCCACTCCCTCCTGAGTACCGGTGATCCCCAGATAAAGCTCGAGGCCGCCGTAGAGCATCACGAAGATGCGCGCCGGCAGCGGAATCGGCGGGAACAGCAGCATGACCGTGCGGTTTGGGAAATAGTAGCCGTAGGCGAGCAGCAGCCCGAATACGCCGCCCGATGCGCCGACCGTGGGGTAGGGTTCGCTACCTGAGAGCGCGGCAAAGGCGAGCTGGGTCAACGCCGCGGTGATCACGCTCAGGAAATAAAGATTCGAATAGCGGCGCGCTCCGAACAGCCGCTCCAGCTCGCCGCCGAACATGTAGAGCGCGAGCATATTGAAGAGCAAATGCATGAGTCCGCCGTGCAGGAAGCCATAGGTGATGATTTGCCAGGGCTGAAATCCGAGTCCGGGTGGCAGGACGGCAGACGATCCTATGGGCCACAGCGCGAGATAGATCATGAAGCGCTCGCCCACCAGCATCTGCAGCGCGAACATCGCGCAGTTAATCATGATGAGCGTGCGCGTGATGGGCGGCAGGTTATGGAACATGTAAGGTGTCCGTGGTGGTGGCCGTTGAAAGACCCGCAACTCTAGACCTTTCAAATTCATTCGGTCAAGTCGTTGATGCTGAAGTGCGCTTGTCGTGAATCCGCAAATGGCTGACAATGCCGCCTTCGTCCGCTTCCGGGTCTATGCAGTCTGATATGGCGGCGCACGCGCTGCATTGGACTGACCGTCGATGACCATCCATCTGGCCTTAATCCTCACCGCATTCAACACCTCGAGCATGCGCGCGGCCCGTGTGGTGCTCGCGCTGTTTGCGCTCAGGTTGGGCGCAGGACCCTTCGAGATCGGTTTGCTGGCGGCGACGTTTTCGGTCATACCCATGCTGCTCGCATGGCCGGCCGGGCGTCTCGCCGATCGCTTCGGCTCGCGCTGGCCGCTGCTCGTCGGCTGCGCGGCGAGCGTGCTCGCCATGGTGCTGACTTATTTTTACCCCGGCCGCCCCGCTTTTTTTATAGGTGCGCTGCTCACCGGATTCGCCGGGACCATCTACCAGGTCGGTACTCAGAACCTGATTGGGGTCGCCAGCACGCCGGAACAGCGGGCGCGGAATTTCTCCAATTACTCGCTCATGATGGCGGTAGGCAACTTCGCGGGCCCGCTGGCGGGCGGGGTTGCGGTCGATTACGCAGGGCAGGGGCTTGCCTGCATCTGGGTGGCGGGAATTTCGATCGCGCCGATCGTGCTGCTCCTCTTGCTAGGGCGTGCGCTGGCGCTGGATAAGCGCACCAGCGCGCCGACCGGCAGACTGTTCGACGCTCTGGCTGCGCCGGGGATGCAGCGCGTGCTGGTCACCAGCGGCCTGTTCCAGGCCGGCATGGACGCCTTTCAGTTTTATATTCCGGTGTATGGCCGCGCTGTGGCGCTTTCAGGATCGGAAATCGGTATGCTGCTCGCGGCCTGCGGGGTGGCGGCTTTCCTGGTGCGGGTGTACCTGCCATCGCTGCTCGCAGGCATGGCGCACGAAAAGTTGCTCGCGTATTCGCTTTATCTGGCCGCAGCGAGTTTGATGGCGTTGCCGCTGTCCGGCAGTGTGCTCGTCTTGGCCGCGGTTTCGTTCGTATTCGGGCTGGGCATGGGCTGTGGACAACCGCTGATGACGATGCTCATCTTCGCGAGTTCTCCCCAGGGGCGCTCGGGCGAATCGCTGGGTTTGCGCTATGCCGCAATCAATTTTGCCAGCCTGGTCGGACCCGTGATATTTGGGTTTCTCGGCTCGACCTTGGGCCTGCTCAGCGTGTTCTGGGCGAGCGCGGCGATGCTCGGTTCCGGCGGAAAGCTCACCGCCGCGCAGGCGGCCGGTCGGCACGCGAGGGACAAATCCTGAATTTTGAAGCCGGTTTAGGGCGCTTCCGTACGTGGTGACCCGTCGGCGGGCATGGCGGGCGGCGCCGGCGCCGGCGCGCCGCGCACGCCTTAAATTTCAGTTTTCCCGGCCGTTCCGGAGTATATTTCACTGCCCGCCGATTTCCGATATTGGGCAGGGGTTATAGTAGCGGCGGTTTGCAAGTGCGCAAGCGGTTGCTTGCGTCCGGCAGTACACGGCATACTAGATAGACACGTGGCATCAAACCGGAGGAGGCTCTATGTTCAAACACATACTCATGCCGACGGATGGGTCTGCTCACTCGGAACGCTCGATTGAGCGCGGTATCGAGCTCGCGAAGCTCTGCGGCGCCAAAGTTACCGGCATTCATGTGGTGCCGGACTACCGGCTCATGATCGCCTATGAAGGTTCGATCGATCCTGCCACTCAGGAGAAAGTCGAAGCCGAAGCGCGCGCGCGCGCCGCGAGCTTCCTCGAGTTCGTGCAACATACCGCCGACGCGGCTGGCGTGCAGTGCGAGACAGTGGTCGCAACCAATGACCATCCCTACGATGCCATCATCAACACTGCCAACGATCGCGGCTGCGATCTGATCGTGATGGCGATGCGCTCGCGCAAGGGGCTGGCCAAGCTGATCATGGGCAGCGAATCGACGCGCGTGCTGCACCGAGCATCGATCCCGGTGCTGATGTTCCGCGCGATCATAAGCGCCGACGCGCAGAAGAAGGGCGCATCCGCGGCGCAGCAACCGCAGGCAGAGGCCAGACGGCGCGCCTAGCGCGGGCGCGCACTGCTGTCGTAACGCGGTATACGAGTGCATCAGGATTCAGGGCCCGCGGTGCGGGCCTTGGCTTTTATAAGACCGCAAACTCTTTCAATCACGTGGACCGGCCGATTGCAGTGGTGCTCGCCTGCTGAGCCTCGAAGCGCTGCGGTTCACATTACGCGCAGGGGCGTTTGATATGCAGCAAATTCGAAAATTTTCCAGGCATGTAGCGCTGTGCG
This sequence comes from uncultured beta proteobacterium, assembly GCA_903905655.1. Classification (GTDB taxonomy): domain Bacteria; phylum Pseudomonadota; class Gammaproteobacteria; order Burkholderiales; family SG8-41; genus PALSA-1004. Next base: position 18,197 of record CAIVHG010000073.1, on the reverse strand, counting down.
TGCTGGTGATGGGCGCAAGTGTGGCGTGTGCGCAGAATTTTCCGAGTAAGCCCATGCGCATCTACACCGCAGAGGCCGGCGGCGGCGCTGATGTCGTGGCGCGGCTGATCGCGCAGGGCCTCACCGCGAGCCTGGGGCATCCGGTGATCGTCGAAAACCAGGGTGCAGCGAGCGGCATCGTCGCCGCGCAAACGGTTGCGAAAGCTTCCGCGGACGGTTATACGCTGCTGTTCTTCGGCAGCGGCATCTGGCTGCTGCCGTTCCTGCGCGACAACGTGCCGTATGATCCGGTGCGGGATTTCTCGGCGGTCACGCTGGCCGACCGCTCGCCCACCGTGCTCGTGGTAACGCCGACGCTGCCGGCCAAATCCGTCGCTGAATTGATCGCGCTCGCCAAGGCGAAACCGGGGGATCTTAACTATGCTTCCGGATCGACCGGAGCGGCGCCGCACCTGGCGGCGGAGCTCTTTAATTCGCTGGCCGGCGTCAAAATTGTGCGCGTGAATTACAAGGGCACGGGCCCTGCGCTCAACGATCTGATCGCGGGCCAGGTGCAGCTCATGTTCACGACGACCGGGACCGGGCTTGCGCAGGTGAAATCGGGCCGCCTGCGGGCGCTGGCCGTGACTTCGCTCGAGCCCTCCGTGCTTGCGCCCGGACTGCCGACCATGGCGGCCTCAGGAGTGCCTGGGTACGAGGCGGAATCGACCCATGGTCTGCTCGCACCTGCCAATACGCCGGCGGCTATCCTCGATCTGCTCAATCGTGAGACCGTGCGCGTGCTGAACCGCGCCGATGTCAGGGAGAAGCTTTTGAATGCGGGAGTGGAAGCACTCGGCAGCACATCGGCAGCGTTCGCCGCTTCCATCAGGGCCGACATGTCGAAGTGGGGCAAGCTGATCAAGGACGTTGGAATACGCGCAGAGTAATTGAAAATACGGCGCATGGAGTCGAGCCGATGCGCGGTGAACTCCGGCCGCTCATCGTGTGGATCCACTTCGGCGTACTTCCTATCACACACACGACCAGAACAAACTGTCGGCAATCGCCGTCCGCCCGGCATGCATGCGCTGCGGTAAAATCGAGCAGGTGAGCGCGGCGCCGTATTTATCCAATTCCCTTTATTCGAGGACAGAAGCATGAAAAAAAATCTCAGCGTGGTCGTGATCAGCCTGACGCCCTTTGACGAGCAGGGCCGGCTCGATGAGGTTGCGCTGCGTCGCCAGTTCGGGCGGTTGCGCGACGCCGGGTGCTCGGTCTATGCGGCGGGCAGCGGCAGCAGCGAGGGCTATTCGCTGACGACGGTGGAGCGCGATCGCGTCCTCGCGATCGCGGTCGAGGAACTGAAGGGCAAAGTGCAGGTGCGCGCGATGGGTTGCGAGCCGCGCCAGGCGAGCGAGATGGTGAGTTTTCTGCAAGCTGCCGAGCGCTCGGGCGTGGATGCCGCGCAGATATTCTCGCTGGAAATCGGGCACGGAGCAAAGCCGACGCCCGCCGAGATGGACCAGTATTATTCGACCGCCATCGGATCGACTTCTCTGCCGGTTTATCTCTCGAGCCACCAGGCGGCAGGATATTTTCTGCCGCTCGATCTGGTCGAGCGCATGGTGAAGCGCTTCCCGAACGTCGCGGGCATTGCCTATGGGGGAACCGACACGACGTATCTCGCTGATCTGATCGCACGCGTCGGCGATCGCATCGAAGTGCATTGCGCAGGACCGGGGATGGCGCTCACCACGCTCGGCCTCGGCGGCAACGGCTTCATGGGCGGCGAAGGCAATCTCTCGCCCGCGCTGGTGGCATCCGTCATCAACGCATTTGGGGCGCGCGATTATGACCAGGTGCGCGAATCGTATTCCAAGCTCATGCTGTTCACCGCAGTCAACAACAAGTACGGCGGCAGTTCGATGCGCGCGATGAAGCCGCTGATGAATGCGCTCGGTTTGCCCGGAGGAATGCTGCGTCCGCCGCGCCTGCCGATCAGCGGCGCCGACCTCGAAGAAGTGGTGAAAGCCGTTTTGCGCATCCAGATACCGGGACTGCCGGCACCGATTGCGGCAGGCAGAAAATAATAACTTTACGGACAACCATCAGGCGCCGCAATCCTGCTGAGTGGGATGCAGCGCCGCATACAAGGAGATGCAATGAGCAACACCGCACGCACCCTGGCCCGAGTACCGTCTACGCTGAATGAGATGGTTGCTCCGCGCACGACGGCGCTGATCATGTGGGATTATCAAAAGGGGCTCGCGGGCCGTTCACCCCATGTCGAGCGCGTCAAGGAAGCGGGAGGGCGTTTGCTGCGCGCAGCTGACGCCGCGGGTGTGCTGGTCGTCTGGAGCCGCCACATCCTTCCGCCGCTGGATCTCACGGTCGGGCCGATGCTCAGTTTCCTGATGAAGAAGCAGCGCGTGGATCATCCTGACAAACTCAAGCCGTTCATGCAGCGCGGCACGGAGGAGGCGGAATTTCTGGATGGCTTGGCGCCGGCGCCGCATCACGTGGTGCTGGAAAAGAGCATGCCTTCGCTGTTCGTCGATACCCCGCTCGATCTGCGGCTCAAAGCGCGCGGCATCACGACTCTGGTGCTCGGCGGGGTCGCGACCGACATCGGCATCGAGTTCACGGCGCGGCACGCGATGGCGTGCGGCTATTTCAGCGTGGTGGCCGAGGACGCCACCGGCGCGTACACCGACGAAGCGCAGGCGCGCAGCATCGCCTTTATGCGGGGCTGGATACCGGTGGTGACGGCGGCGGAAGTCTGCAGCGTATGGGCGGGCTCAGCCTGAGGGGAAGTCCAAATATATTCAATAGTTTGGGTATGCGGTGCGCGGGGAGGGCCGGAGGCCGACGCGGTTAGCCGGCTTCGCAAAGCATGCGTCAGGCACCGTGTGCCGCAGACGCGTGCCGGCTTTGTTTGAGGGGCGCAGTCCGGCCTGCGGCTGAGCGCTCGGAAAACAGCCTATGTCATTGGTATACAAATGACATTTATCAAAAAGTTCAGTAGTATTTGGCGTCGCAGCCGTGATAAGGTTGCGTCTCCAGAAATCGGCAGCTGTAGGTTGTTTTCGTTGGGGGACTGATGCTGAGTTGGAACGGCGCTGATGGACATGGCGTTTTTATTGCGTGGGCATGCGGTGCGCGCGCGCGCGACGCGGTCGGGGCAATGCGATGAGCGGTGCGCGCAGTGAGCGGCAGAATGCAAATTCTCTCGCGGCAGCGTCTGCAGCGGGCATCAAGCCGAAGTTGGTATATCCCGTCCCCGGCAGTGCGGTCGCCGCGTCCGATCAGCCCACGGAGGCGGTGTCTCAGCGCCCCGCTCCTGCGTCTGCTCCGGGCGCAGCCGCCAATCGTTCTGACGCGATCCGCATGAACACCGCGGATATCCGCTTTCTGGTCATCGAAGATCAGGATTTCCAGCGTGCGCTGCTCGTGCATATGCTTGCCGGGTTGGGCGCAAAGCACATCTCTGAAGCAGTCGATGGCTACGCTGCGCTGGATATTTGGAAGAAGCGCCAGATCGATGTCATCATCACCGATCTCGATTTGCCGCGCATGGACGGCATGGAATTCATCCGCCATATCGGGGAAGAAGGCCTGCCGGTAGCGATGATATTGACCACGGTGCACGACCGTTCGCTTCTAGCGTCGGTGGGCGCAATGGCCGAGGCCTACGGCATCAGCGTATTAGGAACGATCGCCAAGCCGGTGACCATCCAGAAACTCGAAGCGCTGCTTGACCTCTATCAGCCCCCGGCGAGCAAGGATGTGAGTTCCAGCCTATTGCTGCCTGCCGAGGACTTCGCGGAGGCGCTCGCTGGCCGCCAGTTCGAGCCCCTGTTTCAACCCAAAGTCGATGTTGCGACCGGCATGGTCAAAGGTGCGGAAGCGCTCGCGCGCTGGTTCCATCCGCAACATGGGATGTTGGGTCCGCACGCGTTTATCTCGGCGCTCGAAACCGACCAGCGCATCGACGAGCTCACCTGGATGATTTTCGAGAAGGCGGCTGCCGCATGCCGCGACTGGCGCGCCGCCGGCCTGGACTGGACCGTTTCAGTCAATCTGTCGCTGGCCACGATCATCAACGTCGGGCTTGCCGATCGCATCGGCGATATCGTGCAGGCGGTCGGCCTGCAGCCGCGCAACGTGATACTCGAAGTGACGGAAACCGTCGCCGTGAGCGACATGGTGCGTGCGCTGGAAAATCTCGCGCGCCTGCGCATCAAGGGCTTCGGGCTTTCGATCGATGATTACGGGAAGGGCTACTCTTCGATGCAGCAGTTGTCGCGCATCCCGTTTACGGAGCTCAAGATCGATCAGACCTTCGTGATGAAGGCGATTGAAAACGAATCCTGCCGCGTGATACTCGAATCCAGCCTCGATATCGCAAGGAAGCTCGGCATCAAGGCGGTCGCGGAGGGTGTGGAGACGCACGCTCAGTGGGAATTGCTCAAGACGCTGCGCTGTGATCTGGCGCAGGGCTTTTATTTTGCCAAGCCGATGAGTGCCGAGGCCATCGTCGAGTGGGCGGCGAAATGGACCGCAGACCGCTAAGATCGAATGCCTGCGCAATGCGGGCGGTTGCTTGCGGCGCCCCCGCTGCAAACGCTAGCGCCTGAACATAGTAAGCGCTGGGCTGTCTTACCCGCAGGCGCCGAAAGTCAGACCAATTCCGTGGTGAATCCTGTCGTGACCGTCGCCCATTTCTGGCAATCCCGGATCATTGGATGATATGGCTGGACGATCTGCACTGCACGCAGAGGTAGAGTCGCCGTTTGCGGCGTGGCGTCCGCTCGCCGGCCTGATCGCGCTGCTCCTGGGTTTTGCCGCTGCCTGGTATTTCACCCCGCTTGCTGATCTGGTGACCGCGGAACGCATCGTGACCTGGTCGCGCGAGTTCGGCGGACAGCCGTGGGCGCCCCTGCTGGTGATCGTGCTCTATACACCTGCCTGCTGTGTTATGTTTCCGCGTCCGTTGATCACGATGTTCGCGGTCCTCGCATTCGGTGCATGGCTGGGATTCATCTATGCGGTGTGCGGCATTCTGCTCGCGGCGCTCGTGGCTTATGCCGGCGGCCGCACGCTGGACTTTTACAGGGTGCAAAGTCTCGCGGGAACCAAGCTCAATCGCCTGAGCGCGGTGTTGCGCGTGCGCGGGTTGCTCGCCGTGACCACAGTGCGCCTGGTACCGATCGCACCGTTTGTCGTCGTCGGCCTGGTGGCGGGGGCGATCCGCATCCGGTTCCTGCCGTACATTTTTGGCACGGCGTTCGGCATGCTCCCGGGCACGCTTGCGGCCACTGTGTTCGGCGATCAGCTGGAAGTGGCGCTGCGCGATCCGCGCGAGCTCAACTACGTGCTCGTCGCCGTCTGCGCCACGCTCCTGGTCGGCGGTGCGCTGATCGTGCGGCGCTGGCTGTTCCGCACGATGCAGAAGCAAAGCCCGGGCAACTAAACGCCATGCGCCTGATTTTCTGCTAAGCGTCGCCCTGTCTGTTTTTCTGTGCGTCACGGCATTGCTTGCCATCGGCCATTCACTGAAGCTCCTGGTGAGTCGCATCGCCGCGTTGTGGGGAGGTACTATCCGGCGGGGAAAGAGGGCGCGCATTTGCTAGAATTGAGGGCATAGACACCATACAACATTGAGTGCAATTCAAATGCAACGCGGTAGCCCGTTTGTCCTTGAAGTGAGCCCCAAGCTGCCCCGCGGGCTCGAACGTCTTGCAGAGCTGGCGGATAACCTTTGGTACAGCTGGGATCGCAATGCGCGGGAGATTTTTGCGCGCGTGCATCCCCGCTTCTGGGATACCGTCGGCCACAGCCCGAAGCCTTTTCTGATGCACGTGGACGAGCAGCACCTCGTGCGCGCCGCGCAGGACCCCGGGTTCATGGCGGACTATGCGCGCGTGCTCGCCGCCTATGACGCGTACCACGCCGATGTCGCGATGCGCCAGCGCCCGCCGTCATGGCAGGATACAGATCTCGTTGCTTATTTCTGCGCCGAGTTCGGACTGCACGAAAGCCTGCCAATCTATTCCGGCGGCCTGGGCATCCTGGCCGGTGATCACTGCAAGGCGGCAAGCGATATGCGCCTGCCGTTTGTCGGAATCGGGTTGCTCTATCGGCAAGGATATTTCGCGCAGACCATAGACGCCGCGGGCAACCAGATCGTCAGCTACACGGATTCGGACTTTGCCTGCCTGCCCATCCGCATCGTCAAAGTGGGGGACGCGGAGTTGCGCGTCAACGTGGAACTGGCGGGGCGTGACGTCAAAGTGCGGGTGTGGCATGCGCGTGCCGGACACGTGAGCTTGTATTTTCTTGATACCGACGTCGCTGAAAATCAGGAACAGGATTGCAATATTACGCACCGGTTGTACGGGGGGGACCGCAGAACGCGCCTGGAGCAGGAGATTGTGCTTGGCATCGGCGGGGCGCGCGTGCTCGCTGCGCTGGGGCTGCGTCCCACCGTCTGGCATCTCAACGAAGGTCACCCGGCGTTTGTGATCCTGGAGCGGGTGCGAAATCTGGTGCGGGAGGGCGCGGATTTCGGCGCAGCCCTGGAAGCGGTCGCCGGCAACCTGCTGTTCACGACTCACACGGCGGTGCCGGCGGGACACGATCGCTTCGACGGCTCGATGATGGCTGAATATTTCAGCGGCTACTGCAGCGAGGTAGGCATCGACATGGGACGGCTGCTTGCGCTGGGCCAGCCGGCCGAGGGTGAGGGCTTCGACATGACTTCGCTCGCGGTGCGCGGATCGCGTTTCCAGAATGCGGTCTCGCGCATCCATGCCGATGTGACGGCGCACATGCTCGCGAAGCTGTGGCCGCAGGTCCCGCCCGATGAGAATCCGATCCAGTACGTGACCAATGCGGTGCACGCGCCAACCTTTCTGGCGCCGGAATGGGTGGATGTGTTCGAGCAGCACTTGGGGGCGGGATGGAGCGGGCGGCTGGATGATCCGGAAACCATCGCGCGGATGATCGAGCTGCCCGACCAGGTGTTCTGGACGGTGCACCAAAAGCTCAAGTCGCACATGCTGCACCTGCTGCGTCATCGCGTGCGGCTCGCGCATTTCCGCAATCAGGGCAGCGAGCGCCAGCTCGCGCGCCGGCTGCGGCACACGAATCCCGATGATCCGGGCGTGCTTACGATCGGGTTCGCGCGGCGCTTTGCGACTTACAAGCGCGGCAACCTGCTGTTCAACAATGTAGAGCGTTTGCGCGCGATATTGTCGGACAGCACGCGGCCGGTGCTGTTCGTGTTTGCCGGCAAGGCGCATCCTGCAGACGGTCCCGGCCAGGAAGTGATCCGTGAAATCGCGCGCATGGCGCGCGATCCCGAGTTTGAAGACAAGATCCTGCTGCTCGAAGGCTACGATTTGCACCTCGCGCGGCGGTTGGTGACGGGGGTTGATGTGTGGCTCAACACCCCGATCTACGGCGCCGAAGCTTCCGGCACCTCGGGCATGAAGGCGGGCATGAATGGCGTGCTCAACCTGTCGATCCTCGATGGCTGGTGGGGGGAGGGCTATCAACGCGGCAATGGCTGGGCGATCACGCACGCCGCGCAGGGCGTGGACCAGGGCACCCGCGATCGCGAGGATGCGCGCGCGCTGCACGATGTGCTGCAGGAGGAAGTGATTCCCACCTATTACGCGCGGGGGGAGGGAGGCTATTCGCCGGAATGGGTGCGCATGGCCAAGCATTCGATCGCAACCCTGCTGCCGAGTTTTAACGCGAGTCGCATGTTGGGCGATTATGCGCGCAAGTTCTATTTTCCAGCTGCGGCACAGTCAGGCCGCGCGGCAGGCGCCGGCCTTGAGATTTCGCGCCAGCTCGCCGAATGGAAGGCGCGCGTGCGCGCGGCGTGGCCCGGCGTGGTGTTGCGGCGCACCGACCGCACGGAGGCGCACACGTTATATGGCGATGCGCTGCAGTTCGAAGTCGAAGTGCAGCTCGCGGGGCTCGCGCCTGACGATCTCGTGGTCGAGCTGCTGCTCGAACGCGCATCGCCCAATGATGGTGCGCGCGAGCAGGTGCGTGCCCGATTTTCGCCCGTGGGAGGCGTCACGGCGGAGGGAGCGCAACGTTATGCACTATCCACGACGCCACCGTTCTGCGGACAGATCGAATGCCACATCCGCGCCTATCCAACTCATTCCCTGCTCACTCATCCCTTCGAACTGGGCCTGATGGTCTGGGCATAACAAGTCGAGAAAAGAGCAACCGCGGAAGGCGGACGCGCTGAAGGTGACCCTGGCCTGAGAATCAACCCGGCGCCTGGGCTTTGCAAAGCTGACGGTAGATCTGGAGATACTGCAGCGCGCTCGCATCCCAGCTGAAGTCGCGCGCCATGGCATTGCGCTGCAGCGTGCGCCAGCGCGCGGGCGTCTTATAAACAGCGAGCGCACGCTCGATGGCCACGAGCAACGCAGCGGCAGTCGCTTCCTGAAACACGAAACCGCCGCCGCTCATGCTCGCAGCGTCGTAATCCTCGACGGAATCCGCAAGCCCGCCGGTGGCGCGCACGATGGGGAGGGTGCCGTAGCGCTGGCTGTACATCTGATTCATGCCGCAGGGCTCATAGCGCGAGGGCATGAGAAACACGTCGGCGCCCGCCTCGATCAGGTGCGCCAGCGATTCGTCGAATCCGATAGTGGCGCTGATGCGTCCATGATGCCGCTGCGCGAGTTGAGTGAGCTGCGCTTCATACTGCGGCATGCCGCTGCCCAATATCACCAGTTGTGCGGGCAGCGCGGCGATGCGCTCGGCAATCTCCAGCACCAGGTCGATGCCCTTCTGGTCGGTGAGTCGGCTCACCATGCTCAACAGCGGCACATCGGTCTGCGGCAAAGCCAGCCGCGCCTGCAGCGCACGCTTGTTCTTGATCTTGAACTCGAGGGTGTGCGCGTCGTAGCTGCGCGCGAGATAGGGGTCGAGCGCGGGATTCCAGGTCTCGGTGTCGATGCCGTTGAGGATTCCGGACAGGACATTGCGGCGCTTGGACGCGATGCCCTGCATGCCCATCCCGTACTCCTCGTGCTGAATTTCGAGCGCATACGTCGCACTCACGGTGGTCAGCCAGTCCGCGTAGGCGAGACCGCACTTGAGCAGGGAACACTGACCGTAGAACTCGACTCCATCCACTGAGAAGCTTTCAGGCGGCAGGCCGATTTCCTCCGTGACCGTTGCCGGAAACAGGCCCTGGAACGAGATATTATGGACGGTGTAGACGCTCGCGGCGTGCGGCTGGGCAGTGTAATGCAGATAGGCGGGCACCAGACCCGTCTGCCAGTCGTTGCAGTGCACGACCTGAGGCTGCCACGGCAGGCCCGACGAGGCCGTAGAAAGCTCTGCGGCTACACGGGAAAGCTGGGCGAAGCGCAGCGCGTTGTCCGGCCAGTCGATGCCCTTGTCGTCACCATAGGGCCCGCCTCCACGCGCGTAGAGTTCGGGGCAGTCGATGAGCAGGGCCGGTACCCCGTTCGGCAGCGTCGCGCTCAGCACGCGTGCCGACGGAAAGCGGTTCCGCGCTGCGATCTCGACGTAGTCGCCGGTGGCGTGCTGCGTCATCGAGCCGTAGGCCGGCAGCAGTACGCGCACATCGGCGCCGCCGGCGCGCAGCGCCGCCGGTAGCGCTGCGCTGACGTCGGCGAGTCCTCCCGTCTTGCACCAGGGGGTGCACTCGGAGCTTACAAAAAGTACGCGCAATGCTTGGTTGGCCATGATCTGCAGATGCCGGGTTGTGAGAGTTTTAGAATGCACGCCCGGCTAGCCGAGCGCGATGATTGATCGGAGTTTTCTATGTGCGCCATGTCACCAGCATCGGAGCGTGGTTGCAAGCTGAGTCGCAAATTATGTGCCTGTTCCAGGGGGCAACGGCAGCATCGCAAATTCTTGCATGTCCAGCGTGCCACGGCAATCCTGTGCGCCTGATGAGTCGCCGCCGCTTGCGCTCAGGATGCAAGGGGTGTTTCGGTCCTGGCCTCGTTCTTGCTCAAACTCTAGTGAGCGCAAGGCGCGCACCATCACGGCGCATATAATGAGCTTGGACGGGCGCTGCCCTTTGGCGGCGCGCACTGCAGCACGGATTATGAGCGCACATGTGGACCGAGCACGACATCTATTTGTTTAAGGAAGGCTCGCACTGCGCGCTGTATCGCAAGTTCGGCTGCCATTTGGACCCGCAGTCCGGGTCGGGGGCTTCGTTTGCAGTGTGGGCGCCCAATGCGCGCTATGTGAGCGTCATCGGTGACTGGAACGGCTGGCGCCCGGATGCCGATGCGCTTCAGTCCTCCGGGGATTCGGGCGTGTGGCAAGGCCACGTGGCCGGCGTGCAGCGCGGACACGCGTATAAGTATCACATCGTGTCCGCGGTAGGCGGCTACACCGTCGACAAGGCCGATCCCTGCGCGTTTTACAGCGAAGTGCCGCCGGCACGCGCATCGCGCGCCTGGACGCTCGAGTACGACTGGGGCGACGGCGAATGGATGCGCACGCGGCAGGCGCGCAATGCGCTGAATGCTGCGGTCTCGATTTACGAAGTGCATCTGGGCTCATGGCGGCGCGGGGGCGGCAACCGCCTGCTCGGCTATCGCGAGCTTGCGCAGCCGCTGGCGGAATACGCGGCGGGGCTGGGCTTCACCCATGTCGAGCTGATGCCGATCACCGAGCACCCGTTTTATGGATCATGGGGCTATCAGACCACCGGCTACTATGCGCCGAGCGCGCGGTACGGCACGGCGCAGGACTTCATGTACCTGGTCGACGTCCTGCACCAGCATGGGCTGGGCGTGATCCTCGACTGGGTGCCATCGCATTTTCCCGGCGATGAGCACGGCCTCGCCTACTTCGACGGCACCCGCCTCTATGAGCACGCCGACACGCGCCAGGGATTTCATCCGGAGTGGAAGAGCTATATCTTCAATTACGGACGGCACGAAGTGCGCTCGTTCCTGCTCTCAAGCGCGCTTTACTGGTTCGACATCTATCACATCGACGGCCTGCGCGTGGACGCGGTCGCCTCCATGCTCTACCTGGACTATGCGCGCAAGGCCGGAGAATGGATCCCCAACGCCTATGGCGGCCGTGAGAACCTGGAGGCGGTGCATTTTCTGCGCGCGCTGAACACCGCGGTCTACCGCGAGCATCCGGACGTGCAGATGATCGCCGAGGAGTCCACCGCATGGCCGCAGGTGACGCGTCCGGTGGACACCGGCGGCCTCGGCTTCGGCATGAAGTGGAACATGGGCTGGATGCACGACACGCTCGCTTATTTTTCCGAAGATCCGATCCACCGCAGTTATCACCACCAGCAGATCACGTTTGCGATCTGGTACGCATTCACCGAGAACTTCATGCTGCCGCTGTCGCACGACGAGGTGGTGTACGGGAAACGCTCGCTGTGCGCGAAGATGCCAGGCGACAGCTGGCAGCAGTTCGCGAACCTGCGGCTGCTGTTCGGCTACATGTGGGGGCATCCTGGCAAAAAGCTGCTGTTCATGGGCGGTGAATTCGCGCAGCGCAGCGAGTGGAATCACGAGGTCGGACTCGATTGGTGGCTGTGCCAGTACCGGGAGCATGCGGGCGTCCGGCAGTGGGTGCAAAATCTGAACCAGCTCTACCGGAATGAAGCGGCCCTGCACGAGCTCGATTTTTCGGGCGGCGGATTCGAATGGATCGACCACCAGGACGCCCAGGCCAGCGTCGTGAGCTTTCTCAGAAAGTCGAGTGCCGGCGATGTGGTGCTAGTGGTGTGCAACTTCACGCCGGTGGTGCGGCGCGATTACGCGCTCGCCGTACCGCGCGCCGGCTACTGGCAGGAACTGCTCAACAGCGATGCTGAGATCTATGGCGGCAGCGGGGTGGGCAATACGGGCGGGGCGCACGCGGGCGGGCAGCATCCGCAGCTCGTGCTCACGCTGCCGCCGCTGGCGGTGCTCATGTTAAAAGGGCCTGCAACATGAGCGTGAGTTTGCGCAGCTTGCCGGCGGGTGGATGCCGATGAGCCAGCAGCCCCTGCAGCCGATCAGCGCGGTGTGGCCGGGGCGCCCTTACCCGCATGGCGCGACCTGGGACGGGGAGGGTGTCAACTTTGCGCTATTCTCGGAGCACGCGCTACAGGTCGAGTTGTGCGTATTCGACGCGAGCGGCAAACGCGAACTGCAGCGCATTGCGCTTCGCGAGCGCACGCATCACGTCTGGCATTGCTACCTGCCTGAAGCGCGGCCCGGGATGCACTATGGCTATCGCGTCCATGGACCCTATGAGCCCGAGCGGGGGCACCGCTTCAATCCGCACAAGCTGCTGCTCGATCCGTACGCGCACTGCATCAGCGGCGCGCTGCGCTGGAGCGATGCGCATTACGGCTACACGCTCGGCAGCAAGCGCGAAGACCTGTCGTTTGACCACCGCGACAATGCGGGCGGCGTGCCCAAGAGCGTGGTCGTCGACAGCGCTTTCAGCTGGGGCGACGACCGCCGGCCCAACGTGCCCAGCAACGACATGGTGATCTATGAGATGCACGTCGCTGGTTATACCCGGCGTCATCCGCAGGTGCCGCCGGCGTTGCGCGGGAGCTATGCCGGGCTGAGCTCGCCGGCGGTGATCGATCATCTGCGCCGGCTCGGCGTCACCACCATCGAACTCCTGCCGGTGCATGCCTTTATCGATGACCGCCCGCTGGTGGAGCGCGGGCTGCGCAATTACTGGGGCTACAACAGTATCGGTTACTTCGCTCCCGAGATGCGCTATTGCGCTTCCGGCAGCGTGGCCGAGTTCAAGACCATGGTAAAGGCGCTGCATTCCGCAGGCATCGAGGTGATCCTCGATGTTGTCTACAACCATACCGCCGAAGCCGACCAGTTCGGTCCGACGCTCTGCTTTCGCGGCATCGACAACGCCTCTTACTACCGGCTGAAGCCGGAAGACCCGCGCTATTACGTCGACTACACGGGCTGCGGCAACACGCTCAATGCACAGCATCCGCGCGTGCTGCAGCTGATTGCGGATTCGCTGCGATATTGGGTGACGGAGATGCATGTCGACGGCTTTCGCTTCGATCTCGCGGTGGCGCTCGCACGCGAGCACGACGCGTTCGACGGCGGCGGCTCGTTCTTCGATGTGCTGGCCCAGGACCCGGTGTTGTCGCAGGTGAAGCTGATCGCGGAACCCTGGGACCTGGGCGGCAGCGGCTACCAGGTTGGCAACTTTCCAAACCGCTGGGCGGAGTGGAACGACCAGTATCGCGATACCATGCGCGCGTACTGGAAGGGCGACCGCGGGCTCATCGGCAACTTCGCGCGCCGGCTGACCGGCTCCGCAGATCTATATGCGCACAATGGCCGGGGCACCAGCGCGAGCATCAATTTCATCGCGGCGCACGACGGATTTACGTTGCACGATCTGGTCTCGTACGACGCCAAGCACAACGAGCCCAACGGGGAACACAACCGGGACGGCCATAACCATAACGTGTCCTGGAACTGCGGCGTCGAAGGGCCGACCGGCGATCCTGCGATCGGAGCGTTGCGCGAACGCCAGAAGCGCAATCTGCTCGCCACACTGCTGCTGTCGCAGGGTGTGCCGATGCTGCGCGCGGGAGATGAGATGGGCGGCACGCAGCTCGGCAACAACAACGCGTACTGCCAGGACAATCCACAGGCGTGGATTGATTGGGCGCTAGCCCCAGCGGACGAGCGCCTGCTCGAGTTTTCGATACGGCTGATCGCATTGCGCCGCAGGCATCCGATCTTTCGCCGCCACGATTTCTTCGAGGGGCGTCCGCCGCCGGGCGCGGCGTGCAAGGACATCGTGTGGCTGATGCCGGATGGCATCGAGATGACCACTGAGGAGTGGAACAAGGATTACGCGCGCTGCCTGGGCGTTTATCTGTCCGGCGATGCGCTGCAGGACGCCGATGCGCGCAGCCATGCGATACATGACGCCAATTTTCTGGTGCTGTTCAACGCGCATCACGACACCATCGCGTTTCGCCTGCCTGAGCTCAACGGCGCGCGCGAGTGGCTGCTCGAATTCGATACCGCGCTCGAGGACGGCGCGCCGCAATCGAAGTCCGCCCCCGTAGGCGGCGATTATCTGCTGCATGGGCGTTCGCTTGCGCTGCTGCGCGAGCTGCCCGGGCGCCCATGAAGCGCGGCCGCGCTACGTTGCTTTTTTCGGGGAGCGCGTAATGGATGCGCGGCTGGCCGAGCTCGCCGGATGTCACGGCATTCAGCTCGCTTATCACGACATCCGCGGCGTGTGGCGCGAGGCGAGCGAGGAGGTGGTGTGCGCGCTGCTTGCGGCCATGGGGGTTGCGGCCGCCACCTCTGCAGAAGTTGAAGCGGCGCTGACCCTCTACCACCGCGTGCGTTGGCGCACGATCGTGCCGGCAGCGATCGTGGTGCGCGAGTCTGCGCTGCATGACGGGCTGCGCATGCGCTTGCCGGCGGCGCTGGAGGGCCGTGTGCTGCATTGGCAGGTGAAGGAAGAATGCGGCCGCATACACAGTGCGGATTTTGATGCCCGCACGCTCACCGTGGCCGAGGAGGCGCACATCGACGGCGAGCGCATCGACCTGCGCGTGCTGCCCTTGCCGCCGGTCCTGCCACCTGGTTATCACAAGCTCGAGTTGTCGGACCAGGGGCGACTGCTCGCTACAGCTGATCTGATCGTGGCTCCGCAGCGCTGCTATCAGCCGGAGCCGATCGCATCCGGCGGCCGCCTGTGGGGCGGCGCAGTGCAGCTCTACGGCCTGCGTTCGGAGAGAAACTGGGGCATCGGCGATTTCACGGATCTGCGCGCTGCGCTGGAATTGTGGGCCGGGCGTGGCGCAGCGGTGCTCGGCGTGAACCCTCTGCACGCGTTGTACTTGAATAATCCGCTGCACATCAGCCCGTACAGTCCGTCGAGCCGCAGTTACGTCAACGTGCTCTACCTAGACGTGGAAGCCATCGCAGATTGTCAGGAATCCGCGACGGCTCGCGATATGGTTGGATCGGCGGCGTTCCGCGCCGAACTCCAGCGGCTGCGCGACACGGAGTTCGTCGATTACGCAGGGGTAGCGGCGGTCAAGCGGCCGCTGCTCGAGATGCTGTACGCGCATTTTCGGAGCCATCATCTGGCGGACGATACCGCGCGCGCTCGCTCATTCCGCGAATATTGCGCCGCGCAGGGTGCGGCCCTCGAGCGGCACGCGATCTTCGAGGCGCTGCAGGAGCATCTGCAGAACGGCGATCCAAATAACGGAGCCTGGCAGCAGTGGCCGGAGCATTACCGGGATCCCGACGGCGCGGCGGTAAACGATTTTGCGCGAGCCCAACGCGAGCGCGTGGAGTTCTATGCTTATCTGCAGTGGCAGGCCGATCTGCAGCTCGCGGGGATCGAGCAGCGCTGCTTCGAGCTGGGACTTAGCATTGGCTTATATGCCGATCTGGCGGTCTCCGTCGATCGCGGGGGGGCGGAGGCGTGGGCGCATCAAAGCATGTATGCGCTCGGCGCAAGCGTAGGCGCGCCGCCCGACGATTTCAATCTGCTGGGCCAGGACTGGGGACTGCCGCCGCTGGTCCCGGAGCGGCTGGCTGCCGCTTCCTTTGCTCCGCTCATTGCTGCGCTGCGCGCCAACATGGCGCACGCAGGTGCGTTGCGCATCGACCACGTGATGGGGCTGGCGCGGCTCTACTGGGTGCCGTGCGGCGTGGCTGCGGATCAGGGGGCGTATGTGATCTATCCGTACGCGGAGGCGCTCGGCATCCTGGCGCTGGAAAGCCAGCGCCATCGCTGTCTGGTGATCGGCGAAGATCTAGGCACGGTGCCGCCCGAAGTGCGCGCGACCCTGCACAGCGCCGGCGTGCTGTCCTACCGCGTGCTGATGTTCGAGCGCGACGGCGGCCAGTTCAAGGCGCCCGCGGATTACCCGGGCGCCGCGCTGGTCGTGGGCACTACCCACGATCTGCCGACGCTGGCCGGCTATTGGCAGGGCCGTGACATGGAGCTGCGCGACGCGCTCGGGCTGTTCCCGAATTCTGAAATGCGCGATGCCATGGTAAATGGGCGCGCGCATGAGCGCGCCGCGTTGCTCACTGCGCTTGAGCGCGCGGGACTGCTGCCGGCTACGGTGAGCGCGCAGACGTACTCTGAATCCGGCTATAGCGCCGAGCTGGCGATTGCGCTGCATGTCTACATGGCGTGCAGCGCCGCTGCGCTGATGGTCGTGCAGTTCGAGGACGTGCTCGGCGTGCTCGAGCAGGCCAACCTGCCGGGCACGGTGCATGAATATCCCAACTGGCTGCGCAAATTGCCGCTCGCGCTCGAGCGCTGGAGCGTGGAACCGCGCTTTTGCCAGCTTGCGGCTGCGGTGGCAGCGGTGCGCGCTGCGCGCCAGACGCCGCGGCCGCCGCATAAAACCTAACGATCCAGAATATCAACGCATAGGACCGATCGTGGCCAGAAAATACCGCGAATGCGGCGCTCGCAGTCAGCGAACACATTGCTAGCGGTTATGGGACTTCGCGAATAAGGCACTCGCAGTAAGCCGGGGCGCGCATAACGCCGGAACGCGGCAGCAGGCGGCGCGTGTTATACTTTTTTCGGCCTATGCACAAAGCATTTCCTCATCATCTGTCCGCCGCGGCACGCCCTGTACTGCAGGTGCTGCATGGCTATGGCGCGCCGCGCAGCGCATACGCTATATGCACATTCTGCTGAGCAACGACGACGGCTATTTCGCGCCGGGCCTTGCGGCGCTTGCCGAAGCGCTGGCCGGGTTCGCGAAAATCACCGTGGTCGCCCCGGAGCGCGATCGTAGCGGCGCCAGCAATTCGCTGACGCTCGACCGTCCGCTCTCCGTGCGCCAGGCAGCCAATGGTTTTTACTTCGTGAACGGCACGCCGACCGACTGCGTGCACCTCGCAGTGACCGGACTGCTCGGGGAATTGCCGGATATGGTGATTTCCGGGGTGAATCACAGCGCCAACATGGGGGACGACACGATCTACTCCGGCACCGTGGCGGCGGCGACCGAGGGATTTTTGCTGGGCATCCCGTCGGTGGCGGTGTCGCTGGTGGCCAGCGGGGCGGATCATTTCGATACTGCGGCGCGCATCGTCGTTGAAATGGTGGAACGTCATTCGCGCAGCCCGCTCGCGCAGCCGACGCTGCTCAACATTAACGTGCCGGATGTGCCCTATGGTAGTCTAGCGGGCATCGAAGTCACGCGGCTCGGCCGCAGGCACAAGGCCGAGCCGGTAGTGAAGACGAGCACGCCGCGCGGCGAAACCGTGTATTGGGTCGGCGCTGCCGGCAGTGCGCAGGACGCGGGCGAGGGCACCGATTTCTATGCAGTTGCGCGCGGCGCGGTTTCGGTGACGCCCTTGCAAATGGATCTCACGAAATATTCGCAATTGGAAGGCAACAAGAATTGGCTCGCATGAGCTCAAATCTGTCAGGCATCGGCATGACCTCGCAGCGCACCCGCATGCGCATGATCGAGCGGCTGCGCGAGCTGGGCATCGCGGACGAAGCGGTGCTCAACGTCATGTACGAGATCCCGCGCCACATCTTCGTCGAGGAGGCGCTGGCCTCGCGCGCCTACGATGACACCGCCCTGCCCATCGGTTTCCAGCAGACCATCTCGCAACCCTACGTCGTGGCGCGCATGATAGAACTGTTGATCAAGGGGCGCGAACTGGGCACGACGTTGGAGGTGGGCGCCGGATGCGGCTATCAGACCGCGGTGCTGGCGATGCTCGAGCGCCAGGTGTTCGCGCTCGAGCGCATCGACGCCCTGCTCGGCCGGGCCCGCAAGAACCTGGCCCAACTGCGTCTGGGATACGTGCGCCTGAAGCACGCGGATGGCAATTTCGGGCTGCCGGAGGCAGCACCATTTGATACCATTATCGTCGCCGCGGCATCGTCATCGGTGCCGCAAGCGCTGCTCGAGCAACTTGCACCGGGGGGCCGCATGCTTCTGCCTCTGGGCCCGTCCGCGGTCGGCGGACAGACGCTGTGCATGCTCGAGCGCAATGATGTCGGGGTCGTTGAGACGCGCTATGATGCCGTGCGCTTCGTACCTTTGGTGGCGGGGGTCGAATGAAACTGCTTGCTCGTTGTGTCCTTGTCAGCATCGTCGCGTTGGCCGCCGGCTGCGCCAGCAGGCAGCCGGCGCCGGTCGCCGAGCGGCGGGCACCGAT
>CAIVHG010000072.1 GCA_903905655.1 uncultured beta proteobacterium | reverse complement strand
TCGTTCGGCATCTATTTTCCGCGCTTCACCGGCACCATCTACGAGCTGCTGACGGCGCCGGTTTCCTATCTGGAGATCGTGCTCGCCTACGTGGGGGCGGCGGCCAGCAAGTCGATCATCCTCGGCGTCATCATCCTCGCCACCGCAGCGCTGCTGGTGCCGCTGCGCATCGAGCATCCGCTGTGGATGATTTTCTTCCTGTTGCTGACTTCCGTGACCTTCAGCCTGTTTGGCTTCATCATCGGCATCTGGGCCGACGGTTTCGAGAAACTGCAGTTGATCCCGCTGCTGATCGTCACGCCGCTCACTTTTCTCGGTGGCACCTTCTATTCCATCGATATGCTGCCTCCGTTCTGGCAGAAAGTGACGCTCTTCAATCCCGTGGTCTACCTCGTCAGCGGCTTTCGCTGGAGCTTTTACGGGCTCGCCGACGTGTCGCTAGTTGTAAGCCTTGCCATGACCGGCGTGTTCCTGGCGATCTCGCTGGGGATCGTGGCGTGGATCTTCAAAACCGGCTACCGGCTGCGCACCTGATGCGGCGCGCTTGAGCAATGACGGGCGGGTGACCGATAATCAGGGCAACTGTAATTTACGCGAACTTAAACCATGCACGAATCGAGTAAAGCGATCTTTCAAAGACTGCGGGATGCGCGCTATGCGACCCGCTATTTCGTCGGGCACGGCATCGACATCGGCTCGGGCCCGGATCCGCTGACCCAATACGCGGAGTTTTTCCCGCTGATGCAGTCCTGCCGAGCATGGGACATGAAGGACGGCGACGCGGAATTGCTGGAAACGGTGCAGGACAACGCCTTTGACTTCGTGCATTCCGCGCACTGCCTGGAACACATGAGGAATGTGCCCAACGCCCTGGCCAACTGGCTGCGGGTGCTCAAGCCCGGGGGAACCCTGGTGTGCCTGGTGCCCGATGAAGACCTCTACGAGCAGGGGGTGTTTCCGTCGACCTTCAACCCCGACCACAAGCACACGTTCACGATCTACAAACAGAAATCGTGGTCGCCGGTGAGCATCAACCTGCTCGACCTGTTCCGCAGCCTTCCTGCGAACATCCGCGTGCTGCGAGTCGAGCTGCAGGATGCGACCTATCGCTATGACATCGGCAAGCTCGTCAACAACCGGCGCTTCGACCAGACCCTCACCCCGGTCGGCGAATGCGGCATCGAGTTCATTTTGAGAAAAGAGCGCGCCTGATTCTGGTGTGGGCGGCGCGCGCCGTTGCGCAATACGTATTCGAGCTAGTTGGCGCGAATGCCGGCGTCCCTGATGACCTTGCCGAGCCCGGCCATTTCGGCTTTCATGATGGACGCCAACTGTTCCGGCGTGCTGCCAACGGTCTCGATGCCGGCGCCGCGGAACTTTTCCTTCACATCACTCTGATTGAGCACGCCCACGATTTCTCGGCTGAGCAGGCTGTTGATCGCTTTCGGCGTTTTGGCGGGCCCGAATACCGCAAAGCGCGCTACCGCCTCATAGCCGGGCAGTCCGCTGTCTGCGATCGTCGGCAGATCGGGGAACAGCACCGAGGGCTTCGCGCTGGTGACCGCGAGCGCCCGCAGCTTGTTCGAATGGAGTTGTGCCGCCACCGTTCCGGCGGTGGGGAACATCACCTGTATTTCGCCGCTCATGAGCGCGGTCAGCGCCGGGCCGCCGCCTTTGTAGGGCACGTTCACGATGTTGACGCCGGCCAGCGATTTGAACAATTCGGCGGCGATGTGGATGGTCCCGCCCGACGCTGCGCCGTAATTGAGCTGTCCCGGCTTCGCTTTCGCCAAAGCGATCAGTTCGCGCGTGGATTTCGCGGGGACCGCCGGATGCACGACGAGCACGCTGGGCGAGCTGGTCGCGAGCGTGACCGGCGAGAAATCCTTGACCGGATCGTAGCTGACATGGTCGCGCATGAACGGCAGAATCCAGAAGTTATTGCCGTACAGCATCAGCGTGTAGCCATCGGGCGAGGCAGCGCGCACGATGTCCGCGGCGACGATCACGCTGCCGCCGCGATTGTCCACGATCACCTGCTTGCCGAAGCGGATGCTGAGACCCTGCGCGATCAAGCGCGCCGCCACGTCGTTGCCGCCCCCGGTTTCGGCGGTGACGATGCGGATCGGCTTGCTCGGGAAGTCCGGGGCCGCGGCGCTGCTGCTTCCAGATGCGGCAGACGCGGCGATCGCCAATGCTGTGATGATGAGGGTCTTTTGCATGTAGGCCTTTCTTTGCTTCTGAGGGTTGGGGGCGCGAGCCAGCGCAGGACGAAAGATGCGCGCGCGCAACCTGGATCTTACGCCGAATCGCGCGGCGCCCGTTCGGCGCTTGCGGCATGGCAGGCGTGGATCACGAGCCGGCCGTCGTGCAGCGAGACGCTGCCGCCGCGATCTCCGCCGCCACGTTAAGCCTGATCGTGACATCGAAGATGGCGCTGCCACCGCTGTGCGCGGCGCGGCTCAGGCACCAGCAGGACCAGTTCGGGTAGAATGACTGCGCCATGAAGATCGCATTGCTGCTGCTGTTGTGCTGCGCTTGCTGCGGACCCGCGTCCGCCGCAGGCGATGGCAGCGCGCGTCTCGTCATCGCGTATGCGCACGACGTCGCTGCTCTCTCGCAAACGGCGGCGAGTGCACCGCGCGAAGCCGCGTACGAAGAATACGCAGCTGCAGTTACTTCCACGACAGTGCAGGCCCCGGCTGCGGTGCCGGCCAAGCCGGCAGCGTCCGTGCCCGCCGCGCCGGCCGGACTGGTTACCGCTGCGGAAATGCATCAGCGCGGGCTGGAGGCGCTGCAGGCGTCCAAAGAGACCGAAGCGGTCGAGTGGTTTCGCAAGGCCGCGGTGCTGGGCAATGCCGGCGCTCAGTACGGACTGGGCCTGATGTACGCGGCAGGCCGCGGCGGCTTGCGCAAGGACGAAGCACAGGCGGCCGATTGGTATCGCAAGGCGGCCGAACAGGGCGAAGCGAACGCGCAGAATGTGCTTGGCCTGATGTACGCGGAAGGGCGCGGCCGTCTGCCCAAAGATATGGCGCGCGCGGCGGAGTGGTTGCGCAAGTCTGCCGCACAGGGAAATCCATATGCCCCGGCAAACCTGGAGCGGCTGGGCATCAAGAAGTAGGCCGTCTGTCCATGAGGGTCGCCGCGTGCAGCGTTGCGCAACGGCAGGCTGGGGATAGTCACGGCAGGTAAAAATGATTGGAGCAATACTATGGATGCCATGAGATCTGCGGTGCTCGCGTTGTCGTGCCTGGCGCTATCGGAAGCGGGCGCCGCCTGCGCGCAGGAGTATCCCTACAAGCCGGTGCGCATCGTCACCTCGGAGGCGGGAGGCGGTGGCGATTTTGCAGCGCGCCTGATCGGGCAGGCGCTGGCAGCTTCCTTGGGGAAGCAGTTTGTCGTGGAGAACCGCCCGTCGCTGGCTGCGGAACTCGTCGCCAAGGCGTCGGCCGACGGTTACACGCTGATGATCTATGGCAATACCGTGTGGATCACACCGCTCATGCGCAAGGCCGGCTGGGATCCGCTCAAAGATTTTGCGCCGATCACCCTGACCGTGAGAGCGCCCAATGTTTTGGCCGTCAATCCTCAGCTTCCCGCGCAATCGGTGCGGGACTTAGTCGAGCTGGCCAAGGCGAAGCCCGGCGCGCTCAACTATGGCTCGACGGCTACCGGCTCGTCGACCCATCTCGCGGCCGAGTTGTTCAATGCCATGGCGCACGTAAACATCACGCGCATCAACTACAAAGGCGTAGCGCTGGCGGTCAACGACATCATCGGCGGCCGCGTGCAACTCATGTTCGCCAATGCCAGCTCAGTGATGCCGCATGTCAAGACCGGCCGCCTGCGGGCGCTCGCCGTGACGAGCGCGCAGCCCACCGCGTTGTTTCCCGGCATGCCCACGGTCTCCGCCAGCGGCGTGCCCGGTTATGAATCGTCCGCGCAATTCGGAATGTTTGCGCCAGCCAAGACGCCGGCTACGATCGTCGCACGCATCCACCGTGCAACCTTGGAGGTGCTGGCACAGGCGGACGTGAAGGAGAAGTTTTTCAATGCAGGCGCGGACGTAGTTGGCAACACGCCAGCGGAATTCGCCGCCTTTCTGAAATCTGAAACGGTGAAGTGGACCAAGGTCATCAAGGACGCAGGCATCCACGAAGACTGAGCGCGGCATCGCAATCATCCTTCGTCCGCATTTCCAGTGAGGCTACCCATGTTGAATCCACGCTTTGCAGCAACCACGTTTGCAGCCGCGCTCGCGCTGTACGCAGCCGCGGCCTGCGCACAGAACTTTCCCACCAAGCCCGTGCGCATCGTCACCTCAGCGGTCGGCGGCGGCGGCGATGTCATCACACGCCTGATTGCGCAGGCGGTGTCGGCATCCCTGGGGCAGCAGATGATCGTCGACAACCGCGGCGGCGTGATCTCTTCGGAAACCGTTGCCAAAGCGGTGCCTGATGGTTACACCCTGCTATCGCAGCCCAACAGCTTCTGGCTGCTGCCGTTCATGCAGAACGTGTCGTACGATCCGGTCAAGGATTTCGTGCCGGTCGCGCTGACGGTGAATTCCCCCAATCTCATCGTCGTTCACCCGTCGCTGCCGGTGAAATCGGTGAAGGAGTTGATCGCCTTCGCCAAAGCGCATCCGGGACAGCTCAACTTCGCTGCGGGAAGCAACGGCTCGTCCTCGCATCTCGCCGCAGAATTGTTCAAGAGGATGGCCGCGATCGACATCGTGCATATCTCTTACCGCGGCGCCGGGCCGGCGCTCAACGACACACTGGGCGGTCAGGTGTCGCTGCTGTTTACCAATACTGCGGCCGCCGGGCCGCACATCAAGACCGGCAGGCTACGGGCGCTCGCCATCACCTCCGCGAAGCCGTCTGCGCTTGCACCCGGGCTGCCCACGGTGGCATCGGCGGGGCTGCCCGGCTATGAAGCGGCCGCAATCTATGGCGTGTTCGCGCCGGCCGGCACGCCGGCAGCGATCGTCTCCAGGCTCAATCAGGAAATCGTGCGCGCGCTCAACCGGCCCGACGTGCGCGAGAAATTCTTCAATGCGGGCGTCGAGGTCATCGGCGGCAGCGCAGAGCAACTGGGCGTGGCAATGAAAGACGACATGGCGCGCCTGGGCAAGCTCATCAAGGAGGCAGGCATCCATGAATGACCGGATGCATTTGATCGTCGAAGGCTGCGCACGCGATGGCTGCTGAGAAAGGCGCGGCGGTCTCGCCGCTGATGCGCAAGCTCTCTGCTTATATCGTGAGCGCGGCGCGCAAGCCGCTGCCATCCGCGGTCGCAGAAAAGACCAAGCACCACGTGCTCGACACCATTGCGGCGATGGTATCCGGCTCACGGCTGCTGCCCGGCACCAAGGCGATTTCGTACGTCAAGGCGCTGGGCGGCACGCGTGAGGCTTGCGTCATCGGCAGCCATCTCCTGACCTCGGTGGACAATGCAGCGCTCGCCAACGGCATGCTTGCGCACGCCGACGAGACCGACGATTCGCACGCGCGCTCGCTCACGCATCCGGGCTGCGGCGTGGTGCCGGCGGCGCTGGCGATCGCCGAGCGTGTAGGCAGCGGCGGGCGCGCGCTGCTGCGCGCAGTCGCACTCGGTTACGACATCGGCAGCCGGCTCACGCTGGCGCTCAATCCCTACGAGTTCCTCAGAGACGGCCACTCGACCCACGGCTTCGGCCCGACCTTCGGCGCCGCAGCAGCAGCCGGTGCGCTGCTCGGCGTGAATGAGCGCCAGGCGCGGCATGTGCTTTCCTATGCCGCGCAGCAGGCGGGCGGCGTCTCGTGCTGGGTGCGCGACGAAGAGCACATCGAGAAGGCGTTCGATTTCGGCGGCCTGCCGGCGCGCAACGGCGTGACGGCGGCGCTGATGGTCAGCCAGGGTTGCAGCGGGGTCGACGACGTGTTCTCCGGCGAACGCAATTTCTTCGTCGCCTACGGCCGTGCGCCGAATCCTCAGGAGCTGGTGCGCGAGCTGGGCAGCACTTACGAAATCATGAACACCAACATCAAGCGCTGGTCGGTTGGCTCGCCGATCCAGGCCCCGCTCGATGCGCTCTACGACTTGATCCGCGCCCACCGCTTCAAAGCCGATGACGTCGAAAAAATGGTGGTGCGCGTGTCGCACCACAGCGCGAACACCGTCAACAATCGCAACATGCCTGATATCTGCATGCAGCACATGTGCGCCGTCATGCTGCTCGACGGCACCGCGACCTTTCATTCGGCGCACGACGTAAAGCGCATGCGCGATCGCAAAGTGCTGGAAGCGCGCACGCGCATCGAGCTCGTCGGCGACGATGAGCTGCAGAAGATCGTAGAGAAGCGCCAGGGCATCGTTGAAATCAAACTGCGCGACGGGCGCGAACTCAGGAACCACGTCAAAGCGGTGCGCGGCACCAGTGGCAATCCGATGACGCGCGCCGAGGTCGACGCCAAGAGCTACGATCTGCTGGCGCCGGTGCTGGGGCGCGCACGCGCCCGCCGCCTGTGCGACACGGTGTGGAACATCGAGAAGCTGAGCGACATGCGCAGGCTGCGGCCGCTGCTGCAGGCGTAGCGGGGCTTTCATAACGTTGGCTCGGCGCGCAGTTTGCGCGCCAGGAAACGGACCATGGAGTAGACCATGTGGATGAAAATCTTCAAACTGCTGATCGTGCTTTCGGGTTTTTATTTGGCCACCTGCGCCGCCGACACCATAGTCAGCCTGAGCGGCAAGAGCGAGCTGAAGGTGGATCTCTATATGCCGGAGGGCACCGGACCTTTTCCAGCCATTCTGGTGCTGCACACGAGCGGCGGTGTGAGGGGGCCGGATCTTGATTATGCGAAGCGTCTGATGCAGCTGGGCTACGCGGCGCTGGTTCCCTATTATTTTGCCGCCCACAACATCAGCAGCCCAACCCGGGCCAGCGCGCTGACCGTGCATGCGGAGGCCATCCTCGATGACCTGGCGGGCAGCGTCGAATATCTGAAGAAGAACCCGAAGATCGACAAGAGCCGCCTGGGCGCGGTGGGCTTTTCGATGGGCGGTTACTGGGCGATGGTGCTCGCCGCCAAGGGCTACGTGCAGGCCGGAGTTTCGAATTACGGCGTGCTCTCGGGCGTGCGCAATGAGCGCGAGCAGAAGTATCAGTTTGCCGAGATCTTCAATGAGCGGAGTGCGCCAGTGCTGATCATGCACGGCGAGAAGGATGGAACGCAGACGGTGCGCGGGGCACGTAGATTGTCGGAATTGCTGCAGCAGCGCAAGCTGGCGTACGAGATGCAGCTCTATCCTGACGCCGATCACGATTACGACCGCGGCCCGAAGTACGACTCTGTGGAAGCAAAGGACAGCTGGAGCAGAGCGCAGGCGTTCTTCGGCAAATACCTTTCGCAACCCGAACCCGCCAAACCATAGGCGGGCGCTCGTTTCGGGCGGCGACTGCGCTGCCTGTTATCATCGGGCCTGTGGATGCGCGGCGCCCGCGGGCGCGCGCCGCATCACCGGGGAGATCATGAGACACACTGCACGCGCCTGCGCGCTGCGCGCCTGATGGCGCGACTACGAGCGCCGCCATGAGCGGGGACGCCGCCACCGAGCGCGACGAGGCGCGCGATTTTCCGTACTGGAGCCGCAACCTGCGCGTGCTGCCGGCTGCGACATTGCTGTCCGCGCTCGCCTTCGCGCTGTCGTTTCCCTTTCTGCCGCTTGTGGTGCGCGGCCTCGGCATACGCGAGCACCTCGAGACTTGGGTCGGCTACATGATGCTGGTGTTCTACCTCATCGGCTTCGTCGTGAGCCCGATCTGGGGCGCCGTCGCCGATCATTACGGACGCAAGGTCATGGTGTTGCGCGCCATGCTGGGCATGGGCTTCTTCATGGCGCTGCTGCCGTTTGCCACCTCGCCGCTGTGGTTCGCCGCGATGTTCATGCTGGTGGGCATCTTCAACGGGGCCAATTCCGCGATCAATTCGCTACTGGTTGCCAACACGCCGCCGCGGCGCATTGGCAGCTCGCTCGCGCTGACGCAAAGCGGCGCGCTGGTGGGGCAGACCATCGGACCCGCCGTGGGCGCCTTGCTCGCGGCGATGGTCGTGCGCAAGCAGTGGATGTTCTGGATCAGCGGCGGCATGATGTTGTGCGGCGGCCTGCTGGTGGTGTTCCTGGTGCATGAGGTCAAGCGCCGGGCATCCGGTCCCTGGCGCTTTAACTGGGTGGGCGATCTGCGCGAGCTGGTGGCGGTGCCGGGCATCGGGCCGCTCTATCTGCTGTGCTTCATGTTCTCGGTGCTGTGGTCGGGCAACACCACCATCATTACCATCTACGCGCTGCAGCTCCTGGCAGCACAACCGGTGGCCGCGAGCACGGAAGCCTACTGGGTGGGAGCGGCGGCAATGGGGCTGTCCGTTTCGGGCGTGCTCGCGCTGCCGCTGTGGGGACGGCTGCTCGATCGCTGCGACCCGGCGCGCGTGCTGACCTACGCGAGCGTGGCCGCGCTGCTCGCGAACATTCCGCTGCTGGTGCTGCAGACGCCTTTGCAGCTGGTGTTGGCGCGGGTCGCGTGCGGGCTCGCGGCCTCGGGCATGATGCCGGCGATCCTGCGCTTGCTCAAGGAGCGCGCGCCGCGGCGCATGGATGCGCGGGCAATCTCTTATGCCACTTCCTTCGGCTTCATCGCCAGCGGGCTCGCGCCGTTCTGCGCGGGCCTGATCGGGCCCGCACTCGGGCTGCGTGCCTACTTTGCGCTGACCATCGTGTGCACCCTGGCTGGAGTCATCATGTGGGTGCGCCGCCGCTAGCGCGCCTGCTATCATCGGGCTAGTGGATGCGCGGTGCTCGAAGTCGTGCGGCGCATCACTGGGGAGATCATGAGACACACTGCACGCGCATGCGCACTGCGCAGCTGAGGGCGCGCCGATGAGCGCTTCCATGAGCGAGCGCGACGAGGCGCGCGAGTTTCCGTACTGGAGCCGCAACCTGCGCGTGCTGCCGGTTGCGGGCTTGCTGTGCTCGCTCGGGTTCCAGCTGTCTTTTCCTTTTCTGCCACTCATGCTGCGCGGCCTCGGCGTGCACGAGCACCTCGAGACCTGGATCGGCTACATGATGCTGGTGTTCTACATCATCGGCTTCATCGCGAGCCCGGTGTGGGGCGCTGTCGCCGATCATTTCGGCCGCAAGCTCATGGTGCTGCGCGCCCTGCTCGGTATGGGCTTCTTCATGTCGCTGATCCCGTTCGCAACGACTCCGCTGTGGTTTGCCGCGCTGTTCATGCTGGTCGGCATCTTCAACGGCGCCAATCCCGCGATCAACGCGCTACTGGTGGCCAATACGCCGCCCCGGCGCATTGGCAGCGCGCTCGCGCTGACGCAGAGCGGCTCTCTGGTGGGGCAGACCATCGGGCCGGCCGTGGGCGCCCTGCTCGCCGTGATGATCGCCCGCGAGCACTGGATGTTCTGGATCAGCGGCGGCCTGCTGTTGTTCGGCGGCCTGCTGGTGCTGTGCTTCGTGCACGAGATCAAGCACCGGGCCTCCGGCCCCTGGCGCTTCGACTGGGTGGGAGATCTGCGCAAACTGGTGGCGGTGCCGCGCATCGGGCCGCTCTATCTGCTGTGCTTTATGTTCGCGGCGCTGTGGGGCGGCAACGTTACCATCGTCTCCATCTATGCGCTGCAGCTTTTGGCCGCACATCCGGTGGGCGCGAGCTCGGAAGCTTACTGGGTGGGCGCGGCGGCGATGGGGCTCTCCGTTTCCGGCGTGATCGCGCTGCCGCTGTGGGGGCGGCTGCTTGACCGTCACGACCCGGCGCGCGTGCTGACCTACACGACCGCTGCCGCGCTGCTCGCGAACATTCCGCTGCTGGTGCTGCAGACGCCTTCGCAGCTGGTGCTGGCGCGGGTCGTGTTCGGGCTGGCGGCCTCGGGCATGAGCCCGGCGATCATCCGCCTGCTCAAAGACCATGCGCCGCGCGGCATGGACGCGCGGGCGTTCTCCTACGCCTCTTCGTTTCAGTTCATCGCCGGCGGGCTCGCGCCGTTCTGCGCGGGCCTGATCGGACTCGCCTTCGGGCTGCGTGCGTACTTTGCGCTGACAATCGTGCTCACCCTGTCCGGACTCATCATGTGGGTGCGGCGCAGGTAGCGGTTGTTAGGTTCAATAGATGCGGCGCTCCTGAGATCTCAGTCGGTATGCAAGCAGCCCGAGCGCCGCAATCGCTGCGAAGCCGGCGCCGGCCCAGAATGTCGCGGCCGCCCCGTATGCACCCCACAGCGCACCTGCCACGATGCTCGCGAGCAGCAGCGCGCCGCCGCTCACCAGATTGAAGATGCCGAAGGCCGTGCCGCGCAGATTGGCGGGCGCGGTATCCGCGACGAGCTTGGCCATCAGGCCCTGCGTCAACGCCATGTGCAGCCCCCACAGGCCGGCGCCGATGAATGCCGCCATCGGAGAGCCCGCGGTTGCGAGCACCCAGTCCGCGGCGATCAGCAGCGCGAGTCCGGCAAGCAGCAGCGTGCTGCGGCTCATGCGGTCAGCGGCGGCGCCGGCGGGATAAGCGCAGCCCGCGTACATCATGTTCATCACGATCATGATGAGCGGCACCAGTCCCAGTGACAGCCCGACGTCCTGCGCGCGCAGCACCAGGAACGCTTCGCTGAAACGCGCCAGGGTGAAGACGGCGCCGAGCGCCACGACCAGCCAGTAGGAGAGCGGCAGCCGTCGCACATCGCTCCACGCGAGCGGCGTGTTGCCAGGCGTGCGTGCTTCAGCGCGCTCGGGTTCGCGCACGTAGCGCATGAGCAGCGCCACGGCGATGAATGCAGGCAGCACGGCGACCCACAGCACGGCTTTGATGTCGTTGGCAAACCACGCCATGCAAATGAGCGCGAGTAGCGGGCCGAGAAATGCGCCGATCGAATCGAGCGCCTGGCGCAGTCCGTAGGCCGCACCGCGCAGCTGCGGGGGCGTGATATCGGCGACCAGCGCATCGCGCGGCGCACCGCGGATGCCTTTGCCGATGCGGTCGATGAAGCGCGCGGCGAACACCCAGCCCATGGTAGAGGCGAGCGGGAAAATGGGCTTGGTGAAGGCCGCCAGCGCGTAGCCTAAAACCATCAGGAATTTTCGCTTGCCCAGGTAATCGCTGAGCGCGCCCGAGAACACTTTGACGATCGCGGCGGTCGCTTCGGCGATGCCTTCCACGATGCCGATGGTGAGAATGGAGGCGCCGAGCACGCTTGCCATGTAGATCGGCAGCAAGCTGTGGATCAGCTCCGAGGAGGTGTCCATGAACAGCGAGCCCAGCCCGAGTGCCCAGATGCCGCCCGGCAATCGCCGCAGCACCGAAGGCGAACTGTCCGGAGTGCGCTGCGCCGGCTCGTTCATGCGCAGATCTCAGAGCTGCCGCTTGCGGCTCTCATGTCATACGGTTGCAGGCCCCGTGCACTCGCTCGACAACACGCCGCCGTTGCCGTCGGCGAGCGCGAGCCCGCAGTCCTTTGGCTGGCCCTGCTTGCAGTATTCGAGATATGCGCCGCACGGCGATTGCTTCTTGAGTTCGTCCATAGTCTCGCACTTTCTGCGACTATGTAGGCGCCACGCTAATGCGGCTCTGCTTGATTTGCGCACATGCCGGATCAGTGACCCGGGCCCAGCAACGCCTCGAGCCTGGGATCCAGGCGTGCGTCGTGCAGCACGTACAGCATGCGCACCGGACTGTTGCCCAGGTTTTTCCATGCATGCGTGGTGCCGCGCTGGATCAGCACGTCCCCCGCCTTCAGCACCGCCACCCCGGTCTCGAGAAAACACGTCATCTCGCCCTCCAGCACGACCGCGTAATCCAGCGAGAGCGTCCGGTGCATCATGCCATGCCGGCCCGGGACTGGATGCGAAATGGCGTGCGCTTCGTAATGCGCACGCGCCTGGTCCAGAGAAAGCTTGCGCACGGCCTCGGGTTCCGGCGGAAACTCGTTGATGCGCAGCCGGGTCCCCATCGGGGACACGAATTTTCCGGCGACCAGCGTAGGGTCAGGCTCGAGCGCGGTGATCGGCACCGGCGTGGCCGTCGTATTCCAGAGGTCGGTGGTGCGGCGGCCGGGGGTTGCGGCTGCGGAGCGGTCGCGGTTGACCACCGGCGCCATGCCGTCCGCCAGGATGACAGACTTGCCGTTCTGGTCGTGGCCGGTGACCACGCGCCTGATGAATCCGGTTGTCGGCTTTTCCCACTGGCGCGGCTGCTCTGTGGCGGGCGGCAGCGGTTTGGCGAACAAGGCCGCGAGCCCGGTATCGAAGCGCCCATCGATCACGATGAACAACATGCGCGCCATCTGGGCCTGGAGATTTTTCCATGCGTGCGTGGTGCCGCGCTGGATCACCACGTCCCCGCGCTGCACCACCACCTGCCCCTGCTCGAGAAACATCGTGACCTCGCCCTCCAGCACGATCGCGTAGTCGAGCGAGCGCGTCCGGTGCATCATGCCGTGGCGGTCCGGCAGCCCGTCCGGCGTCTGCTTAATCTGCGCTTCGAAATATTCGCGCGCCTGATCCAAGGAAAGCTTGCGCACGGCCTCGGGTTCCGGCGGCACCTCGTTGACGCGCATGCGCGTTCCCAGCGGGGGTATGAATGCCGTGTCCAGCAGCGTGGGGTCGGGCTCGAGCGCGCTGAGGGGCACCGGCATGGCCGTCGTGTTCCAGATATCGGTGGTGCGGCGGTCGGCGCGCACGGCCCGGTTTCTGTTGACGACCGGCGCGTAGCCATCGGACACGATGATCGACTTGCCGTGCTCGTCGTGGCCGGTGACCACTCTTCTGACGAATCCTGTCATGTGTTGCTCCCTGTTCAAATTCATTCTTCGCGGATGCCGGCGTCCTTGATCACTTTGCCCATGCGCGTCATCTCCGACTTCAGCGCGGCGGCCATCTGCTGCGGCGAGCTGGCGACGACCTCGACCCCAGCCTTCAGAAATTTCTCGCTCATTTCCGGGGTTCTGAGGATGCGCACGATCTCGCGGTTGAGCTTGTTGATGATCGCCGCCGGAGTCTTGGCGGGCGCGAACATGGCATAGCTTTGGCCCGATTCGTAACCCGGCAGCGACGCCGCCACCGTGGGCAGATCGGGCACCAGCGCGGACGGTTGCGCGCTGGTGACGGCCAGCGCCCTCAAGCGTCCAGATTTCAGATGCGTGGCGATCGAACCCGCGGTCGGAAACATGATCGGCACTTCGCCGGCGAGCAGCGCATTGATGGCCATGGCCGTGCCCTTGAAATTGACGCGCACGATATTGACGCCCGCCATGGTCTTGAACAGCTCGGCCGAGAGATGGGGCGATCCGCCGGACGCGCCCGACACGTAGTTCAGCGCCCCCGGCTTCGCTTTCGCCAGTGCGATCAGCTCCTTCACCGAATTCGCCGCGAGCGCGGGATGGACCACCAGTATGCTGGGGGCAGTCAGCGCCACGGTCACCGGCTGGAAATCGCGTACCGGATCGAAGGGCACGTGCTCGCGCAGGAAGGGCAGCAGCCAGATGGCGCTGCCGTAGAACAGCAGGGTGTAGCCATCGGGTGCGGCGCGCGCCACCGTCTGCGCGGCGATGATGCCGCTCGCGGCCCCGCGGTTGTCGACGATCACCTGCTGGCCGAGGCTCGCGGTCAGCGCCTGCCCGATCAAACGCGCCGCGAAGTCGGCGCCGCCTCCTGCCTCAGGGGCGATGACGCGCATCGGCTTGTAGGGGTAATCCTGCGCGGCGGCCAAGCCGCACGCGATCAGCGCGGGGATGGCTGCACTAAGTGCCGCTGCAACTGCAAGACGGATATTGATCGCGGATGTTTGCGTGCGCAGTCCAGAAAGCGCTGAGTGGAAGTCAACAGTTTTCATGCTGGCCTCAGGTGAGATCTGCTTTGAAGCCGCATTGCTCGATGGCCGCCACCGCAACGCGCTCGTCGTTGTCTCCGCTGTCGCCGGTCACGCCGATCGCGCCGATGAGCTCGCCCGCCGCATCGCGGATCAGCACGCCGCCGATCACCGGAAAAGTTTTTCCCGCGGAGGCCACGCTGAGCGCGGTGAGGAATTGCGGATTTCTTGCCGCCATGGATTCCTGCATGAAGCGCGTCGAATGCCCGATGCCGAGGGCGCCATAGGCTTTGCCGTAGGCGATTTCGAAGCGCATGATGGCGCTCTTGTTCTCGCGCTGCGCGGATACCAGGTGCCCGCCCGTGTCCAGCACGCACAAGGTCATCGGCTGGAGCTTGAGTCCCCGGGCGATCTGAATGCCCGCTGCAATCATCTTGTTGGCTGCGTCCAGATCAATACTCATATTTGCTGCCTCCTCTGGTAGTGCTCGGGCGGCGCTGCGTTTAGCGCACCTTGAATACGAGTTTGCCGCGCAGGTGGCGTCCCTCGCTCACCGCGTGGGCCGCGGCGGCCTGCGCCAATGCATAGACCGTGATCTCGGGGACGCGCACGGCGCCCGCTTTGACCAATGCGAGCATGCGTTCCAGATGAGGACGGTTGCGCCGGGCATCGGGCCGCAGCGCAATGAGGTCGGCGCGCGGCGGCACCAGCGGCTGGGGGCCCGAGGCGATGAAGGCGGCGCGTCCGCCCGGACGCAGCACGGCAAACGAGCGCAGCGCCACGTCTCCGCCGATGGAGTCGAACACCGCGTCGCACAGGGACACCGTCTGCGTGAAATCCTGAGCGTTGTAGTCGATGATCTGGTCGGCGCCCAGGCTGCGCAGATACTCGTGGTTCGCCGCGCTCGCCGTGGTGATCACGCGCGCGCCGATATGTTTGGCGAGCTGGATCGCGAAGCCGGCGACGCCGCCGGCGCCGCCCTGGATCAGGATCGTCTCACCGGACTTCAGCTGCAGACAGTCTTCGATGGAGGAGATTGCGGTGAGGCTGATCAGCGCCAGCGCCGCGCACTCGAGGTGCGTGAGGCTCTCCGGCTTCTTCGCCACGATGGCCGCGCGGACTGCGATCTTCTCCGCGTATGCGCCCTCAATGCCCTGGTCGCACACGCCGAACACCGCATCGCCCGCCTTGAACTCGCTCACCCCGGCGCCGAGCGCGCTGATCACGCCTGAAAAATCGCGCCCCGGTATATGAGGAAAGGCCGTGAGCGTCGCGGACTCGCCGGCGCGCACTTTCCAGTCTGCTCCGTTGACGCTGGCCGCGTGCACGTCGATCAGCACCTCGCCCGCCTTGGCCACCGGATCCGGCAAATCTCCATAGCGCAACACTTGCGGCCCGCCGTGCTCCATGAAATAAGCTGCCTTCATATTCTCATCCTCATCATCTTCATTTGTTCGACGGCGCCGGCCTGGCCGTGGCGTCCTCAGCTCAGGCTGCGGGCACGGTGAGCGCCGTCACCTGGGTGACATCGGACAGCTTGTCGAAACTATCTATCAATGCGTAGAGCTGCGTTACCGCAGGCTTGCGCAGGGCGCGCAGCGCGCAATTGTCGAATTTCTCCTTGAGCAGCTCGGGCGGCAGCGGATTGCGCGAAGTGCGCCCATAGGGCTGATCGACTTTTGCCGAGCGCACGCTGCCGTCTTTCAGCGTGACCCGCACTTCCGCGCCGAAGTGATTTTCAGCGGGGAACTGCGCCGTCGTATAAGTAGTCGACTTGATGTGCGGCAGCAGGCTGCGCACCCGGGGATCCATGAACGCGTCGCCTTCGAACTGCTCAATGACCACTTTGCGGTCCAGTAGGGCGCGCGCCACGCAATATTGCACGCTGAACTTGGCATCCAGCGAACTCAGCGGGTCGGGGCGATTGGTGTGCTCGAGGCGGCGCGGGTGCGTCCAGGTTTCGATGCTCTCCACCTGCTCGGCTTTGACATCGTGCTCGCGCGTGAGCTTCAGCATGGCATCGATCGCAGAATTGGTGCTGCCGCAGCACGGATACTGCTTGATCGCGATTCCCGGCTCGACGATGTCGTACGGGTTGCCCCACGCCGGCAAAATCTTCTCGGCGGTGTAGTTGCCTTTGCCGTTGAACAACTCGAAGAAGCCCTGCTTGTGCTCGAACGCGGTGGCGGCATTGGCCGTGTAATCCTGCTGGGCGAGGCGCGCCGCGAGCAAACCGTTTCTGCAGCAGTGGCCCACGTGCAGCGGCTTCACCATGGTGCCGAAATTGGCTTTGATACCGGAGGCGTACGAAGCCGCGATGGCGAGGGCGACGGCAGTTTGCTCCACGCTCAGATTGAGCAGGCGCGCGCAGGCCGCGGCGGAGCCGAACACGCCCAGGGTCGCGGTGGGATGCCAGCCCTTGGTGTAGTGATAGAAGTGCACGCCCAGGCCGAGCTTGGTCTCGACTTCGAAACCGGCCACATAGGCGTTGATGAAATCGCGGCCGCTCGCACCGAACTCGTCGGCAATCGCAAACAGCGCCGGCAGGATCGGCGCCGACGGATGGCCGCCGACGGTGTTGTTGCAATCGTCGTAATCGAGCGCGTGCGCCGCCGTGCCGTTGATCAGCGCCGCGTCGAGGATGCTGACGCGCTTGTTCTCGCCAAAGATCCGTGCCGGTCCGGTAGCCGAGGCCAGCGCGCGCGCGAGCAGCTGCGCCGTGGGTTCGTCGTGTCCGGCGAGGGTGACGCCGACCAGATCGAGGATGCCGACCTTGGCCCAGTGCACGGCTTGCGGCGGCAGTTCTTCAAAGCGCAAAGCGCAGACGCGCTTCGCAAGTTCCAGGGCGAGTGACATCAGAACTCCTTAAGACGGTAACCGCGAACGATGCGGGGGATTACAACCGTGCAATTAAAAAACGGAGAGCGCCATGCACTGCATAGGCGCTCCCGCGTCAGCATTACTTACTTGTTGGCAGCCGCGTCCCGCGCCTGGATCTCAGCGCCGATCTTGTTCCAGGTCGCGAGTTCTTTCTTGATGTGCGCGGCGAGTTCCGCTGGCGTGCTGCCCCACACCAGTCCACCCGCGTTCTCTATGCCTTTTTTGACTTCGGGCTCCGCTACGGCTTTCACGATCGCCTGATGCAGCTGGTCGATCACGGCATTGGGGGTTCCCGTCGGCGCCACCAGGCCCACCCATTCGAACATCTCGAAACCGGGCACGCCCGCTTCGGCGATGGTCGGGACGTCGGGGAGCGTGGGCACGCGTTTCGCGGTCGTCACGCCGAGCGCCACCAGGCGGCCGGATTTGATGAATGCCTGATTGGCCGTCACCGGTGAAATCAGTGCCTGGGCTTCGCCCGCCACCACCGGAGGTGTCGGCGAGGTGTTGTAAGCGACGTGCGTAAGCTTGGTGCCGGTCAGCGATTCGAACAGCTCCATCGCGAGATGGCCGGAACTGGCGACGCCGACTGAAGAGTAATTCAGCGTGCCCGGCTTGGCTTTCGCGAGCGCGACGAATTCCTTGACCGTTTTCGCTGGCACGCCGGGATAGATCACCATGACCAGGGGCACGGTCGCGATCAGGCTCACCGGCACCAGGTCTTTCTCAGTATCGAACGGCATCTTGCCCACCATGAACGGCGGGTTGGCGACGAACGACAGGCTGGCTACGCCCAGCGTGTAGCCATCGGGTTTTGCCTTGGCGACCGAGTTCATGCCGATGGTGGCAGAGCCGCCCGGCCGGTTGATGACGACTACCGACTGGCCCATGTGCTCGGTCAGCCCCTGCGCCAGCACGCGGCTGGTGACGTCGGTCGCGCCACCGGTCGGGAACGGCACCACGATCTGCACGGATCGGGTGGGATAGAGTTGCGCGGATACAGGTGCTGCGTAGACGCACGCCAGGCCCAGCACCACCAGCCCGAAACAACGCAAAGTGGCATTCATCTATTCTCCCTCCTCAAGGATCGATGGATGTGTGAGACGGCTTGCGAATTCAGGTAG
This sequence comes from uncultured beta proteobacterium, assembly GCA_903905655.1. Lineage (GTDB taxonomy): Bacteria > Pseudomonadota > Gammaproteobacteria > Burkholderiales > SG8-41 > PALSA-1004. Next base: position 35,538 of record CAIVHG010000072.1, on the reverse strand, counting down.
TGGACGGCGGCTTGAAATGCTTGCTGAGCGCGATGCCCTGGCGCTGATAAGAAGATTTTACGCCGCTCCCATAGAGGCGGCTCGGCAGCGCAGTGAGGCGCTCATAGGCGAGCCGACCCACGATCTGGCCGTGCTCCAGTACGAACGGCACTTCGTAGGAGCGCACTTCGAGCACCGCACGCGATCCTTCGCCGCCGGCATCAGGGTGCCCGAATCCAGGATCAAAAAATCCGGCGTAGTGCACGCGGAATTCGCCGACCAGCGTATCGTAGGCGATCATCTCCGCGGCATAGGCCGGCGGCACCTTCACGAATTCGCGCGACGCAAGGATGTAGAAATCCGCCGGGTCCAGCACCAGTCCGCCACGGCGCGGCCGGCGCACCGGCTCCCAGAAATCCTGCACGTCGTAGTGGCCGATGCGGTCGAGGTCGATCAGCCCGGTGTGGCTCTTCGCTTTGTAGCCGATGATGCCCGCCGATTTTTCGCCTTCGACGTCGGCCGAGATCGGCACGCCGTTGCGGATATCGTCCTCGTCGATCGATTCGACCAGCTGATGCTCGTGCTGCAGGCGCTTCATGTTCGCATCGCTGCTTGTCGGGTTGCCGCGCCGAATGCGAATCTGGTTCAGCTTCGTGCCCTTGCGCACCAGCACGCTGAAAGTGCGCGGCGATACTTCCGCATAGAGCGGACCCTTGTACTGCTCGCGCACGCGGTCGAATTCGGTGCCGTAGTCGGTAATTAGGCGCGTGAACACGTCGAGGCGCCCGGTGGAGCTCTTGGGATTGCCCATCGCCGAGGTGCGCTTCCTGAGCGCCAGGCATTCGAGCAGCGGCACGATGTAGACGCAGCCGCGCTCCAGCACGCCGCCATTGCTGATGTCCATCTTGTGCATGGCGAGGTCCTGGAGCTTCTCTTCGACCGTCGAATTCTTGCCCGGCAGAAAACTCGCGCGCACCCGATAGGCGACCGGCCCCAGTCGCAGGTCAAGGCTGGCCGGCTGATACTGATCGTCTTGAATCGGCTCCGCGGCGTAGATCTCGCGCGTCACCTTGACCTGGTATTCGAGTTCCTGCGAGGGCAGGACCCCTGTCGTGTGCGGGCCGCTTTCGGCATCGTCCTCGGGGTCGGCAGCGAGCTGCGCTGCGGCGTTGTCGCTGGCAGGTGCGGGCGCATCCAGTAAGTCGCCGGTGGCGTTTCCAAAAATCAAGCGGTTAGGGTCTGACATGGTGCTCCAGGCTGCGAAAGCAGCGGTTTTCCCGGCCGGCGTTACGATCTTAACCAGCCGATAGCACCCGGAGTTTAACGCAAATCATTAGGTGTTGTGAGCAGGGCTTGGTGGCCACTAGCCGGTCGTGGCCGCGCGCTCCCTGCGTACAGTCCCGCGATCAATGCCGCGAGCTACCTGCGCTACGCGTGAAACGGCGCAGGTTCGCCGCAGATAAAGCCTTGATAGCCGCCGACGCCGAGTTCTTCCAGGAGATTCAGGACCGCTGCATTGTCGACCGCCTGCGCGATGAGCAGAATGTCCAGCGGTTGCGCGACGCGTGCAATCGAAGTGATCAGTAAGCGGGTGTCCGCGTTCTCGACCACGCTGCGGGTGAATTCTGCGGCGAGCTTCACGTAGGCGGGCAGCAATGCCGGCAGTTGTGAAAGCGCGGTCTGGTGCAACCCGAAGTTGTCGATGGCAATTCCCGCGCGAAGCGCCCGCACCTTGGATGCGAAGGCCAGCGTTGCCTCGGGATTGCGCACGGCGCCTAATTCCGTGATTTCGAATACGAAGCGTTGCGTGATCTTCGGATACGCACGCAGCAGTTCGAGAAGCTGCTCGACTGCGGTCCAGTTGGTGATCGTCTGGGCGGCTACATTGACCGCAATAGTGGTGCTCGATTGCGCTTCCGAATCGGCTTGTGCGAGCAGTTTTTCGATGATCGTCAAATCCAACCGCGGCAACAGGTCGTGACGAGCCACCATCGGAACAAACCCGGCTGCGGGAACGACGTTGCCATGGTCGTCAAGCAGGCGCACCAGCACCTCATGGTGCAGGAGACCCCTGCCGGGCAGCGCCAGCGCGGGTTGTGCATAGAGCGGCATCCGGTCCGCTGCCAGCGCGTTCTCGATCGTGTGGCGCCATTCCCGGGAGCCGCGCACCGGCCCGCGGACATCGTGGGTGTACACGACCTCAAAGGCGCCGCTTTCCCGTTCATGGGCGCGCGCCAGGGCCAGGTCGGCCGACGAAAGCAGGGCGGACAACTCGAACTCGTCCGGCGCAAAGTGCACCGCGCCGTAGTGAAAGGCGGTCTCTTCTGCACCGAATTCGCTTTCCAGGCAGGCACGCACGCGCACACTGATGTCCGAGAGCAGCGTGGTTGCCTCGGCCTGATCCAGGTTGAGCGCGGCGATCGCGAAATCGCCTCCGGTCAGTCGCGCAGTCAATACGGCACGGTCTGCGCATCCCTCCGTGATGGCGTGTGCAATACGGGCGAGCAGTTCGTCAGCGCGGGCATGCCCGTGCCGGTCATTGATCTGCTTGAGATTGTCGATCTGAAGCAGGATGAGTATTCCGGAGTGGATTCCATTCCCGTGGATCGCGATCTTGGAAAATTTCTCTTCCAGGCCGCGCCGCGTGTAGAGAGCAGTCACTGGATCCTCGAAGTTGGCCTTGTGCAGTCGCTCCGCGCGCACCGACTCTTCCTCTATCACTTTGCGAATTTTGGTGGCGAGGTTGTTGATCGCCAGCACAACCCTGCGCAGTTCGCGCGCGCGAGGGACAATCGCAACCGTGCGAAAATCGCGCTCGGAAATGGCGGACGCCGTATCCTCGATGGCGCGCAGCGGGCGCAGTATGCCAGCCAGGAAAATGCGCAAACCGATCAGTGCCAGGAGAAATGCGATGGCGAGCCAGGCTGCGGTGTCGAGCCATGCGTGCCACAACTGGTGATAGACGAAGTGCGGGTGGCTGACGACGAATACCCGCCCGAGTTCGTTCCATCCCGAGCTGATGATCGATTCACTGACGGGCGTACGCAAAGGGAACATCCCGACAAACCAGGCCGGAACATCGCCCTCCGCAACCGGCATATCCTTGCTCGCGATGATTGCGCCAGCTGTCGAGACGACCTTGATGCTCCGGAAATAGCCGCGATTGAAGACCGGGTTGATTGTGGTTTCAGCCAGTGCCGGGTTGACGAGCGAGCCTCTGGAGCCGATCGACAGTGCAAGCGAAGTCGCGGCATTCTGCGACTGCGAAGCCAGTTGATCCTGGAGATAATATTTCGCGTTGGCGAGATAAACGCACTCTATGCCCAGCAGCAGAACGAGAAACAGTACCGCGGAGCCGATGAATAATTGACGGAAGAGGGTCATATGCGTCCAGGCTTATGCTGCATGCGCCGCTCAGGAGCGCAGCTCCGTCTCCAGCCGTTGCATCAGCTCTTTCCACTGACGGGCATCAGCAGGCCGCTCTCTTGCGCTCGCGTTGGCGTAGCGAAACAAGATATCTTCGTCATTAAAGGTATACACCGGGATCAGATCCGGGCGTTCCGTCGCCGGCAAGATCCGGCCGCTCACGGCATCGTCCAGAATTAAAGGAGTCGCATCCGGCTTGGGATAATACGCGAGCACCATGTGCGCCTGCTGAGTTCTATCGCGCATCGATGCCAGGACATACGCAATTCTCAGCCGTTCCACCGGCACGCCGAGTTCCTTGAGCGCGAAATATTTGGCGATCGCGTAATCCTCGCAATCGCCGCCGGGGCCGCCGATGAATTCGGCCGGTGTTGACCAGTAATCGTCGGTGTGCCAGTGCACGATATCCGGTAGGTAGGGATAGAAATTGAAGTAATCATTCACCCGGCCCAACACGTACTGTTCGTCATGCCCACGCTCCTTATGGGCGCGCACATTTGAGATAAAGGTCTGCCAGCTCCTGAGGCGTGCCCGCGCGCTCTCGCCGAATTTGGCGGCGTAGCTTTGCGTGAGGCTGGCGGTGACGCCACATGAAAATCCGAGTTCCCCGTTGACCGCCCATGTCGTGCTGACGGCGAGCAGCGCCAGCGCCGCTGCCCAAGAAAACAGGCGGCTGCGCTTTGTGTTGCGGTTGAACGGAATGGATGTAATCACCAATGTCTTATCGGCGCTGTAGGCTCGCGCTTTAACGCGTGCGCCGCTGTCGGACATCCGGTCGGAGCTTTGCCTGCATGAACGCGGATTCGGCGCTGCAATTGCCCCGCATTTGCTTGCGTGGCGGTGTGCGGTCCGAGGACCGTCCGCGTGGGTCCGTAGACTCAGCGTAGAGCGCAGCCTGATCAGCCAGGCTTAGGCAGCGTGGCGGCTAAACTTGAAACGGAGCGGGCTGCCCTGAAATGTAGCCCTGATAGCCGTCGATGCCCAGTTCCTGCAGCGGCTTGAGCTCGGACTCGTTTTCGACGGCTTGCGCGATCAACAGGATGTCGAGCGGCTGCGCGATGCGGGCGAGCGACATGATGAGGAAGCGCGTGTCGTCGCTGTCGACGATGCCGCGGGCGAATTCCGCAGCCAGTTTCACATACGTGGGCAGCAGCACCGGCAGCTGCGAGAGCACGGCGCGGTGCAAGCCGAAGTTGTCGATGGCGAAACCGGCGCCCAGCGCGCGCACCTTGCCGGCGAAGGCGCGGGTCGCCTCCAGGCTGCGCGTGGCGCCGAATTCCGTCATCTCGAACACGAAGCGCGAAGCCGCCGCCGGATGCGCGCGCAACAGGCCGAGCAGCTGCTCGAGGGTAGCCGGCTCGGCGATGCTTTGGGCGGCGATGTTGATCGCGATCGGGATGTGCGATGGCGCGCCTGCCTTGAGCTGCGCGCACAGCTTCCGCACGATTGCGAGATCCAGCCGCGGCAGCATGCCGTGGCGGGCGACCATCGGAATGAACCCCGCTGCCGGAATGACGTTTCCGGCGTCGTCGAGCAGGCGCACCAGGATCTCGTGGTGCAGGAGTTTACCTCCGCGCAGGCTCATCACGGGCTGCGCGTACAGCAGGAGCCGGTCCGCTGCCAGTGCATGCTCAATGGTTTCGCGCCATTCCTGAGAGCTGTGCACCGGGCCGCGGATGTCCTTGGTGGAAATGAACTCAACGGTGCCGGAGCCGCGTTCGCGGGCGCGCGCCAGCGCCAGATCGGCAGAAGAGAACAGCGCGGACAGGTCCAGTGCGCCGGTATCGAAGTACGCGGCGCCACAGTAGAAGCGTATGCCTTCGGACGCAAATTCGCTGGCCAGGCAGGAGCGCACGTGGGCGTCGATGTCAGAGAGCATCTGCGCTGCCGCTGCCTGGTCGAGGTTGATCGCGGCGATCGCGAAGTCCGCTCCCGTCAGCCGCGCGGTCAGCACCGTGCGTTTGGCGCACGCCTCGACGATGGCGCTCGCAACGCGGGCGAGCAGTTCATCGGCGTGCGCGCGTCCGTGCCGCTCGTTGATGTCCTTGAGATCGTCGAGCTGCAGCAGGGCGAGGACTCCGGAATAGACTTCGCGCCCGCCGACCACGATGTTGGCGAATTCCTGCTCCAGCCCGCGCCGCGTGTAGAGCCCGGTCACCGGGTCTTCGTAAGCCGCCTTGCGCAGCTGCTCGGCGCGTGCGGACTCCTCCGCGATGACACGTTGGATCTTCTCCGACAGGCTGTTCATCGCGAGCACCACGCTCTTCAGCTCGCGCGCGCGCGGAATGACGCCGACTGAACGGAAATTGCGCTCTGCGATGGCTGCCGCGGTTTCCTCGATCGCGAGCAGCGGGCGCAGGATGCCGCGCAGGAACAGGCGCATGCAGATCAGGGCGAGCAGAAAAAGCACGGTGAGATAAGTCAGCGTCTGCAGCCCGGTGTGCCACAGCTGCAGATAGACGAAATGCGGGTGGCTCGTCACCGCGACCCGGCCCAGCTCGTTCCATCCGGAACTGATGATGGACTCGCTGCTCTGCGTGCGCAGCGGCAGCAGTTTCATGAACCAGGCAGGCACGTCGTCCTCGAGGACCGGCAGCTCCATCTGCGCGACGATGGCGCCGGAGCGTGCGGCGACGCGGATGCTGGCGAAGTAACCGCGGTCGAACACTGGTTTGATCGTGGTCTCCACCAGCCCCGGGTTGCTGAGCGATCCGCGCGACCCGAGCGAGATGGCGAGCGAAGTCGCGGCATCCTGGGACTGGGATGCGAGCTGGTGCTCGAGATAAACCCGGGCGTTGGCGAGATAGACCGCTTCCACGCCCACCAGCAGCGCGAGAAACAGCAGCGATGAGGTAAGAAACAGCTGCCTGAAAAGAGTCATGTGTGTTCCTTGGTTCGCATGTCAATACAGCAGCTCCTGCTCGAGGCGTTGAATCAGCTCGTTCCACTGGCGCACATCGGTTTGCCTTTGCCGCGCATTCGGGTCCAGGTAGCTGAACTCGCGGTCGTCGTCGTTGAAGCTGTATACGGGGATGAGGTCGGGGCGGGCGCTTGCCGGTGCGATCTGGCCGTGGATGCTGTCGTCCAGGATGAGCGGCGTCGCATCCGGGCGCGGATAATAGGCGAGCACCATGTGCGCCTGTTGCGAGCGGTCGCGGGTCAAAGCCATGACGTAGACGATGCGCATGCGCTCGATGGGAACGCCGACTTCCTTGAGCGCGAAGTACTTGGCGATCGCATAGTCCTCGCAGTCCCCGCCGTTGCTGGCGAGGAACTCGGCGGGCGTCGCCCAGTAGTCGTCGTGGCCCCAGTGCCGGATGTCCAGCAAATAGGGCTGGAAATTGTAGTAATCATTGGCGCGCTCCAGCGCGTAAAGGTCGTCCTGGTTGCGGCGCTCGCGCTGGCCGCGCAGGTTGACGATGAAGGTCTGCCAGCCCTTGAGGCGAGTGCGCGCGCCTTCGCCGAAGCGGGTGCCGTACGCCTGCACGAGTCCGGGCGTGACGCTGCGCGAAAAGCCGAGCTCTGCATTGGCCGCCATCGCTGCCGCGATGATGAAGAGCATCAGCGCAATCGGTGCCGCTTCCATGATGCAGCCGGCGCGTCCCGCCGCAAAGCGTCCGCAGCCGCGGCAGATGCGTGCCGCGACGGCGCGGCTCAACCTTACGGTGATCGCGAGTCCTTGCATCATTGAAATTTGTATGCGGGTTCGATTCACTTCCAGCCTCACGGCGGGCTCTGCTGCTCGCAGTTCGCACGGCGAACCGAAGTAAACCGCATCGGAGTACTCCCGTCAAGCGCGCTCACGCGATCGGGCCGATGCAGTTGGAGCGCAGGCCGAAGCGCCGCATGTAACCCAGCGTTAGTCAGCCGGGCGGTGGTGCGCTGCTTTCTCCTCAGACGGCGAGGCGGTAGATGCGCGCCGCGGTGTCGCGGTAGAGCGCAGCTTTCTCGGACGCGGAGCAACGCTGCGTGATGCGCTTCATGGAGTTCCACAGCACGCCGTAGCTGCCCGTCTGCTTGTCCACCGGGAAGTTGGATTCCATCATGCAGCGCTCGACACCGAACGCCTCGATGCAGGTCTCGACGTACGGCCGCCACGCGGCGGCGAGTTCCTCGGAAGAGGGCGGCGCATCGCGCAAGTGAAAATCCCAGCCGCAGAACAGCATGCCCAGGCCGCCGATCTTGACGCTCACGTTGGGGCACTGCGCGAGTTCGCGGATCAGTTTGCGCCACACGGCGGACAGCTCATCGCGCTTGCCGTCGTGGGGCGCGATGCCTAGCAGGCCGCCGGCGTGATCGAGGATGATCTGAGTGTTGGGAAAGGCGCGCGCCAGATCCGCGAGCTCGGGCATCTGCGGATGAAACAGCCAGGCGTCGTACGACAGCCCGAGCGGCGCCAGGCGCGCAAAGCCCGCGCGGAACGCAGGATCGAGCAGCCGGTAGCGCGGAATCTTGCGCCGGTACGTGGCGAGCGCGTTGCCGCTGTCCCAGGGCGTGCTGTCGCGGATGCCGCGCAGCCGCCCGTTGCCGGCCGCGATCAGCGCTTCCAGCACCGGCTGCACGCGCTCGCCGAGCACCAGATGGGCGTGGCCGACGATGGCGGCGCATGCCTGCGTCTGGCCGCAACGGCCGCTCGCGCTGATTGCGGCCGCGCCGTTGGCGAACTCGACCTCCCCTACGGGCTGCAGTTCGGCGGGCCCCTCCGCGCGGTACATCACGGTGGATTCGATGTAGACGGTTGCGACGATGTGGTGGCCGCTGTCCGCGATATCGTTCATCAACTCCGGAATCAGGTAGCAGCCGCGCTGTTCATCGAACCATAGGTGATGATGCGGATCCACGATCGGCAGCCCGGGCTCGAGCGCGGGTTCACTGCGCTTGCAGTTCCACGCTTCCACGTCCGCGAGGTTGCGAGCGGCGTTGTTGCGGAACTCCTGCTGTGCCATTTAATGGTCCTGGTCTGCTGAACAGATCTGAGTGCTGATGATGCGGCCCGCGTCCATGCGTAGCGCCTGTGAGCGCATGCTACACTCTGCACACATGCGGTGCCTGCGCACGCGGGTGACTACAGTATATAAGAAGAACCGCCAGCCGCGATGCGCGCACTAGGACCGAATGATTTCATCTCAGAATGAATCCATCTAAGGAACGTCAGCAACTCAGAGCGATATTGAACGGAACGCGCTGCCTGCATCCGGCCAGCGTGTACGACGCGCTGTCGGCGCGCATCGCCGAGAGCGTGGGCTTTGAAGTCGGCCTGCTGTCGGGCTCGGTGGTCTCAGCCGTGGTGCTGGCCGCGCCCGACGTAATGGTGCAGACCGCCACCGAGTACGCCGCGCAGATTCGCGGCATCATGCGCGCGAGCAGCCTGAGCCTGCTGGTCGATGCCGACGACGGCTACGGCAACGCGCTCAACGTGATGCGCACCGTGCAGGCATTCGAGCAGGCCGGCGTCGCGGCGCTTTCCATCGAAGACAGCGCGGGTCTCGCGGTCGGCCAGTCCGAGGATGAGATCCGATTGGTCTCGATCGAGGAAGGCGTGGGCAAGATGCGCGCCGCGCTGGCGGCGCGCCGCGATCCCGCGCTCGTCATCGTCGCGCGCACGCCTGCGTTCCGGCTGCCTGATACCGAGAGCGCGCTGGCGCGCGTGAACGCTTATGCCGCAGCCGGCGTCGACGCGATCTGCATTTCGGGCGGCGCCGAGAGCGTAGCAGTGGTGCGGGCCGCGCAGGCCGCCACCCGGCTGCCGCTCATCATCGGCTCCAAACACGGCGACCTCACCCTCGATCAGTTAGGCGCGTGCGGCGCGCGCATCGTGCTGCAGGGGCATGCACCGGTTGCGGCTGCCGTGAGGGCGCTGCACGACACCTACACGCATCTTTACAATGGCAGTGCGCCCGCGAATCTCAGAGACAGGAGCGCCACGCCCAAGGAAATGGAGCAGTTGGTGCAGGTCGGGCGCTACCAGCAATGGCTGCGCGACTATCTGAGCTGACGCGCATCGCAATGAATTATTTAAAGGAGAAATCATGAACCACACTGAACAACGCAAACGGCTGCGCGCCCTGCTGGCCGGCAATACATGCATCACGCCGGCGAGCGTCTGGGATGCGCTGTCTGCGCGGGTCGCCGAGAGCGTGGGCTACGAATACGGCATGCTCGCCGGCTCGGTGGCTTCGAGCACGACGCTCGGCGCGCCCGACCTGATCGTCCTGACACTTACCGAATTCGCGGAGCAGGTGCGGCGCATCATGCGCGCATCCAACCTGAGCCTGCTGGTCGATGCCGATCACGGCTATGGCAACGCGCTCAACGTGATGCGCACGGTCGTCGAGCTCGAGCATGCCGGAGTGTCCGCGCTGAGCATCGAAGACACGCTGCTGCCGATGCCGTTCGGCAACGCGAGCAAGGACCAGCTGATCTCGATCGAAGAAGGCGTCGGCAAGATGCGCGCCGCGCTTGTCGCGCGCAGCGATCCGTCGCTCATCATCATGGGGCGCACGCAGGCGCTCAAGGTGGAAGGTCTCGAAGGTACGCTGGCGCGCGTCAAAGCGTACGCCGCGGCCGGCGTGGACATGATCTTCATCGTGGGCGTGGAAACGGTGGCAGAGGTGCAAGCCGTATACGAGTCCGTCAAACTGCCGATCATGCTCGGCCCGGCGCCCGGTGCGTCATTCAAGCATGCCGACATTGCAGCCCACGGCGCCCGCGTGATGCTGCAGGGGCATACGCCGGTGGCAGCCGTGGCGCGCGCGCTGCGCGAAACCTACGAGCACCTCTACAAGGGTGGTGCCCCTGGCGCGCTCAAAGACAAGATCGCCACGCCGCAGGAAATGGACAAACTGATCGGCACCGACGACTACAAGCAATGGCAGCGCGACTATCTGATGCCGCCGAAGAGCGCGCGCTAATCGTCATGAGTTCTACCGACAAAATCGCAGTCGTTGTAGGGCGGGTCACACCCGCCATTGCAGTAGGTGTAGGGCGGAATTCCGATTCCGCCGAAACGTATCAAATCAGGAACGCGACATGAGCTCACCTGACAAAGTCGCAGTCGTCACCGGCGCCGGCAGCGGCATCGGCAAGGCTGTTGCGCTGGCGCTGCTGCGTGCAGGCTACAGCGTGGTGCTCGCCGGCCGGCGCAAAGAGCTGCTCGCACAGACGCTGCGCGAAGCGGGCGCACCCGCCGCACGCGTGCTGGCGGTTCCCACCGACGTGCGCGATCCTCAGGCGGTGCGTGCACTGTTCGGGCGCATTCGCGAAACGTACGGCCGGCTCGATCTCCTGTTCAACAACGCTGGCATCAGCGTCACCGGCATCGCGTTCGAGGACCTGAGCGTCGAGACCTGGCGCGATGTGGTCGACACCAATCTGACCGGCATGTTCCTGTGCGCGCAGGCAGCCTACCGGCTGATGAAAGAGCAGCGGCCGCGCGGCGGACGCATCATCAACAACGGTTCGATCTCGGCCGAGGTGCCGCGGCCCGACTCCGCTCCCTATGCGTCCACCAAGCACGCGGTTACCGGCCTCACCAAGAGCATCTCGCTCGACGGACGCGCCTACGACATCGCGTGCGGACAGATAGACATTGGCAACGCGCACACCGAACTCGCCGCGAAGATGAGCAAAGGTGTCAAGCAGGCGAATGGCGAGGTAAAGACCGAACCCATGATCGATGTCGCGCACGTCGCCGAGGCCGTCGTGCACATGGCGTCCCTGCCGTTGGACGCCAACGTGCAGTTCATGACGCTGATGGCCACCAAGATGCCGTACATAGGGCGCGGCTGAGACGCGGATCGGCTGCCGCTGCCCAAACATCGAGCGCAAGGGCGGGTCACACCCGCCATTCAAATGTTACGAGAGTGAGCTACTGTTCTAATTAGCGCTGCATGATGGCGGGTGTGACCCGCCCTACCAAGGCTGCGCTCGGCGGAATGGGAATTCCGCCCTACACGGTATCAGCATCGCCGCCGCAGCGCGTTGCCGACCGGTGCGACGACGATCCTCATACCTTGAGCCTTTTCTCCCGCGCGAGGAATTTCTCGACCTCTCCGTGCAGGCCAGAGGTATCCATTTCCGCGTACTCGTAGCGCGCACGCACCACCGGCTTGGAGACGTGCAGCAGCGCTCCGAGGTCGATTGGCGTCCCGGCCACCACCACCTCCGCATCCGCGCGCTCGATGGTGGTGCGCAGCGCCTCGATCTGTGCCGGTGAGTAACCGGTGGCGGGCAGCACTGCGCCGATGTGAGGGTAGCGCGCGTACACCCCTGAGATCTCAGGCGGCGCCCATTGGCGCGGATCGACGATGCAGGCGGCGCCGGCGCGGGTTGCGGCGAGCCAACCTGCACCGTGCGCCATGCCGCCGTGGGTGAGCGTAGGCCCGTCGTCCACGACGAGCACGCGCTTGCCCCGTATGGCCGCTTCGTCGTCGAGCGTCACCGGCGAGCCGCCCCGCATCGCGACGGCGCGCGGATTGATGGTGCGCACGTTGTAGAGCACGCGCGCTACGTCGGCGGGGTCGGCGGCATCGGACTTCGCCACCACGATGACATCGGCCATGCGCAGCACCGCCTCGCCCGGATGGTGCGTGGTCTCCTGTCCGGGGCGCAGCGCATCGGCGAGCACGATGTGCAGATCGGGGCGGATGAAGGGGAAGTCGTTGTTGCCGCCGTCCCACAATATCAGGTCGGACTCGGTCTCTGCGCGCTTTAGCACGTCCGCATAATCGACACCCGCGTAGACGATGCTGCCGGCCGCGAGATGCGGCTCGTATTCCTCGCGTTCCTCGATCGTGCAGTGCGCCGCTGCGAGGTCGTCGCGGGTCGCGAAGCGCTGCACGCGCTCCGCTTCCAGGTCCCCGTAGGGCATGGGATGGCGGATCACCGCGGTGCGCAGTCCGCGCTCGCGCAGAAGGCGCGACAAGTAACGCGAGATCTGCGACTTGCCGCAACCGGTGCGCACCGCAGAAACTGCGATGACCGGTATGCACGACTGCAGCATCGTGCGTTGCGGGCCGTGCAGCAGGAAATCGGCGCCGGCCGCAATCGCGCGCGATGCGAGGTGCATCACCTGCGCATGCGTGACGTCGCTGTACGAGAACACGATGCGCTGCGCGCCGCGCTCGCGTATCAGCATCTCCAGCGTGGATTCCGGGAGTATGGCGATGCCCTTCGGGTAGAGCGGGCCGGCGAGCGAAGGCGGGTAGCGGCGCGCATCGATTCCTGGAATTTGCGCAGCGGTGAAGGCGACGACCTCGCACTCAGGGTCGTCGCGGTAGACCGTGTTGAAGTTGTGAAAGTCGCGGCCCGCGGCGCCGAGGATGACGATCCGCGTGCGCTGCTTGGTTCCTGCTGCGTCGGTCGGCATGGCGCGCGCTCCTGGGAATGCGTGTAGCGGTAGATTACCGCAAAGAGAGTGTGATTCCTTTATAAAGCGCAGCGGCAATGGGCTGCTTGATGGCGATCAACGGCATGAGGCAACACGGGGCGCTCGCGGCAGGCTGCCTGATCCGCGCTGTTGAGAGGAGCGGCTTGGAACAAGCACCCCTTTGGGGCTAACATACGTGCATAACATCATAAGAGCCAGATCCGTGACTGCCAAACAGAAGACCACCCTGCACTACGCCTGGATCATCCTTTTCGCGGCGTGCATCCTCAATATCGTCAGCCGCGCTGATGCCGGCTCGTTCGGCGTGTTCGTCGATCCGCTGGTCCAGTTGTTCGGCTGGAAGCGCGGCGACATCTCTTTCGCCTATTCGCTCGCCTATCTCGCGGGGCTGCCTGCGGTTGTGGTGATGGGCTGGCTGGGCGACCGTTACGGGGCGCGCAAGCTGATGCTGGGGGCTTCGGTGCTGATCACCGCGGGCACGATCATGCTCGGCACGGTCAAGGAGCTCTGGCAGTTCTACGTGATTTACGGCTTGTGCGTGGGCTCTCTGGGGAATGCGGCATTCTCCGTGCTGCTGCCGGTGATCGTAACGCGCTGGTTCAATCGTCACATGGGCCTGGCGGTCGGCATCTATTGGGCTGCGATGGGGCTGGGCCCCATGATCTTTGCGCCGGTGTTCCGCGGCCTGCTGGAAACCCGCGGCTGGCAGCAGACCTTCACCGTCATCGGTGTCGTCATGGGTGTCATACTCATCGGATTCTCGCTGCTGATCTACAGCCGTCCCCAGGACAAGGGACTGCTCGCCTACGGCGCGGACCGCGCTTCCGAAGAAAAGCAGGCGCATGACGCGGCCGGCATTGCGCCGGCGAGCATGCGCGAGGTACTCAGGAAGCGCACGGTGTGGCTGCTGATGGGCTGCCATCACCTGGGATGCGTCGGGCACTCCGTGATTCTCGCGCACGTGGTCTCGATGGCGACCCTGCAGGGCGTGTCGGGACTCGAGGCGGCGGGCGTGCTAAGCGCGGTCGCGGGGGCATCGGTGATCAGCCGCTTTGCCTCTGCGGTACTCGCTGCCAAGCTCGGTGGCCGTACGCTGCTGACGCTAGCGCTGATCGGCCAGAGCCTGCCGATCGTGATCCTGTTCTTCGCCCACGATGCCTGGACCTTTTATCTGTTCGCGATCGTGTTCGGCCTGTGCTATGGCGGAGAGATGGTCGGCTTCCCGATCATCAACCGCCAGATGTTCGGCGCGAATGCGCCGCTCGGCACGATCTATTCCTTCGAGATGGTGGGCGCAAGCACCGGCATGGCGCTCGGCGGCTGGCTGGGCGGCGTGCTGTTCGATCTCTCAGGCGCTTACACCTGGTCGATCTCCGCAGCCATCCTCGCGACCTGCCTGGGGCTGCCGTTGGCGCTCGCCCTGCCGCGCCACAAGCAGCCGCCCACTTCCAATCCCGAAGTGGTCCTCACGCCTGCGCGCGCTGCGGGCTGATCTCACTCAGGCCGTCCATTTGCGAGCTGAGCTAGGTCAGTAATAAGGAATATCGATAAGCACCGCGCTAAACCGTGATGCGTGTGCCGATCTCGATCACGCGGTCGGCGGGGATGTTCAGGTATTCGGTCGCGCCCGGGGCGTTGCGCTGCATCCAGCGGAACAATTCACGGCGCCAGGTGAAGAAGCCGCGCTTCCGGGCGCGCTCGATGGTGGACCTGCCGAGGAAGAAAGTCGTTTCCATCATTTCGAGATTGAGCCCGCGCTCGCGCAGCAGCGCCAGCGCTTCCATCATGTCGGGCGACTGCATGAAGCCATAGCGCAGCGTCACCTGATAGATGCGCTTGGGTTCGATCACGTGCAGGTCCAGCCGCTCGTCTTTGTCCACGTACGGCTCGTCGCCCGTCGTGAACGTGAGCATGAGCATCCTCTCGTGCAGCACCTTGTTGTGCTTGAGGTTGTGCATCAGCGTCGTCGGCACGCAGTCGGGGTCGGCCGACAGAAACACCGCGGTTCCGGGCACGATCGGCACGTCGGTCACATGCTTGAAGAAGCCTTCGAGAGGAATGCGCCGGCTTGCCTCGGACGAAGCGATCGCTTCGCGTGCGCGCTTCCACGTCGAGAGCAGCGTGAAGATGGCGAGCCCGCAGACGAGGGGAAACCAGCCGCCGGCCGCGATCTTGGTGGTGTTCGAGGCGAGGAACAGCAGCTCGGCCGCACCCACCACGAATAGCCCGACCGCCAGCACCGGACGCAGGCGCGGCATCATCGGCCAGGCCACGATGGCGATGAGCGCCGTGGTGAGCAGCATGGTGCCGGAGACTGCGATGCCGTACGCCGCGGCGAGGTTGGTCGAGGAGCCGAAAGCCAGCACCAGCATCACCACGATCGCGAGCATCGCCCAGTTGACCTGTGCGATGTAGATCTGGCCGCGCTCGGAAGCCGAGGTGTGCTGTGTCGGAAACTGCGGGAGGTAGCCGAGGCGCGAGGCCTGCTGCGTCACCGAGAAGGCGCCGGAGATCGTCGCTTGCGAAGCAATCACCGTGGCGGCGGTGGCGAGGATGACGAGCGGCAGCAGCAGCGCATCCGGCACGAGCAGGAAGAAGGGATTGCTCACCGCATCCGGATGGCGCAGCACGAGCGCGCCCTGTCCCAGGTAGTTCAGCGTGAGCGCGGGAAACACCAGCCCGAACCAGCCGATGCGTATCGGTCCCGCGCCGAAGTGGCCGATGTCCGCGTAGAGCGCCTCGGCGCCGGTAAGCGTCAGGAACACAGCGCCGAGCGCAAGAAACGATTCCATCGGATGTGCCGTGGCGAAGCGCAAGGCATAGCGCGGGTCGATGGCGGCGAGTATCGCCGGTGTTTCGGCGATGCTCATGCCGCCGAGCACAGCGATCACCAGGAACCACACGACCGTGATTGGGCCGAACAGTCCGCCGACGCTGCCGGTGCCGCGGCGCTGAATGGCGAACAGCGCGATGAGAACGGCGATGGTCAGCGGCACGACCCAGTGCGTGAACTCGGGAGAAAGCACCGACAGCCCTTCCACTGCGGACAGCACGGAAATCGCGGGCGTGATCACGGCGTCGCCGAAAAACAGCGATGCCGCGAAGATCGCGATCACCGCGGTCGCCGCCTGTAGCCGCGGATTGCCGCGCGTGATGCGCCGCGCGAAAGCGAGCAGGGCCAGCACGCCGCCCTCGCCCTTGTTGTCGAACCTGAGCACGAACGACACGTACTTTAACGAAACCACGAGCGTCAGCGCCCAGAAGATCATCGACAGCACGCCCAGCACGCGGGCTTCGTCCAGAGGCAGCGGGTATGCACCTGCGAACGCTTCTTTGAAGGCATAGAGCGGACTGGTGCCGATGTCGCCGAATACGATCCCGAGTGCGGCGAGCGTGAGCGTGGAGAGGCGGCTGCGGGGAGCGGCTGTTTTCATATGTGCGTTCTGTTCAAAGTTTGAAGCGATAGCCTACGCCAGTCTCGGTTACGATGTGCTGCGGGCGTGCCGGGTCGGGCTCGAGCTTTTCGCGCAGGCGGGCGACATAGATGCGCAGGTAGTGCGTGCTCTCCGCGTAGCCTGCGCCCCATACGTCCGCGAGCAGACGGCGGTGCGTGAGCACGCGGTTGGCGTTTGCGATCAATGCAGTGAGCAGACGGTACTCGATCGGCGTGAGGTGCACCGGCGCGCCGTCGCGCTCGACGGCGCGCCGCGCGAGATCCACGCGCACGGTTCCGAATGCGACGAGCGGGTCGCGGTTGCCCTGCGCCGCGTGCCGGCGGCGCAGCAACGCGTGTGTACGTGCCAGCAATTCGCCGACGCCGAATGGCTTGGTCAGGTAGTCGTCTGCTCCTGCATCCAGCGCTTTGACCTTCTCTTCCTCCTGCGCGCGGGCGGACAGCACGAGGATGGGGACGTCGCTCCACGCGCGCACGTCGGGGATCACGCCGATGCCGTCGCGGTCGGGCAGACCGAGGTCGAGGATCAGCAACGCGGGATGCTCGCCCGCCGTGAGCTTCAGCGCAGCCGCTGCGGTGTCCGCTTCGATCACTTCGTATCCCTCGTCCTCGAGCGCGCTGCGTACGAAGCGCCGGATTTGGCGCTCGTCCTCGATGATCAGCACCTTGGTGCGCGCTGCATCCATCTTATGCGCCGCTCATCGTTTCTTCCGGCTCGATCGACGGCGGAGTGCCCAGCGGCAGCGTAAAGCTGAAGCACGCACCGCCACCCGGCCGGTTGCAGGCGGTGATCATTCCGCCATGCGCTTCGATGACGGAGCGGCAGATGGCAAGCCCCAGCCCGACGCCGGGAGTCGCCGATTCGCGCTCGCCGCGCTCAAAGATTTCGAACAGCCGCGCCGTGTCCTGCGGCAGGCCCGGCCCGCGGTCGCACACCGCGACCTCGATGAGAGCGCCGCGCACGGCTGCTGTGATGTCGATCGGGAACTCCGCAGGACTGTACTTGTGCGCGTTTTCGAGCAGATTGCACAGCACGCGCTCGATGAGCACCGCGTCGAACTCGATCAAAGGCATATCCTGCGGCAAGTCTACGTTGATCTGCCGGTCGCGAAGCGTTGCGCCGAGAAGTTGGAGGCTGGCTCCCACGACCTCCTTCAGCGGCTGCCATTCTCTGCGCAGCTTCACGTGGCCGGCGCTCAAGCGCGCCATGTCGAGCAGCTTGCTCACCATCTCATTGATGCGCATGCCTTGTTCACGGATCGATTCCGCGATCTCGCATTGCGCTCCGGTCAGCGGCGACTTGCCGTGCACCAGCGCGTCGGCGAGTCCGACGAGCGCGGTGATCGGCGTGCGCACGTCGTGCGAGAGCGCGGACAGCAGCGAGCTGCGTAGCCGTTCGGAGGCCACCTGCATTTGCGAGCGCTGCGCTACCTCTGCGTAATGCAGGCGCTCCACTGCAATGCCGATTAGCGAGGCGTACGCGTCGAGCAGCTGGCGCAGGTCTGACAGCGGCCCGATGCGGCCATCGATGCGGATGATCGCCAGTACACCGCGCACGCGGCTGGGCGCGGCGAGCGGCAGATAGAGCACGCTGGCGCCCGCGTCATTTTCGAAGTACGCGGGGCTCTGGTAAGCAAGCGCGGCCGTTACGCCATCGACCCAGTCCGCGCCGGCCGGCGCGTGGATGCTGCCCTCAGCATCGGGCAGCAGCAAAGCAATGCGTGACTCCAGGGTATTGAGCGCAAAGCGTTGCGACGTTTCCAGCACCTGCTGGAAGGTGAGGGCGCCGGCGAGTTCGCGCGCCACTTCGTACAGCGCGCGGGTGTTGTTTTCACGGGCCATGGCTTCAACTGCCGCCTGCCGCAGTCCCGCCGTCAGCTGGCCAGTGATCAGTCCGACGATCAGCATGACGGCGAAGGTCACCAGGTACTGAGCGTCGCTGACCGCGAGCGAGTAGTGCGGCGGCACGAAAAAGAAATCGAACAGGCCCACGCTGAGGAACGCAGCCAGCACCGCGGGGCCGCGGCCGTAGCGCAGCGCGACGATGACGACGGCGAGCAGGAATATGACGACGATATTCGCGGCATCGAGCCGGTCACGCAGCGGCAGCGCGAGCGCCGCAGTCGCTGCGCACACCAGCGCCGCATATATATAGCGGCGGCGCAGTTGCGTTGGTGTGTGTGGCCCGTGGGATTGCATGAGTATTTGCCCTCAGCGCGCGCTGTTGCAAAGCATTATCCCCGCACCGGCATAAAAACGGTGTAAACGTCCTAAAGGCGGATCGCTTACCCTAGCGAGGGCTCTGCGGTGCGCGCAACAGGACGCTGATCATCAAGAGCACGATGGCGATGTTGAGCACGAGCGCGCCCAGCGGTAACGGCTCCACGCCGCTGCGCAACTTCAAAATTTCGAATGGAATGTAGATCGAGCCGCTCAGTGCCGCGAGCCACTCGGCCCAGCGCCGCTTCAGCCACAGGCCGTACGCTTCGGTGAAGCGCACCGCGGCGTAGAGCGTCGCGAATGCGGCGAGCTTGGCGAGCCGAACATCGGTCAATTTCTCCGCGTACTCGAGGAAGATGCGCGGCACTTCGTGCGCCGGGTTGAGATGGAAGTGGCCGACCAGCCGCTCGGCGTAGAGCTGCACATCGTGGTGGATGAGCGACAGCGCGCCCGCTCCCGCCAGGATGACAAGCAAACCCTTGGCCGCCTCGAAGAGCGCGACACCGCGCACCGCGCTGGTAATCTGCATATATATATCCGCTGTCCGGCCGGCTATCTCTTGCAAGCCACCGGCCACACCACCTTGGTTGCGGCGCCAAGCGGCTGGCCGTCGCTGCCCACGGCCGCAACCGGAAATTTCTTCATCTCCGCGCTCAGACGGCCTATGCCATTGAGATCCGCGTTCGGCGGCATGAAAAATAACAGCGGATCCGACAAGCGCCCGCTTCTGGGCGGAACGCGGACTTCTCCCGCTTCAGCGGACACCGGAAAACTATCGGCAACGAACAGGCTGACATGCAGGTGAGGGTAACCGTTGGGACCGAAGGCGCGGCCGCCGGTGGTCCCGGTCAGGCCGGAGTGTGCGACGACCTGTCCCGTGGTGACGCGTTCCCCGATTTGCAGCGCCGGAAGTTCGTTGAGATGCTGGAATTTCACGACAGAGGAAAACGGCAGCCCGCTGTCGGACGGGGTATGCAGCATCCACAGGTAGATGCCTTCGAGGTAACCGCCCACGCCTTTCGCGATCACTCTGCCCGACGCCATGGCTCTAACCGGAGTGCCGATTGCCAGGCTGATGTCCATGCCGCCGTGCTTGCCGGCATTCCGATCGCCTCTGCGCGTGCTTCCGTCGAAACGCTCGTCAGCGCCGAACGGCGATGCGATCGGCTCACAACTGAAACCCGCGGGAAACGCCGGGCTGAGCCCCGTCGGCTCGACATCGTAGTCGAGCGCGATGCCGCGGCTGACGGTCTGGGCGTACGCGGATGCGCTGCAAAGAGCCAGCAGCAAAAAGCAAATGGACGAAATCGAGTTTTTCATCTGCAATTCCATGAATGCACCAAATCGGATTGTGCCTGTTTTCAGGAGCGCATTGCATTATCATGCAAATCCGGCCCGCAATTGCTGCGGCTTCAGGATTGATCGAGTCTACATGCTCAGAATCGGCATCGACCTCGGCGGCACCAAGATCGAGATCGCGGCACTCGCCGACGACGGCGCGCAGCTCCTGCGCCGCCGCGTGCACACGCCCCGCGGCGACTACGCTGCGACCGTGGTTGCGATCGCAGGGCTGGTGAACGATGCCGAGCGGGAACTCAGGCAGCAGTGTTCGGTAGGCATCGGCATCCCCGGCGCGGAGTCGCGTGTCAGCGGCCTCATCAAGAACGCGAACTCGATCTGGCTCATCGGCCGGCCGCTGCACAGCGACCTGCAAAAAATACTGCAGCGCGAAGTGCGGCTCGCCAACGACGCCAACTGCTTTGCGCTATCGGAAGCCACCGATGGCGCAGCGGCAGGCGCTGAGGTGGTGTTCGGCGTGATCATCGGCACCGGCGTCGGCGGCGGCATCGTTGTCAACGGCAGGGTGATCGCCGGCGCCAACGGGATCGCCGGCGAGTGGGGGCACAACCGCATGCCGGGCGATGAAGCGGAGGCGCCCACCTGCTATTGCGGCCGCACGCGTTGCGTCGAGACCTTTCTCTCCGGTCCCGGCATGGCGCGCGATCATGCGGCACACGGCGGCGCAGTCCTCGATGCGGTCGAGATCGCGGCGCGCGCCGCGACGGGGGACACCGCCTGCGAGGCTACGTTGCAACGCTACGAGCAAAGGCTCGCGCGCGCTCTCGCGCAGGTCGTCAACATCCTGGACCCCGACGCCATCGTGCTCGGCGGCGGGCTGTCGAACCTGAACCGGCTCTACGCGCACGTGCCTAAACTCTGGACCGAGCACGTGTTCTCGGATCACGTTGCGACGCGGCTGCTCAAGAACAAACACGGCGACGCATCGGGCGTGCGCGGAGCGGCGTGGTTGTGGTGAGCTGAGCGGGATTTGAACGGCGGGACGTTCGGTACGCTTGATTACTTCCGGTCCTTGAGTGCGGCCGCGGATGCGAGCAGCACCGCATTCGACCAGAAGATCGGCAGCAGGCCGAACGCCGCGCTGACCGCGCCCCACATCAGCGGACCGCTCACCCGCGTCAGTTGTATGATCGTCAGGCGCAGACCCAGGGCTGCTCCCGAACCGCCTTCCGGCGACAGGTTGTACATGAGCATCATGGTGATCGGCGTGCCGCAGCCGATGCCGAGCCCGAGCATCAAGGCGAACGCGCCGAGGATGATCCCGCTCTCGAAGAAGGGCAGCAACAGGATGCTGGCCGCGGCGATCAGCAGCACGCTGGTCAGCACCTGCTCATCGCCGAGGATCTTGATGACGCGCGCCAATATGATGCGCGAGGCGAACATCGCCGCGAAATAGCACGCGAGTACCAGCCCGATCGCGGATGCCGACAGCCCGATGCCGTTGGCGTAGACCGGCAGGTAGAACTGGAATGCATCCTGTGCGCAGTGTTGCGCGCTCGTGATCAGGAGCAGCCGCCGCACCTTGGGTTCGCCGAGCAGAGTGCGCACGCTGCCCGCGGGCGCGTCCGTGCGCGTTCCGCCGGGCAGCCGTGCGCCGCGCATACAGAGCGCGGCCACCGTCACCAGTGCCAGCGCTGCGAGATAGAGGAAGGTGCGTGCAAAGCCCCAGCGGTCGATCGAAAAGCCCACGAGCATGGGGGCGATCAGATTACCGCTCGCGGTGCAGAGGGTGTAATTGCTGTAGCTGCGCGCGCGCTCAGCAGGTGCGCTTACCTGGCCGACGAGGTTTTGCAGCGTCACCATGAAGAATGCCATGGAGATGCCGCTGAGCGCTCCTGCACCCAGGACCGCCGACTGGCCGGAAGCGAAGTGCGGCACCAGCATCGAGGTGGTGGACGCGATCGCTCCGCACATCAGCGGCCAGCGCGGGCCGAAGCGGTCTGACCATTTGCCGATCGGCCACGACAGCAGCATCGCCCACACCGCGACTGTCGTCGCGAGGATGCCGATCATGAACGGCGAGGCGCCGAGCTTCAGCGCGTACAGCGTGAGCACGACGCGGCTCGCCCCGCTGCCGAACTGCGTGACGAACGCTATGAAGTAGACGAAGTGGATGGGCACGGCCGGTGGCTCTTACAAGGCAATGCCAAATGCTGACGGACAGCGCGATATCGCACGCTGCAGCAGCCGGCCCAGTATCCGGTGCGCGATCACCGGCAAATCAGCCCGGCGTGACGACGACTTTGCCCTGGATCCTGCGCGCCATCGCATCGGCCAGCGCATCGGCGGCGCGCGCCAGCGGATAGGTCGCGGTGACCACCGGCTCGAGTTTTCCGTTCGCGATCCACTCCATCAGCTGCGCGAAGTTCTCCCGGTATTCAGTGGGGTCATTCCGTGCATTGCTGTTGACGGCCACGCCCACGATCGAGCAGCCCTTCAGCAGCACCAGGTTCAGAGGTATCTTCGGAATCTCGCCTGCGGCGAAACCGATCACGCAGTAACGGCCGTTCCATGCCATGCCGCGCACCGCGGGCTCCGAGTAGCGGTCGCCGACCGGATCGACGACCACGTCGACGCCGCGTCCGCCGGTTGATTGCTTGATCGCGTCGCGCAGGTTCGAGGTTTCATAATTGATAGTCGCGTCGGCGCCGTGCAGACGGCATAGCTCGAGTTTTTCCTCGGAGGATGCGCAGGCGATGACCCGCGCCCCCATGATCTTGCCGAGCTGAACTGCCGCGATGCCCACGCCGCCCGAGGCGCCCAGCACCAGCAGCGTTTCCCCGGACTTGAGCTGACCGCGTTTGAGCGCATGAAAGCTCGTGCTGTAGGCGAGCGGAAAAGCCGCCGCCGTCACGAAATCGATGCCGTCAGGAATGCGTGCAACCAGATGATTGACTGCGACCAGCGCTTCTTCCGCGAAGCCGCCGTGGGGAATCTGCGCGCACACGCGGTCGCCGACTTTGAACGCAGTGACTCCAGCGCCTATCTGCGTCACGATGCCGGCGATTTCCTTTCCGGGCGTGAAGGGCAGGGGCGGCGTGACCTGGTACTTGCCCTGTACCATCAGCACGTCGGGGAAATTGACGCCCGCGGCACGCACGCGTACGACGATCTGCTTGGCGCCTGCGGACGGCGCGGGACAGTCCGTGATGGTGAGCGCGTCCGGCGGGCCGAACTGGGTGCAGACTAATGCTTTCATTGCTTCTTTCTATGAGTTTGCACGCGCCACCGCGGGGCGGCTCGCGCAGATGACGGCGGCAAGGCGCGAGCGCGGCGGCTCGAGTGCGTTATACGCCGATCATGGCGGGCGCGCGCGGCACCAGCAGCTTTGGCTCGGTGAGGGCCTGTACGTCATCAGCCGTGTAGCCGGGCGCGACTTCGCTCAGCACCAGGCCTTCGCGCGTGACGTCGATGACCGCGATATCGGTGTAGATGCGGGTCACGCAGTGCAGCGCGGTGAGCGCATAGGATAGCTGGTTGACGATCTTGGGCTCGCCCTTGTTGGTCACGTGGGTCATGGCAATGAACACCTGCTTGGCGCCGCACGCGATGTCCATGGCGCCGCCGATGCTGCCGAGCGGGGCGCCCTTGATCTTCCAGTTGGCGAGATCGCCGTTGGGCGCCACCTGCATGCCGCCGAGCACCGCGATGTCCACGTGCTTGCCGCGCGTCATCGAGAATGAATCGGCCTGGCTGAAGAATGATCCGCCGGGCAGCATGGTGACGAATTCCTTGCCGGCGTTCACCAGGTTGGGGTCTTCTTTGCCGGGCGCGGGCTTGGGCCCCATGCCGAGGATGCCGTTCTCGCTGTGGAACAGGATCTCACGGTCCGCCGGAACATAATTGGCGGCAAGCGTCGGCATGCCGATGCCTAGATTGACAGTGGCGCCGTCAGGCAGATCCTGGGCGATGCGCTTGGCGATCTGCTCGCGGGTGAGGGGTGTCTTAGCCACGGGGCGCCTCCGTTTTTACCACGCGCTGCACGAAGATGGCGGGGGTGACGACGTGTTCGGGATTGAGCGCGCCCAACTCCACGATGCTGTCGACTTCGGCGATCGTGATCCGGCCCGCCATCGCCATGATCGGGTTGAAATTGCGCTGAGCCTTGTCGTAGACGACGTTGCCCCAGCGGTCCGCCGCCTTGCCGCGCACGAACGCGTAGTCCGCGCGCAGCGCACGCTCGAGCAGGCAGATGACGCCGTCGAATTCCATGGTCGGCTTGCCAGCTGCGATTTCGGTGCCGACGCCGGTCGGCGTGTAGAAGCCCTCGATGCCCGAGCCCCCGGCGCGGATGCGCTCGGCGAGCGTGCCCTGTGGGTTCAGTTCGAGCTCGATCTTGCCGGCGAAAAACTTCTCGCGGAAATGATAGGCCTCTTTAGCCTCGGGAAACGAGCAGATCATCTTGCTGACGCGATCCTGCTTGACGAGCTGCGCGAAGGCGCCGTCGCCGCGCCCCGCGTTGTTGGAGATCAGCGTCAGCTTCTTCGCGCCCTGCCGCAGCAGCGCCGCCAGCAGGCCTTCAGCCATGCCTGCGGAGCCAAAGCCGCCGATCAATATGGAGGCGCCGTCGGGGACGTCCGCAACCGCGGCGTCCAGCGATGCAACAATCTTGTTCAACATGTGATGCGGGTCCGTGTCTGGAGCCGGCTGCGTGCTGCGCGCGCATGACCGAGGCGTTGATTTTACCCGAGAGTGGTTTGCGCGGGTTGGCCTGCGCGTGCGGGCCTGTGCTAAAGCAATGTGCAGGCGGGAGTGTTGGTGCGCATCACGAGAGGGGGCGTGTGGAGGCGTGTTCCTTTTGCTGGGGTGCCGGGGGCGCGAACAAGATGTTTGCCAGTTGTTCAGGATTGCTTGCGACATCCGCCAGCGTGTGGCGGTCGAGCACGCCATAGAAAGCGCGCACGGCTTCGGCGAACACTCCTTGCAGCTGGCATACCGGAGTCACCACGCAGTGGTTGAGCTGGTGGTTAAAGCACTCCGCGGGCATGGTCTGCGACTCCGTCAGGCGCACCACGTCTCCGATATTGATCGATTCTGGGGGGCGGCCAAGCATGAGGCCGCCGCCTTTGCCGCGCACGCTCGCCAGCACCGCGGCCTTGCCCAGAAAGTGCACGACCTTCATCAGGTGGTTTTCAGAAATATGGAACGCAGTTGCGATTTCGCTTATGGTGGCGCGTTCCTTGGGGCGCACGGCGAGATACAGGAGCACGCGCAGGCTGTAATCGGTAAAGCTCGTGAGGCGCATCGCAATCCTCCGGCTCAGGGAGTTATGCAAACGGGGAACAGGGTGTCAGCATATGCCTGCGCCCGGTTCCTGTCACGCGCTTCGCGCAATGGGGAACGTGCTACAGGCGCTAACCGGGTCGGCCGTCGATGCGCGCTCGCGTGAGCACGGGCCAGTATTTGCCGACGAAGACCACGAACGCGGCAATCCACAGCACGCCCGACAGCAGGACGGCCTCGCGAAAGTAGGCGGGCGCCGCGGCCGGAACGAATACGCGCATGACGGCCGCCGCATTGACCAGCACATAGCACAGCGTTTCCGAGCGCTCGGCGACGAGCGGCCGTCCAGTGTGGCCGCGCGAGGTGCGCGTCATCATGCCGAGCGTCAGCCCGCCCAGCGCGCCCACGGTCAGCGCGTGCACTGCGATGCTCGGCATGGCGAGCCCGACGCCCGCGAGCGCGCGCAGCGCCAGATAGACGACGAGCCACGCATAAGAGAGGTGCAGGATCCAGACCAGCGGTTTGGAGCGCGTGGCGAGCGGCTGCCACAGCATGAGGCGCCACGCGTGGGCCGCGGCGGCGAAGGCCGCAACCGCTGTCACCATCCACACCGGCGCGGCGGCGAGATCGGCTGCCGCCAGAACGATCAGGCTCGCAAGCGCCGCGCGCTCGAGCGCGAGCTTGCGCACCGGATGCACGCCGGGCACCCCGTTCGCGGTGAACATCGGGATCACGCGCCCGCCCATCAACGCCATGATGAAAGAGATCACGTCCAGTGCGACCCGCAGCAGGTCGAGCACCGGCAGCGCAATCAGGCCGGTGAGCGCGAGGTAGGACGCCAGATTCGCGGCGCCGAGCATCAGCAGCAGTGCCACAAAGAAGTAATTGCGCTTGTTGCGGCTGGCGACGAGCGGCACCGCGATCGCGAATGCGACGGCGATGGCGAACGCGGTGTCCGCGATCGCCGCATGCAGCGGCCAGGCGGCGGCGACGCACAAGCGGCCGGCGACCCACAGCGCCACGATCGCCGCGAGGGTGCTGCCCGTGGGCGTGGGGCGATCGGTCCAGTTGCGCACGGCGGTAAACAGAAATCCGACGATCACGGCGAATGCGTAGCCGAAGATCATCTCGTGCGCATGCCAGTACGGGTTCGCGAGATAAGCGATGCCCGGCAGCCAGCCCAAGAACTGCGCGACCCACAACGCCATCGCCAGCGCGGCGAATGTGCCCGCCGCGAGATAGAACGGGCGGAAGCCCAAGTTCCACAGCCCCCACGCGGAAGGCGCGTGCGCGGCAGTCGGAGTCGGCGGAGTGGACATGATTATGCGCTCATTCGTGTGCGTGAATCTGGCGCTGCGCATTGCATGCGTAGCGGGCGGCTAACTACTGCAACATCGCGCGGGTGTGACACTGGACTGCTGCGCTGTCGTATCCTCAGATTTCGATCATCTCGAAGTCGGACTTGGTTGCGCTGCAATCCGGGCAGGTCCAGGTCTCGGGCACGTCTTCCCAGCGCGTGCCGGGAGCGACGCCGTCCTCGGGCATGCCGTCCTTCTCTTCGTAGACGAACGCGCACAGCAAACACTGCCAGGTCTTGAATGCGGGGGCCGGGTTCCCGGCTTTGGTCTGCTGCTTCGCGTCGTCGTATGCACTCTCCACTGCCATGCTCCGCTCCTATCCAATTCTGTACAAGCGCTGCATTTTAGCTTAGCGCGCGCGGCAGGGGGTAATACACGTGGATTCGCTGCAATCAATTCCGCACTGAAGTGAGGGGAATACACAATGCTTCCGGCGCGCTGAGCGGTTCAAGTAATTCGACAGATTGCCGATTAAGTGCAGGCGCACCCCCCTGACTAGGTACGGAGGCACGCGCGGATGACAACCCTTCGCGATTCCCCGTAGGCGCTACGGGTGGCGGGAGCAATCGGGATCACAATGAATGAAATCGCCAGCCACCGCTTCGAGGAGTTGAAGGCAGGGGGAATGCTGCCCTCGCCGAGTGGAGCGGCCCAAAAAGTGCTGGAACTCACGGCCCGTCCGAATGCCAGCATTCGCGCCATTGCATTATTTGTGCAGCGCGACCCGGCCATGGCCGGACGGATCCTGCGCTATGCCAATGCCGGACACTACAATTTGCGCCCTGTCGTCTCTGTGCCGCAGGCAATCACATTTCTTGGCCTGTTTAGGGTGCGGCAAATCGTCCTGGGCTTTTCACTGATCGACCAGTATCGCACCGGGGTGTGCTCGGCCTTTGATTACGCCGGGTACTGGACAAGCTCGCTGGCCAGCGGAATCGCTGCGCGCAGGCTTGCGTCGCTGGCGCACAGCCCTCCAGACGAGAGCTTTTCCTGCGGGCTGCTCGCAGGCATCGGGCGCCTCGCATTCGCCACGGCTTTCCCTGAAGAATATGCCGCCGTTCTCAGTCAGGGACTTTCCGGCGAGGCGCTGGCAAAGGAGGAACGGGCTCAGTTCGGCATCGACAGTGCGCATCTGTCCGCCGAAATGCTTGAAAGCTGGGGCTTGCCCGAAGTATTCACCGTTGCGGTGCGCGATCATGAACAACCGGCAGCCACCTCTGCCGCACCCGGAACGCGCGCTCATGCCTTGTGTGCCACCCTGCACTTTGCTGCGAAGATCGGGAATCTGCTGAATCTGGACGAGGCACAGCGCTGGAAGCAGGTGCCTTCGCTGTTCAACGCGGCAGCCAAGCTGGGCATCGAGGAGAGCGAGGTTCCGCCGCTCGTCGATGAGATCGTGGCCGACTGGCAGGATTGGGCGCGGCAATTCGAGCTGCCCATGCGAACGTATTCCGACTTGCGCTCGCTGCTTGCAGCTCCCCCGGCGGGATCCGCGGAGGGCGCGGGCCCGAATCCTGGCCTTGCGCTGCTGCGCGTTGCATTGATCGTGAATGATCATGAACGGCTGGAGAGTTTGATACGGGCGTTGACCGGATTGGGCCTGCGGGTGATCCGGTGGTCGGGTCCGACGGAAGCGCAGGGTATATTGCAGGACGATCTGCCTGATCTGGCGATCGTCGATACGGGTGGCGTCGAGGACGATGCCGTGGCGCAGGTGCATCGCTTGCGGAACGCAACACGCAACGCGCTCTATATCATTGCGCTGATTCCTGCCGCCGCCGAAGCACGCTTCTCACAGTTGATGCGGGCCGGTGCCGCCGATTACCTGCCCTATGATTTTACCGAGACCGCGATCATCGTGCGGCTTTCCAATGCGCAGCGGGTGGTCGCGCTGCAAGTCGCCGTGCGCGCCGAACGCGAGCTGGCAGTGACCTCATCCAGTGAATGGGCGCGTTCCAATCGGCGCCTGTTGAAGGACGCGCTCACCGACGTGCTCACCAAGCTGCCAAACCGTCGCTATGGCGTGGACCGGTTTGCCCAGGAGTGGTCCATTGCGTCCAGCAACACACGCCCGATCTCCTGCCTGATGCTGGATATCGATCACTTCAAGCGCGTTAACGATGCGCATGGCCACGACGTGGGCGATATCGTTCTGCAGCAAGTTGCGGCCATGATCGAAAAGTGTTGCCGCGGCAGCGATATTGTTTTTCGCTACGGCGGCGAGGAATTCTGCGTAATTTGTCCGGGTGCCGCGTTGAATGAAGCGATCCAGCTTGGTGAGCGTATTGCGGCTGCGGTACGTGATGGGCGCTACGGTGTGGACGAGAATAAATTTGCTGTTACCCTGAGCATCGGGATCGCAGTGCGAACGCAGAATATGCATGAGCCGGATGAGCTCTTCAGAGCAGCCGATCAGGCACTGCTCGCGGCGAAGGAGGGTGGACGGAACAGGGTCTACACGGCAAAACCAAAAGGCGCGTATATCCTTTCAGATTCCAAAGCCCGGTCCGACACAACTCCAGCGCTTATCGTCTAAGGGCAGCTTTATTGCACTGCCCAACGGTCCTGTGCAGACCAGGCAGCGGACCGAGTAGTAATATGGCGGGTGTGACCAGCACCCCGGACATGCAGCAGGCAGTCGTCGCTTACCAGCGCGGAGATTGGACAGCGGCAGAACGGCTGTGCAAATCGCTCCTCGATACGAACCCCGATCATTTTGAAGCGCTGCACTTGTCGGGCGTCATCGCGCTGCAGACTGGTCGATCGCAGGAAGCGGTAAAGCTGCTGTCCAGAGCGGTTGCCGTCAATCCGGACAATGCGAATGTTCACAGCAATCTCGGCAATGCGCTGCTGAGCCTGCAGCATCCGGCAGATGCGCTGCCGTGCTACGAGGCTGCGCTGAAGATCGATGCCAACTATGCCGACGCATACATCAATCGCGGCCTGGTGTTGCTCGAGCTCAAACGTCCGCAGGAGGCGCTGGCAAGCTATGAGCGCGCGCTGAGCCTCAGGCCGGATTTTGCCGAAGGCGATTTCAATCGCGGGAATGCGTTGCATGCGTTAGAACGTCCAGAGGAAGCGCTCGCGAGCTACGGGCGCGCGCTGAACCTCAGGCCGGATTATGCCGCCGCCTACATCAATCGCGGGACTGCGCAGCGTGATCTGGATCTTCCGCAGGCGGCACTGGAGAGCTTCGGGCATGCTCTTGAACTCAGGCCTGACGATGCTACGGCCTACAACAATTGCGGCACTGAAATGCGTGATCTCGGCTGCCCCGAGGATGCGCTGGCAAGCTACGAGCGCGCGCTGCATGTCAATCCCGGATATGCCGATGCCCACATCAATCTCGGTCTTGCATTAGCCGAGCTGAGGCGCCCGGAGGCGGCGCTGAAAGGCTTCGAGCGCGCGGCGCAGCTAAAGCCCGATTGCGCCGAGGCATATTTCAATTTGGGAAATGGCCTGCGTGCGCTTTGCCAATCTTCGGTGGCGCTGCAGAGCTACCGGCGCGCGCTGCAGATCGAGCCCGGGCATGTCTCCGCGCATTTCAACCTCTCCCTGTGCCGCCTGCGATTGGGTGAGTTCGGGCAGGGCTGGGAGGACTATGAATGGCGTTGGCGTACCGAGCAGATGGCCATGGATAAACGCAATTTCTCGCAACCGTTATGGTTGGGCGTGGAGCCGCTGGCAGGCAAGACCATACTGCTGCATCACGAACAGGGATTCGGTGACACGCTGCAGTTCAGCCGTTATGTAAAGCAAGTGGCTGCGCTGGGCGCCAGGGTCGTGCTGCAGGTGCAGGCTCCACTGGCGCCATTGCTCACGACTCTGGAAGGCCCTGCGCAAGTCATCCCCAATGACGCCGCGTTGCCGGGTTTTGATGTTCATTGCCCGTTGCTGAGCCTGCCGCTCGCGTTCAAGACCGATATCGATTCCATACCCGCCGGCATCCCTTACCTGCACAGCGACGCCGCACACCGCGCGTTATGGGAAGGCCGGCTGGGCAGCCGGACCAGGCCGCGCATTGGACTCGCCTGGAGCGGCGGGACAAAACACCCCAACGACTACAATCGCAATGTCGCTCTTGGCAAAATGCTGCCGGTGCTGGACAGCCGCGGCGAGTATGTCAGCCTGCAAAAGGAGGTGCGCGCGAGCGATGCCGGCGTGCTGGCCGCACGTCCGGACATTCGGCATTTCGGCAGCGCGTTAAATAACTTCGCCGACACCGCTGCGCTGGTGGAGTTGTTGGATCTGGTGGTGTGCGTAGACACCAGCGTGGCGCATCTCGCGGGCGCGCTGGGCAAACCGGTGTGGATACTATTGCCGTTCAGCCCAGACTGGCGCTGGTTGCTGAATCGGGATGGCAGTCCGTGGTATCCAACCGCCAGGCTATTTCGGCAGCCGAAGATCGGCGATTGGTCGAGCGTGATCGAGCGGGTAACTGCTGAACTGGCAGAGTGGCTCAATACACAAGTCAGGACTTAGGCCGGTTTGCGGCCTCTAGCCTTGCGCGCTCGGGCGTGGTGACTAGCACGCGCATGGCCCCGTCCGCAGCTTGTTCCAGCGGAATCACTGCGACGCCTGCCGTTGCATCTTCGTAGTAGCGGCGCTCGCCCGTGCCCGGGAGAAACGGCGCCGCATACAGCCGCGCTACGCTCGGATTTGCATCGACGGTGCGCACTATCGCCGTGCCCTCGGCGCGTGACGGGTCGACTTCCATCACCAGCATGCCGGCCGAGCGTTGCATGGCGTCGCCGCCGACGCGCTGTCGGTTTTCGACCAGCAAATAGCGATCACCCGCGAGCGGCACCCGCACCGTGAGCGTTCCCGTGCCCGATGCCAGGGGAGAGAGCGTCACTTCGCGCGTTTCGCCAGCCTTTACGTTCACGACTTGCTCAGGTGCGATCCAGCCCAGGCGCAGCCGGGTAAAGGAGGACGGCGCGGGCGGCGGCTCCAGGCGCTCGATGAAATGCTGACTCATGATGTCCCATGGACCGGTGTGAATCGAGAACACCTCGGGGAGCATCAGGCCGGGAGGCGGATTGCTCTGCAGGTCAAAGTCGTAAAGGTCAGGCAGCACGCGCCGTCCGTCTTTGAGTCCACCCAACGCATGAAACAGATCGTGCACTACGTGTCCGACGTGCGCGTTCTCGACGCTCACCGTAGCGGGTCCGGCGAACGATCCGCCGCCAGTGAGGGCCACCGTTTCAAGTCGCGGACGAAAACCGCCGCGGCCCGAGGCATGCGAGAGCATGCCCGGATTGGCCGCGTAACACGCCATGCCGTAGCCCTCGATGGGTGGGCGCGTGAACACACCGACCACTATCCACACCACATCGTAGTCTGCAAGCTTCACGTCGCGCTGCGCGGCACCCAGTGCATCGGCGACGAGCCGCCGCACGCGTGCAGGGTCGACCTGATAGTTGTACGGACTCACCTTGTAGGCATCGACCCCGGCGTGCATGTCATACCAGCCGGTCAGCTTCGACTCCAGCCAGGCCTTGTTGTACGAAGCCGCGCGGACGTAACTGTCCACACGCCCGATCTTTTCCTAAATCTGTTCCAGAGTAAAGGTGGGAGCGGTGCCGGGAAAGCGGACCGCAACGACGAGTATCTTTTGCGGGCCGGAGACCGCCGCTGAAATATCGACGCTCGCCATCGTAACCATCGTGGCGCAGATGCACAGGAGAGCAACAAAAAATCCTGCAACCGCCGCACCACCTCTATCTGACAATTTACCTGGTTGCATTTTACTTGAGAGTTGATTCATCATCTGCTTGCCTTCGCATCTGCCGATGGCTGATTGTCAGCCGCCCATTCGCAAGCCCATTGACCTGAGTCAAAAAAAACCGGCCCTCAGGGGCCGGTAAAGCTAGGCCGTGTGGCCTAGGGAGGAGACAGGGGCGGGCGCGAGTCCACAGGGTAGCGCGTCAGGTTCGATGATGGACGCATTGCGCGACCGGGCAAGCGCCGATCAGAGCCGTGCAAAGGCCTCTGCTCCGCGCTGCCGGGGCACGATCGTCGATGTGGACAGCGCCCGTGAGTTGTTAACGGCCGGCGGGCGCGCAGGCTTCAACTTCCGCTGCGAGACGCGGGCGGTCGTTTTAGGAAGGGGAATAGGGCAGCTGCGGGACTCGCCCCGCAGCTTGGTTATTTCGCGGGTGCGGCGCTGCGCGTGGCACTCCAGGTGTTCGCGCCGCCGGCTTTGGTCGTGCCGCTCATCTGGTTGCCGTCTACTTTGCCGCTGTACTCGATGCCGCCCGCGGTGAATACGATCTGGTCGCCGCGTATTCTGCCATTTGCGAGCGTGAGGGCTTTGCCGCCGCTCTTCAGCGTGCCTGCCAGCATCTGGAAGCTTTGCTTGAGATCGAGTTCGCCCTGCGCCATTTTCCAGATGCCCTCGGCTTTGACCGGCACGATCCACAGGTAGGCCTTGCAGTAGAAGCTGCAGCCTTCGGTGCCGTCCGCGGTCACGCTGTCGTCGGATACCCATTCGCCCATGGTGAAGGTATTGGAGACGATGCGCGTGCCGGGTTTGAGTTCGAGCAATTTCGGGCGCAGCTTAAGATTGATGTCCGGCAGCAGGAACATGGTGATCACGGTCGCCTGCGCAAGGTCGGTTTCGAAGAGATCGGCTTTCATGAAGTTCGCCTTGCCGGTCATGCCTGCCTGCTCGGCGTTGCGCTTGGAGAGTTCGACCATGTCGGGGTTGTATTCGATGCCAGTGGCACGCGCCCCGCGCTTGGCCGCGGTGATGACCGTGCGGCCATCACCGGAGCCCAGATCGATCAGGATATCGCTCGCCGTCACGCGGGCCAGCGCGATCATCTTGTCGACCAGCGCCTGCGGCGTCGGCACCCACACGACATCCTTGCCTTCCTGGCCTACCGAGGGTGTGAAGGCGGGCGCCGTCTGTGCGCAGGCGGCGCCGGCAAACAGGATCAGGCACAGCGTCAGGATAGGTTGCCGCAGGAGGTGCAATGGGGACATGGCGCTACTCCGATGATGAGTGATTGGAAAGTTATCCAACTTAGGTGCAGGGCACGCAGACGCCGTGATAATTGCGGCGTCTGCGTCTACTTACTGTTACTGCGCAGCCCGGCTAGAGGCGGCTTGCCTTCCAGTTGCCCGAACTGCTGCCTTTGACGGTGCCTTCCATAGCGGTGCCGCTGACGCGGCCGCTGTATTCCGCATTGCCGGCGGTAAAGGTGAGTCGATCACCCTGCAGTTTGCCGTTGGTGATGGCGACGCTGTTCGCGCCCGTTTTGAGCGTGCCGCTCAACATCTGGAAGTCCTGAGTGAGCGTGAGTTCGCCCGCGCCCAGCTGCCACCTGCCGGCGACCTTCGCTGGCACGATCCACAGATAAGCGGTGCGCGCTTCTACATTGGTGGTCTCGTCGGCATTCCACTCGCCCATCGTGAAAGCGTGCGAAACGATGCGCGTGCCGGGCTTCAGATCGAGCAGTATGGGGCGCAGCTTGAGGTTCAGCGAGGGCAGCAGGTACATGGTGATCACGGTGGCCTGCGAGTAGTCGCTCTCGAAGATGTCGGCTTTTGCGAAGGTGGCTTTGCCCGCGACGCCTTCTTTGGCAGCATTCGCGTTGGACAGCGCGACCATGTCCGGATTGTATTCGATACCCGTCGCACGGGCGCCGCGCTTGGCGGCCGCGATCACCGTGCGGCCGTCGCCCGAGCCCAGATCCATGACATAGTCATTGGCGGTGACCTTCGCCATGTCGAGCATCTTGTTCACGAGTTCCAGCGGTGTGGGCACCCAGATCACGTCCTTGCCCTGCTGGCCTACCTGGGGTTCGAAGGGCTTCTGTGCAGGCTGCGACTGCGCGACTAAGGGTGAAGCGGTCAGGCACAGCGACAGCAGGAACAGCGACAAGCGCGCAAAATGTATGTGCATCATGGCCTCCGATTGTCAGGTTCAAGTTGATGGTGTTTCTGCGCCGTCATGATACCGGATTGACGCGGCTGGCGTGCGGCTGCGCGGCTGCGGACGCCCACGGCCTGCCCGCGTGCGCTAAAATTACAAGTTGAAGCCACCCTGCGTGCTGCCGCGCAGTACCTGCCATCCTCCAGGAGTCCATATGTCCATCGCCCCAGGCAATGCATCGCGTCCCTCTGCAGGCGCGCGCTTTCGTGCGGCACTCGCCGCCGAGCGGCCGCTGCAGATTGCCGGCACCATCAACGCTTATCATGCGCGTATGGCCGAGCGCGTCGGCTATCGCGCGATCTATCTTTCGGGCGGCGGGGTCGCCGCGGGCTCCCTGGGCATGCCCGATCTCGGCATCAGCAATCTCGACGACGTGCTCACCGACGTGCGGCGCATCACCGACGTGTGCGAGCTGCCGCTGCTGGTCGACGTCGATACCGGCTTCGGCTCCAGCGCTTTCAACATCGCGCGCACCGTGAAGTCGCTGATCAAGTTCGGGGCGGCTGCCCTGCATATAGAGGATCAGGTGGGCGCCAAGCGCTGCGGCCACCGGCCCAACAAGGAGCTGGTGTCGCAGCAGGAGATGGTGGACCGCGTCAGGGCCGCCGTCGATGCCAGAACCGATTCCCAGTTCGTGGTGATGGCACGCACCGATGCGCTCGCCGTCGAAGGCTTTGATGCCGCGATCGACCGTGCCTGCGCCTGCGTCGAAGCCGGCGCGGACATGATATTTCCCGAGGCGATGACCGAGCTTTCCATGTACAAGAAGTTCGCCGACGCCGTCAAAGTGCCGGTCCTCGCAAATCTCACGGAATTCGGCGCCACGCCGCTGTTCACGGTGGACGAGCTGAGGAGCGCGGACGTCGCGATGGCCTTGTATCCGCTGACTGCCTTCAGGGCGATGAACGCGGCCGCGCTCAAGGTCTACCAGGCGCTGCGCAAGGACGGCACACAGAAGAACGTGATCGACACCATGCAGACGCGCAACGAGCTCTACGACTTCCTCGACTATCACGCCTACGAGCAGAAGCTCGATCAGCTGTTCGCGCAGGGCAAGAAGAAGTGAGCGCGGGCGCTGCGCCCTGAGCGGAGTGTCATTAATTTCATATTACACAAAGACAGCCATGACCCGAATGGCACTTACTTAACCTTTCGTGGATGACCATGTTTTCGGACGTGCTCACGAGCAAGC
>CAIVHG010000071.1 GCA_903905655.1 uncultured beta proteobacterium | reverse complement strand
GGATGCCGCCGCTGACGACGTGCGCGCCGCACAGCGCGAGCTGGACGCGGCGCGGGCCGCGCTCGAGGCGGCGAGCGAACCGCGCGAGGGCGAGCGCATCGGCACCGCCGGCGGCAAGTCGCGCCTCAACGATCAGTACTATGAGCGCATCAAGTCGCAGGAAGACAGGGTCGCGGCCGCGCAGAAGAAGCTGGACCAGGCCAACGCGCAGCGCAATTCCGTGCGCTGACCTGCGCGCACCATACATGCAACTCCAGGCGCCAGACCCGCGCGCCGTGCATGCAACCCTGGGCGCTAGACCCACGCGCCTTACATATATATACAATACAGGCTGTTGCGCCGCCGCGGCGCCAAGTCCCGCGCATTCGAGATTGCTTTGGCGCTAGACCCGGCGCCTTAAACAATAAAGACAGATGAAAGCCAGCCAATCCCACATCCACACCATACGCGGGCTGCGCTACCACGTGCGCACCTGGGGCGAAGCGCATGCGCCCAAACTCTTTCTGCTGCATGGCTGGATGGATGTTTCGGCGTCATTTCAGTTTCTGGTCGACGCGCTGCGCCGCGAATGGTTCGTAATCGCACCCGATTGGCGCGGTTTCGGATTGAGCGAATGGGCGCGTGAGGGCTACTGGTTCCCCGACTACTACGCCGACCTGGATCAGTTGCTGGATATATATACTCCGGACGCGCCGGCAGAACTGGTGGGCCACAGCATGGGCGGCAACATCGCGTGCACCTACGCCGGCATCCGTCCGCAGCGCGTCGCGCACCTGGTTTCTCTGGAAGGCTTCGGGCTCGCGCGTGTGGCCCCCGACGCCGCGCCGGGACGCTATGCGCGCTGGCTCGACGAGCTCAAGGCGCCGCCGCGGTTCACGCCCTACGCTTCCTTCGACGCGGTCGCTGCGCGGCTGATGAAGCGCAATCCGCGCATGACCGATGAGCAGGCGCGCTTCCTCGCGCAGCATTGGGCGCGACGGGCGGGGCCGGCCGAGGTGGTGCTCAACAGCGACCCCCGGCACAAGACCGTGAATCCGGTGCTGAACCGCATCGAGGAACTGATCGCGTGCTGGCGGCGGGTGACCGCACCGGTGCTGTGGGTCGCGAGCGCCGAAGCCAAGCGCTTGCCCTCGCGCACCGACAGCCCCGAGCAATTCGCCGAGCGCAAGGCGGCATTTCCGGATTTTCGTTTCCACACCCTGGACGAGTGCGGCCACATGATGCACCACGACCAGCCGCAGCGCCTGGCCGAGATCATCGAAGGGTTTTTGCGGCGCTAGCTGATTCGCACTATGCCGCGCGCCGTTACTTGGCAGACGGCAATCGAATTGGAGTAGAATTTTCAAACGGGCAGGGCATACCGGCAATACAATGATTTCACGACCCGGTGTTCCAGCGGCTCCGGCATCAGACATGTGAAGTGGATTCTAAGTTTGGATATGCAGCGGCGCAGTTCCTGTGCCGTTTGATTCTGGACCTCTAGGGAGAAGACTCATGCTGAAGAACTCACTGCAAGCGCTGTTCGTGCTGGTGCTATCGATATGCACGTTGGCCTGGGCGCAGGACTACCCTGCGCGCAGCATCACGATGATCGTGCCCTTTGCCGCTGGCGGCCCCACCGACACGCTGGCGCGCAATCTAGGCGCCATCCTCACCACCACGTTGAAGCAGCAAGTCATCGTCGACAACGCCGGCGGGGCTGGCGGAACGATCGGCATCAACAAGGTGGCCAAGGCGCGCAACGACGGCTATACGCTGCTCCTGATGCACGTCGGCATGTCGACCGCGCCCGCGATGTACAGCTCGCTGCCCTATGACACGCTGAACGACTTTGAATACATCGGCCAGGTCGCT
The DNA here is from genome assembly GCA_903905655.1 of uncultured beta proteobacterium. GTDB lineage: Bacteria > Pseudomonadota > Gammaproteobacteria > Burkholderiales > SG8-41 > PALSA-1004. The sequence goes on along the minus strand of CAIVHG010000071.1, from coordinate 47,438 downwards.
GATGTGCCGATGACCCTGATCGGCAAGAAGGCGCTGCCGCCCAACAATTTCAAAGAGCTGCTGCCATACCTTAAGGCCAATCAGGACAAACTCACTGCCGCGGACGCGGGGCTCGGCGCAGCGTCGCAACTTTGCGGGCTGCTGTTCATGTCGGCGATCCAGACCAAGCTATTAGTGGTCTCATACAGTGGCACGGCGCCGGCGATGACCAACCTCATCGGGGGCCAGGTCGATCTGCTGTGCGATCAGACGACCAACACCACGCAGCAGATCAAAGCCGGCACCGTCAAAGTTTACGGCGTGACCTCCAGACAGCGCATTCCGTCACTCAAGGACATCCCGACGCTCGCCGAGCAGGGGCTGAAGGATTTCGAGGTGGTGGTATGGCATGGCCTCTACGCGCCCAAGGGCACGCCCAAGCCGGTGCTCGACAAGCTGATCGCTGCGCTGCAGGGTGCAGTTCAAAATCCGACCTTCAAGGCGCGGCTCGAAGAGCTGGGTGCAGAGCCGGTGCCGCTTTCCAAAGCCAATCCGGAATCGCTGCGCACGCAACTGCAGGCTGAGATCAAGAAATGGGACCCGATCTTCAAGAAGGCAGGCGTGCACGCAGACTGAGTGTGGCGCTGTATTATTAAATTGCCAGATTAAATTACTAGACATCGGCTCGTATTCACACTTATGGAGAGAACTATGAAACGGATTTCGCAACTACTGATGGCTGCCGCGGCTTGCGCGCTGATTGTCCCGAGCGTCACTGCACAGCCGCTCACCGGCACACTGAAAAAAGCGAAGGATACCAATACGATCGTCATGGGCGTGCGTGAATCTTCGTCGCCGCTCTCGCTCACCACCGGCGCCGGCCAGTTCACCGGTTATCACGTCGAGTTGTGCCAGGCGATCATCGACAACATCAAGAGGCAGATCGCCGCGCCCAACCTCAAGGTCGAGTACACGCCGGTCACTTCCCAGAACCGCATCCCGCTGGTGCAGAACGGGACCGTCGATCTCGAATGCGGATCGACGACCAACAACGCGGCGCGGCAAAAGGACGTGGCCTTCGGCCTGACGACTTACGTCACGGAAGTGCGCACCGCGGTCAAGGCGAACTCCGGCATCACTTCGATCTCGCAGCTCAACGGCAAAAACGTCGCAACCACCACCGGAACCACGTCAGTGCAGACGCTGCGCAAACATGAACGCGCCGACAAGATCAACTTCAACGAGATCTACGGCAAAGACCACTCCGACTCGTTCCTGCTGCTCGAAACCGGGCGCGCCGATGCCTTTGTTATGGATGACAACATCCTTGCCGGCCTCATCGCCACCGCCAAGAACCCTGCCGACTTCAGGATCGTGGGCGAAGTGCTGTCAGTGGAACCGATCGCTGTCATGATCCGCAAGGACGATCCGGCCATGAAGAAAGCGGTGGACGACACGATACGCGCGATGATGCGCTCGGGCGCGCTGGATAAACTTTATGCCAAGTGGTTCATGGGGCCGATCCCGCCCAAGAACACCAGCGTCAACCTGGCGATGGGCACGACGCTCAAGCAGCTCGTCGCCAACCCCAACGACAAGCCGATGGAAGACTACAACAAGTAGCCTCCCCGTTTTGACGCGGCAGCTGACCGTACATTGATGAGAGTGCCCGGCAGCGCATAGCCGCTGCCAGGCAGCAAACCACTACCGCAGACGTAGCTGTGATCGCGGCCGGAGAGTTAGAGCCATGAACTTCCGCTGGGAATGGGACGTCTTCCTGCGCGATACCGGGGGCGGACAAACCTATCTCGACTGGCTATTCTCGGCATGGGGATGGACGCTCACCGTGGCCGGCGGCGGCTGGCTGGTGGCGATTGTCTTCGGCTCGGTAATCGGCACGCTGCGCACCGTTCCACAGCGCGGCCTCGCCCGCGTGGCCGCCGGATGGGTGGAGTTGTTCCGCAACATCCCTCTGCTGGTCCAGCTCTTTCTCTGGTACCACGTGGTGCCAGCACTGATCCCGCCGTTGAAGAGCCTGCCCAGTATCGTGCTGGTGATCTTCGCCCTCGGTTTCTTCACTTCGGCACGCGTCGCCGAGCAGGTACGCGCCGGCATACAGTCGCTCGGCCGCGGCCAGACTCAAGCCGGCCTCGCCGTCGGTTTCACGCTGCCGCAAACCTACCGCTACATCCTGCTGCCGCTGGCGTTTCGCATCATCATCCCGCCGCTCACATCGGAAGCGATGAACGTCGTCAAGAATTCGGCAGTGGCATTCGCCGTGAGCGTCGCCGAACTGACCATGTTCGCGCTGCTGGCGCAGGAGGAAACTTCGCGCGGCATCGAAATCTACCTCGCCGTGACCGGGCTCTACGTGATCACCGCGCTGGCCGTCAACCGCGCCATGGCGCTGATCGACCGGCGGCTGCGTGTGCCGGGCTATGCCGGAGGTGCGCGCTGATGGGCGCCCTCGACCTGTCGTTTTTCACCTGGGACCTGGTCACGGGCTACCTGCTGAAGGGCTTCGTCTTCAGCATTTATCTCACGCTGATCGCGATGAGCGGCGGCATCCTGTTCGGCACGGTGCTCGCGTTGATGCGCTTGTCGGGGCGCCGCTGGCTCGTGTATCCCGCGGCGGGCTATGTGAACACCATGCGCTCCATTCCGCTGGTCATGGTGATCCTGTGGTTCTTCCTGCTGATTCCGTTCGTGATCGGACGGCCGCTCGGCGCCGAGTGGTCGGCCGTCATCACCTTCACCGCCTTCGAGTGTGCGTTCTACTCTGAAATCATGCGCGCCGGCATACAATCGGTTGCGCTCGGACAGGCGGCGGCCGGCTCCGCCCTCGGCCTCACCTATGGGCAGACGATGCGGCTCATCGTGCTGCCGCAGGCGTTCCGCAACATGCTGCCGGTGCTGCTGACCCAGACCATCGTGCTGGTCCAGGACACGTCCCTGGTGTACGCGATCGGCGCCTACGATCTGCTCAAAGGATTTGAGACCGCGGGCAAGAACTTCAACCGGCCGGTTGAAGCCTATCTCGCGGCCGCGCTGCTGTATTTCGTGATCTGCTACGCGCTGTCCTATTCGGTCAAGAGATTGCATACCCGGATCGCGGTCGTGCGCTAGCCGATTCCATCACTACAACGCCATCGGAAAAAACCCCTATGATAGAAATCAGCAACGTGAGCAAATGGTATGGCAGCTTCCGCGTGCTCCACGACTGCACGACGCGCATCGAAAAAGGCGAAGTCCTCGTCGTGTGCGGCCCGTCAGGATCCGGCAAGTCCACGCTCATCAAGTGCGTAAACGGCCTGGAGCCGTATCAGCAGGGAGGCATCGTGGTGGAAGGCATTTCGGTGGGAGCCATAGGCACCGACCTGCCAAAGCTGCGCTCGCGGCTGGGTATGGTGTTCCAGAACTTCGAGCTCTTTCCGCATCTCTCAGTCATGGAAAACCTGACGCTGGCCCAGGTCAAGGTCCTCGGCCGCGCGCCGGCCGAGGCCCGTGACAAAGGTCTGAAACTGCTCGAGCGCGTGGGCCTCAAGGAGCAGGCGGCCAAGTACCCGGCGCAGTTGTCCGGCGGCCAGCAGCAGCGCGTTGCAATCGCACGCGCGCTGGCAATGGACCCGATCGCAATGCTGTTCGACGAACCGACCTCGGCGCTCGATCCGGAGATGATCAACGAAGTGCTGGACGTGATGGTCAGGCTCGCCAAAGAGGGCATGACCATGATGGTGGTCACCCACGAGATGGGCTTTGCACGCAAGGTCGCGAACCGCGTCATCTTCATGGACGGCGGCGAGATCATCGAGGACGCGCCGACCGAAGACTTCTTCGGCAAGCCGCGCTCAGAACGCGCGGTGCAGTTCTTGTCGAAGATCCTCAGGCACTAAAAGCTGTCTTCAGGTGGTGGCGACGTATTTCTCGTCGCCCTGGTGCTCGCGCTCGAACTTGAGAAAATCATAATAGCCGCAGCGCTTGCCTTCCGGATAAGCGCGGCACACGCCCGGGCGCGCTTCGTAGACCGTGCAGCGCCGTTTCTCTGCATCCAGGAAACGACAGGCCTGTCCGAAATGCTCGTCTTTGCGGTGGCGCAGCGTGCGCACCTTGGCGCCGCTGTCGTACTTGGTGAAACGCCGCTCGACCTCCTCGGGGCTCACGCCGAAATGGCGCGCCAGCCGGGCGATGTCACGCTTGCCGACCTCGATCAAGGCGTAGGTGCAGCAGTAGCCCGGGCATTTGGCGCAGTCGTAAAACACGCGCGTCTGCTTTTCGGCAGGTTTCTCGGCAGGTTTTTCGACTATGGGTATCACCCGGCGTTTTGTAGGCATCTGGGTCGTCTTTAAAGTTTGGAAGATCGCGGCGCACGCGCAGCGCTGCAATTTTACGCGAGCACGATCAGGAACGGAACTGCATGCGCTCCAGCAGCCGCCGCATGAAGCGTTCGCATTGCTGCAGTTGCTCGATGGTGATGAACTCGTTGGGCTTGTGCGCCTGGTCGATCGAACCCGGTCCGCAGATCACCGTCGGGATGCCGGCTGCGTGAAACTGCGAACCGTCGGTGCCGAACGACACCTTGCTGCTGTCGTGATTGCCCGAGAGTTCCTGCGCCAGCAGCGTGACCGGCGCTTCTGCGCTGTTGTGGAGCGCCGGCAGCTCGCTGAGCGCTTCGATGCTGAAGCCTGCGTTCGCATCGACCGCGTGCATCTCGGGCTCAATGAGCGTTGTGACATGATGCTTAAATTCGGCGAGCAGCGCCGCGGGATCGTCGCCCGGCAGATAGCGCAGCTCGAACTCGAACACGCATTCGGCGGGTACCACGTTGAGCGCAATGCCGCCCTGGATGAGGCCGGTGTGGATCGTGGTGTGCGCGATATCGAAGCTCTGATCGTACGGCCCGCGATCGCGGTGCCGGCGCGCCATGCTCTTCAGATACGCGATCGCTTCGGCGGCTGCCTCTATGGCATTGACGCCGCGCGGCGCATATGCCGAATGGCAGGCCATCCCGCGCACCGTGCAGCGGAACGCCGCCTTGCCTTTGTGCGCGATCACCGGCCGCATCAAGGTCGGCTCGCCGACGATGCACGACTGCGGCTTTACGCTCGCCTTGAGCAGGTCTGCGATCATGCGGCCGACGCCTTTGCAGCCCACCTCTTCGTCGTACGAGAGCGCGATATGCAGCGGCATCTTGAGCGGCGCGCGCGCGAATTCGGGAGCGAGCACCAGCGCAACTGCGATGAAGCCCTTCATGTCGGCGGTCCCGCGGCCGTAGAGCTTGCCGTCCTGCTCATGGACGCGGAACGGCTCCGTACTCCACAGCTGATTCGAAACCGGCACCACATCGGTATGACCGGACAGCGCGACGCCACCTATCCCTTTGGGGCCGAGCGTGGCATACAGGTTGGCCTTGCGCCGCTCGTCGTCGTAAGTCAGGCGGGTCTCGGCGCCCAGGCCTTCGAGATGAGCGCGCACGAACTCGATCAGCGCGAGGTTGGAGTCGCGGCTCACTGTCGGAAACGCGACGAGCTTTTCCAGCATCGCGATGCTCGCGCGCACGCTCTCTGTCGCTACCGCAGCCATCACTTATCCCCTTAAAACCGCGCTACAGATCTCTATGCAGAGTGTATCAAATCCCGCCTGCGGCGCCGCGCGCGCTGCGGGCGAAAAAAAAGCCCGGTCGCCCGGGCTTTTCTTAATTCCAGCTGATCTTAGTCAATCGGCCGGATGTTGGTGGCCTGATCGCCCTTGGGACCGGCGGTCACGTCGTAAGAAACTTTTTGGTTTTCGCGCAGGCTTTTGAAGCCGTTGCCCTGAATCGCCGAGAAATGCGCGAACAGATCTTTGCCGCCGTCATCGGGAGTGATGAATCCAAAACCCTTGGCGTCGTTGAACCACTTAACAGTACCGTTACTCATGTCTTATTCCTGAAAAATTAAAAATGGGCATATGCCCGGGTGCGAGAACTTCAAGAAGGAGAATAACGATGATCTGAGAAGGTACCGCTTGCGCGGCATCTGACGGACTGGCAATTATCACTGCTTGACGATCCTGCGAAATGCATTATACACGAATGCCCCTAGCACAATAGGGCGTTCCATGCATTGATTGCGTCGCGGTCGGCGCACTGCGCGCAGGCGAGCGAGCGCCAACGGGCGCCCGCTTTCCCTGACAACCCCCCGATCACGCCACCGCCGGATTCTGCTTTAGTCAAAATCCGGTTGCACCGCAGCAGGCTTTAGCCGCGGCTGCGGCGCGCACCACCATCGTGCGCCCTGCCGCCGCCATTGCTCCCAAACGGTTTGCCGGCACCCCAGCGCGTGCTGCCGCCAGCCGGACGCGGCTTGCGGGAGTCGCCGCCGAATCGCTTGCGATCGCCGCTCGGAGCACCGCTGCGCGGCTTCACTTTCGGCTCCATGCCTTCGACGATATGCCGCACGATCTGCTGCCCAGTGTAGCGCTCGATCTGCTTCAGTTGATGGCCTTCGTCCGGCGCCGCAAAGGAGATTGCGATACCGCTCGCCCCGGCACGGCCGGTGCGGCCGATGCGGTGCACATAGTCTTCCGCGGCGCGCGGCAGATCGAAATTGATGACATGCGTGATTCCGGAGACATCGATGCCGCGCGCTGCGACATCGGTTGCCACCAGCACCCGCACGTGGCCGCTGCGCAGATTGGCCAGCGTGCGATTGCGCTGCGATTGATTCATGTCGCCGTGCAAAGTAGCGCTTGCGTGCCCTTTACCGTTCAGCGTTTCGGACAGACGGTCCGCGCCGCGCTTGGTGGCGGTGAAGACGATCGCCTGCGTAAGGTCGGCATCGCGCAGCAAATGGTCGAGCAAACGGTGCTTGTGGCTGCCGTCATCGACGTAATGCAAACGCTGCTCGATATTGTCGTGGTTGGCCTGCGTGGCTTCGCATTCGATCAGCTTGGGCGCGCGCAACAGGCGCTTGCCGAGCGTGGCGATGTTGCCGTCGAGGGTCGCGGAAAACAGCATGGTCTGGCGGCCGGCGGGCGTGGCCCCTGAAATTCTCTCGACCGGCTTGATGAAGCCCATGTCGAGCATGCGATCGGCTTCGTCGAGCACCAGCAGTTCCATGCGCGAGAAATCGACTTTGCCCTGGTCGATGAAATCGATCAGGCGGCCGGGCGTGGCAACCAGGATATCGAGCGGCGAGTCGAGCAGCTTGCGCTGCCGCGGGTAAGGCATGCCGCCCAATACCGTGCCGGTGCGCACGCGCGGCATGAACTTGCTGTATTTCTCGACCGCACTGGTGACCTGCATCGCGAGCTCGCGCGTAGGCGTGAGCACCAGCACGCGCGGTCCGCGGCCCGGCTTCGCCGGCTGCAACAGGCGCTGCAATGCGGGCAGTACGAACGCGGCCGTCTTGCCGGTCCCGGTAGGCGCAGAGCACATAAGATCCTGGCCTGCGAGAGCCGCCGGAATCGCCTGCGCCTGCACCGGGGTGGGCTCGGTATACCCGGATGCGGTGAGCGCCTGCAAAATAGCAGGATTCAAATTCAATGAGCTAAATGACATCAATGATGCTTTCTTAAAGGTGTAGTACGACAAAAGCGCAGGCGCGAGTACTACCGCAATAGGCAGGCAAACGCTGCAGCGCACGGGTATCGTCGCTAACCGTGGCGGAAGCAGCTTTTCCTAGTAGAAGGGAGCTGAAATCGAAGGGGTCAGGGACAGATGCAGCTCGAGATACGACTTCGAGGTGCGCGCAGTATACGCATGAGTTGTCAAAATAGCGAATAAATCTACGGACCTACGTGATTCGCGGCAGTGGCAGACGCACGCGCAGAGCGGCTTTTCAGGCACATCTGTGGATGGCCGCCCTGGATACTTTTCGCGTAGAAATCAATGAAATAGCGCATCGCTATGCTATACTAGCGGGCTTTACTTTAGTTCGTCATTAAGGGTATGCCATGAATCAACCGCTCACTGTCAACGCGCCTGCCGACGCGCCCGCTTCTTCTGGCGCCACGCTCGCGGCCGCGCCGCGGACGGAGCGTCGCGCGATCCGCAATATCGCAATCATCGCGCACGTCGATCATGGCAAGACTACGCTGGTGGACAAGCTGCTGCGGCAGTCGGGCACCTTCGCCGCGCACCAGCACATCGTCGAGCGCGTCATGGATTCCAACGACCTGGAGCGCGAGCGCGGCATCACCATCACCGCCAAGAACTGCGCGGTGAACTATCAGGGCACTCATATCAACATCGTGGACACGCCGGGACACGCCGACTTTGGCGGTGAAGTCGAGCGCGTGCTGTCCATGGTCGACGGCGTATTGCTGCTGGTCGACGCGGTGGAAGGCCCGATGCCGCAGACGCGGTTCGTTACGCGCAAGGCGCTGGCACTGGGACTGAAACCGATCGTCGTCGTCAACAAGGTGGACCGCCCGGGGGCGCGCCCCGACTGGGTCGTCAATCACACCTTCGATCTGTTCGACAAGCTGGGCGCCACCGAAGAACAACTCGATTTCCCGATCGTCTACGCATCAGCGCTCGAAGGCTGGGCGACCAACGACCTCAGCAGGAAGACCGACAATTTGAAGGATCTCTTCGAGGCCATCGTCACGCACGTGCCGGCGCGGGACGATGATCCCGATGCGCCGCTGCAACTGCAGATCTGCTCGCTCGACTATTCGAGCTACGTCGGCCGCATAGGCATCGGCCGCGTCATCCGCGGCCGCATTCGCTCCGGACAACTGGTCACCGTGCTGCACGGTCCGGACGGGAAAATTCCGCCGATCAACGCCAAAGTAAACCAGATCCTGGTGTTCAGGGGCTTGGAGCGCGTGGTGGTCGATGAGGCGATTGCCGGCGACATCGTGCTCATCAACGGCATCGATGAAGTCGGCATCGGCGTAACGATCACCGATCCGGAGCATCCGGAGGCGCTGCAACTACTGAAGGTCGACGAGCCTACGCTCACCATGAACTTTCAGGTCAACACCTCGCCGCTCGCCGGCCGCGAAGGCAAGTTCGTCACCAGCCGCCAGCTGCGCGAGCGCCTGGAACGCGAACTGATGAGCAACGTCGCCATGCGCATGAACGAAACCGCCGATGCCGATATCTTCGAAGTGTCGGGGCGCGGCGAGCTGCACCTCACCATATTACTCGAGAGCATGCGCCGCGAAGGCTACGAGCTCGCGGTTTCGCGCCCGCGCGTCGTGATCAAGGAAATCAACGGCGAGAAATGCGAGCCCTACGAGATGCTCACGGTGGACGTCGAGGAAGTAAACCAGGGCGCCGTCATGGAAGCGCTGGGCGCGCGCCGCGGCGATCTGCAGGACATGGCATCTGACAGCCGCGGCCGCGTGCGTCTGGATTACCGCATCCCGGCGCGCGGACTGATCGGCTTTCAGTCCGATTTTCTGACCATGACGCGCGGCACCGGCCTCATGAGCCACGTGTTTGACGACTACGGCCCGATGAAACCCGATATCGCGGAACGCCGCAATGGCGTGTTGATCTCCGGCGAAGACGGCACTGCAGTCGCCTATGCGCTGTGGAAGCTGCAGGAGCGCGGCAAAATGTTCGTGAGCCCGGGCGACCCGCTCTACGAAGGCATCATCATCGGCATCCACAGCCGCGACAACGATCTGGTGGTGAATCCGATCAAGGGCAAGCAGCTCACCAATATCCGCGCCTCCGGCACGGACGAAGCGGTGCGGCTGGTGCCGCCGATGCAGCTGACGCTCGAATCAGCAATCGAATTCATCGCCGACGACGAACTGGTCGAGATCACTCCGAAATCGATACGCATCCGCAAGCGTCATTTGCAGGAGCTAGACCGCAAGCGCGCTTCGCGGGCGGCTTAAATCCGCGGCGCTCGCGACTAACCGTTAAGGCAACGGGGACAGCTGATGGCGATTGCGAAGGCATACGATGATCTCATCATGGATCACATCAAGAATGCGCGCGGCTACCACGAACTCGCGCAGCCTACCCACAGCGCCAAAGGCACCAATCCGCTGTGCGGTGACGAGATCACCGTCTATCTGAGGATTGCCGACGATCGGGTCGTGGAAACGGCCTACCAGTGCGCGTGCTGCGGCATCTGCATGGCTTCTGCTTCGATCATGACCGAGAGCGTGTCGGGTGCCAACGTCGGTGAGGCGCGCCAGCAGCTCAAGAACGTGCTGTCCGGCGTCGCAGCCGCAGCTGACGCAGTATCCGGCAACGCGCCTGCGTCCCAGCTCGCGCTGTTCCGGACCGCACTGGAATTTCCCGCGCGCACGCGCTGCGCCATGCTGCCCTGGATGACGCTGGAAGCAGCACTCGATCAGCGCCCGGAAGCAGTATTCGAGCGCTAACCGTGTATTTGAGCGCTTTTGTTAGCGCTCTTCCGCAACGGCAGCACCACTGCAGTCAACGCGCCTGCGACAGGTGCTCTTCGAGCACCGACAACAGCGGCCCCAGCTTCGGCGGCCGTGCCTCCACTCCCACTTTAACGCCATAGCTTGCGAGCGCTGCGCTCGCCACCGGGCCGATCGATACGACGAGCGCCGCGTTGAGGTGAGCCGCGAGGCCGCCAGCGCGGCCCAGCGTTTTTGCGTAATCAAAGAGATTGAGAACCTGAGAAGCGCTGGTAACGAGCACGGCGTCGATTGCGCGGCGCTCCAGTGCCGCGATGAGGTCCGCGAGCGGCTGCGTGTCCTGCGGCAGGGACCAGCGATACGTCGGGATTTCGATCACCGTGGCGCCCCGCGACCGCAACTGCAGCTCGAGCGCCGTGTTGGTCGCACCGTAGCGCTGCACGATGACGCGTTCGCCGTCGAGCGCGACCGGCTCCAGCTCACGCAGGACTTCGGCGCTGGTAAATGGATCCTGGGCGGCGAGATCGATGCGCACGCCGCGCGAGCGCAGCGCTGCAGTCGGCTTGGGTCCGCGCACCACCACGAGCGTCGCAGCCAGCAACTGCAGCAGCTGTGCGGTGAGGCCCAGCGCATCTGTCGCATTGAACAGGGCATTGGTGCCCACCGCGGTCTGAAAGATCGCCGCTTTGACCGGCCGGCTCTGCCAGTCGCTCAACAGCTGCGCGATTTGTCCCTCAGCCAGATCCGGCACTTCCGCGAGCGCCGGCGCCCACACCGGCGTGCCGCCGCGCTTGGCGACGAGTTCCGCGAGCTGCTTGCCGAGCCTGCTCTCGAGGATTGCGATGCGTTGTCCGTCCATGGCTGGATGCTGGCGCCTGAGTAGAAGCGATGATTATAAGGCCATGCAGGGTGCATGCCACTCACCATAAGCTGTCGCGGACGGTCCACGGTCACGCTACACTACCATCATGAATATCGCGCCGACCCGGGATACCCGCGCATGACGCTCACCGAACTTCGCTATATCGTCGCGCTCGCGCAGGCGCACAACTTTGGGCGCGCCGCCGAAAAATGCCACGTGAGCCAGCCCACGCTGTCGGTCGCCATCCGGAAGCTCGAGGATGAACTCGGGGTCGCACTGTTCGAACGCGCGGCCACCGAGGTGACGGTCACTGCGGTCGGTGCGCGGATCGTCGAACAGGCCCAGCGCGTCCTGGAACAAGCAGCGGCGATCAAGGACATCGCTGCCCACGGCAAGGACCAGCTGGCGTCACCGCTCAGGGTCGGCGCCATTTACACCATCGGACCGTACCTGTTCCCGCAACTGATCGCAGCGCTGCACAAGCGCGCGCCGCACATGCCGCTGCTGCTGCAGGAGAACTATACCGACCAGCTTGCGCTCAGCCTGAAGCGCGGGGAGGTCGACGTAGTTATCCTGTCCCTGCCGTTCGCCGAAGCCGGCATCGAGACCCAGCCGCTTTATGACGAACCGTTTCGCGTCGTCGTGCCCTTTGCACACGCATGGAGCAGAAAAGCGAAGATCGCGGGCGCGGACCTGTGCAATGAGACACTGCTGCTCCTCGGGGCAGGAAATTGTTTTCGCGACCAGGTGCTTCAAACCTGTCCACGCGCGCACCGCAGGACGGCGAGTGGCCTGCAGCAGGCGCTCGAGGGCAGCTCGCTCGAAACCATCCGCCAGATGGTGGCCTCCGGCGTCGGTATCACCGTGCTGCCGTCGACTGCTGCGGATGCGCAGGCTCCGACCAATGCGCTGATTGCCGTCAAACCGTTCGCGCCCCCGCAACCGAGCCGGCGCGTGGTGCTGGCATGGCGCGCGAGCTTTCCGCGTCCGCAGGCGGTGCAGTCGCTGCGCGCGGCGGTGCTCGCGTGCAAGCTCCCCGGGGTGCGGCTGCTGCCAAACGCGACGGTCGTGAATACTGAAACCACATAGCGAACGGCCTCTGCTAACAGCGATCGCATGCAGCGGGTAGTCAATCACCAGGCAAAATCCGATTGGACTGGCAGTGCGCGTAGAATAACGCCCTAGCCCAGCGCCGCCCGCGACGCTGCTGCTTCATTAACCCGGAAATGGATGAATCTCCTCATGGACCCGATCGTCATCATCGGCAGCGGCCTTGCCGGCTATAACGTCGCGCGCGAGTTGCGCAAGCTGGACGCGGAGATGCCGCTAATGATCGTTGCCGCTGACAGCGGTCATTACTACTCCAAGCCCATGCTGTCGAACGCACTTGCCCTGAAAAAGAGTCCGGACACGCTGCCCATGGGCAAAGCGGCAGACATGCAGCAGCAGCTCAAGGCAGAGATCCGTGCGCACACCCTGGTCACCGCGATCGACCCGGCTGCGCATACGATCGCCATCGGCGCGGAAACTCTCAAGTACTCCAAGCTGGTGCTGGCACTCGGCGCAGACCAGATGCGTTTGCCATTGGCCGGCAGCGCCGCAGGGCGCGTGATCACAGTCAACGATCTGGACGATTACGCGCGCTTCAGTGAAGCGCTCAAGGATGAGCATCGCGTTGCCATCATTGGGGCCGGGCTGATCGGCTGCGAGTTTGCGAATGATCTGATGGTCGCGGGCCACCAGGTCGACATCATCGACCTGTCGCCGCAACCGCTGCCGCGTCTGCTGCCGCCGGAAGGCGGCGCACTGCTGCAGCGCAGGCTCGCCGCGCTCGGCGTTAGCTGGCATCTGAATACCAGCGTGGCAGCGCTCGACCTCGAAGGCGGGCACATCCGCGTCACGCTAGCCAACGGCGAAACCTTTGACGCCGACATCGTATTGTCCGCGGTCGGGCTCAGGCCCCGCACCGTGCTCGCGCAGGCGGCGAACCTCAAAGTGAACCGCGGCATCGTCGTCGACCGCAATCTTTGCACGAGCGCACCGGACATCCATGCGCTCGGCGACTGCGCTGAGATCGAGGGGCTGGTGCTGCCCTACGTGATGCCGCTCATGCATGCGAGCCGCGCGCTCGCGGCCACGCTCGCCGGTAAACCCACAGCGGTCTCGTATCCCGCGATGCCCGTCCTGGTGAAGACGCCGGCGTGCCCCACCATCGTCTCGCCTCCGCCCGCCGGCGTCGCCGGCGCATGGACTGTCACCGCGGATGAAGAAAGCGTGAAATCGCTATATCACGATGCGCAGGGCAAGCTCGTGGGTTTCGCATTGAACGGCAAGGCCACTGCGGAGCGCGCCGCGCTGACCAAGCAGCTACCGCCCGTCCTCGCCTGACGCGGGCACGCTCAGGCAACAGCAGCGGGACTGCGAAAATAAGGCAGCGCGACTGACAACGCCGCGACCCCCAGCAGTGCGAAGGCCCATGCATAGCTACCGGTCACGGTGATCACGATCCAGAAGAGCGACGGCGCGATGGTGATGCCGGAGTAGGTAAAGATGAGCGATCCGCCGGTCGCGATCGCCACCTGCCCTGGCGGCGCAACGCGCGCGATCTCCGCGACGCAGATGCCGTTCCAGCCGATTGCGGTCGCCCCGAATACGGTGCTCAGCGCGAGTATCGCGGCCAGCGGCCAGCCGGGAGTGACCTGACTCAGGGTGAATGCCGAGATCGTCATCACCAGCCCAAGCGCACCGAGTACCTTGCGCGTATTGCCGATCCAGTCGGCGACGAGTCCCCAGAAGATGCGGCCCACGAGGCCCGCGGTCATGGCGCATGCCAGAGCCCACCCGGCGTGCGGCAGGCTCAAAGCAGCGCGCTCGACGAGAAAGACCACCAGAAAGGTGGACAGGCAGTACTGCATGCCGGCATAGGTAAATGATGCGAGCGCATTTTGCCGCAGCTCCAGGTGCGAGTACACCATCCGGAACAGCCGCACGGGCGAGGGCCGTTGAGTGGATACCGAGATCTCGCGCGCCCCGTCATAACGGTGGCGCACTGCCTGCAAAGCGACCGCGAAGCACAGGCAGAATGCGCCGATGGCAAGCACTGCCCCCTTCCATCCTACAGCGATGAGTAATAGCGGCGCCACCGCTCCCGCCAATGCACCGCCCAGGGTCACGCCACTCTGCCGTATCGACATGACCAGGTTGCGCACCCGGGGCGGTGCCTGAGACGCCAGTATCTCGGTGCTCGCCGGCGTGAGCGGTCCGATCCCGGCGCCGATCAGTGCCGCACCCACGACGACCGCTGCCGGGCTCGCGAGCGCGCACAGTGCAAGCCCGCAGCCGCACGACACCAGGCACCACTGGCTCACTCGCATCGGGCCCAGGCGGGCAACAAAGGTGCTGCCGAACGGCGCGCACCAGGTCGCCATCGCGAACACGATCGCGGTAAACAGGCCGATGGTGCTCGCGGCAATCCCGATGTCGGCTTGCGCAGCCGGCGCCAGCACCGCCGGCGTATACAGGGTAAGTGCGACCGCTGCCTGCGCCAACAGCGTCAGCGTCAACGCAGCTATGAGTTCCTTCATTGAAATTCCTGACCGAACACTGGTTGCTGGCACGATGCTCGCAACAAGCGAATCATCGAGCCGTCTTAAAGGGAGGTAGTGCAAGATAATAACGCAAATGCACCAGCGCTCGCGCTGCAGGCGCTGCGCTCAGAAGGCCCCTTCAATAAGTTACGTTGATTACAGCTTGATCTGCGGATTCAGGCTATAGACGCCGGTGACGGATGCCTGCGCGAGCACATGCCCCTTGATGGCGGCCAGCACATCGGACCCCTTGAACGTGCCGTGAACCGGACAGCTTGCGACATCGAGGGCGTAGAGCGTAAATACATAATGATGCAGAATGCTGTCGTTCCATGGTGGACACGGGCCGTCATAGCCAAAGTAGTTGCCGCTCATGGTCGCGTCCGCCGCGAACCACAGCGTGTAATCGTTGATCCCCTGGCGCGTGCCGCGCGGGCCGTTGGGGCCAGCCTTGCCGCGCGCGTTGACGCCATCCGAGAATTCACCGGCAGCAATAGTATTCGCGGATGCCGGCAAATCGACGAGCACCCAATGATAGAAATCCACCCGCGGCAGCGTCGCCGGTATGACGCGGCCGTCCTGGTTCACATCATCGGGCTTGCTCGGCACATCGCAATCGTGGCAGATGAACGCGTACGACCTCGTGCCCGCCGGTGCATCCGTCCACGCGAACGCGGGGCTGCGATTGAGCGACAGAGTCACGTGGGTCTTCGGGTCCGCTGCGCAAAATGCGAATTCTGCGGCGATCGGTCCATTGTTCTGAAAGCTGGAACTCGTGAGTCTCATGGCTGCACTCCTCATGTTCACAAAATTATAGCAAAGCACTCGGCGCTAAGGCTCCAGCGCCGCGAACTGCGTTTTGCGCTGCTCTTTTCCGAGCGCGGCTAGCGCCTTGACGTCGGCATAGAACGCCGCCAGATCCCCGCGATTGCGCTCGAGAATGCGCTGGAATTCCGGCACCAGAGCGCTGTAGAGCGCAAACGAAGCAAGCGTCGCGTTATTAAGATGTTCCATGAAACGGTCATAACCCGCGTAGCCGCCCCAGCTCGTTTTAAGTTGCTGGTAGTCGCGCTCGAGGTCCGAGTAGGCCTGCGATTTGCGGCTGCGCATCTGCGCGCTCGTGATCGGCAGGCGGTAGATGTCGGCCAGGGCCGCGCGGTACTTCACGATCAGTGCGCGAAAATCCGTGCGCCTTTGCTGCGCGCTTTCAAAGGCGGCCTGCATCCTGGCGTCGCCATGGCGCACGATCCAGCGCCGCACGCCTTCGGTTTCCACCGTCGCCGCGAACGACTCGTTGAACTCGCTGTCGCCGCCCACGTAGACCATCTGATGCGCAAGCTCGTGAAAAATGAGGCGCGAAACTTCATAATCCTGATAGCTTATGAACGTGTTGAGCACCGGATCATCGAACCACCCGAGCGTGGAGTAGGCAGGCACGCCGGAGATAAACACGTCGAATGCCTGCTCGCGCAGGCCGTCCGCAAATTCGCCGGCATCGGCCAGCGCGAAGTAACCGCGGTAGTTGACGCAGCCGGCGATCGGAAAGCACCACTGCTCGGGCGCGATGGAAAATTCCGGCGTCGCGTATACGTTCCAGACCACGTACGTGCGCCTCAGGTCTGCGTAACCGCGGTAACTCGGATTGTCCGGAAGCTTCAGCTCACTACTCGCGAAATCCCGAATCTCCAGGACGCGCGCAAGCTTGGCCTTGAGCGCGGGATCAGTATTGGGATTTGCAATCACCACCGCAATGGATTGACGCTCCGCCAAGAGCTGTACCTGCCCGTCTATCGACTGCCAGTAGTAACGTAGACTCGCACAACCCGCGAGACCACATACCGCAAACACAGCGAGCAGCCGCCAACGGATCATGCTCACACCTCTGTCACGGTGCAGTGGTCGAATCTGCCGTCACGCAGAAAGGCGGCGGCCTGCTGCGCAACACTTCGCGACACCAGCATCCCGGTATGACTCACCGGCAGCACGATTCGGTCGCACGCGGCTGCGAGCTCGGTTTCGGCGACGCTTACCACACCATCGTTGGGCACAGGCAACTCCCGCGCAACGACGCGTCCCAACCCTACGCTGCGGGACCCAGCGAGGACGCCGATTTCGCGGCCGGGAAAATCCGACGGCTTTTCGCAGCTCAGCCATTCCTGCATGCTGTGGCCGAGCGCATAGGCCCCGAGCCTGTTTTCCGCGAACTCGCGCGCAGCGTAACTGCCGCGATAGGGCGAGCCGAGCAATACGACGCGACCGGGAGCCAGATCAGGCGCGCGCGCGAGCATCTGCAGTATTACCAGGCCGCCCATGCTGTGGCCGACCCAATGGATGCGCGGTGCGGTGAGCGCGCGCGCGTAGTGCGCCATGCGGTCGGCATTGTCCGTCAATGTCAGGCGCATCGACGGGTAAGGGTAAGCGAGCGCATTGAATCCCATTTGAGCCAGGTAATGGCGCTGCAGTTCCATGGCCGCCGCGGGCAGCCACAGGCCGTGCACCAGTACCACGGTTGGCCGCACGCTGTTCACAGTGCAAGCCCGCACGACGATGCACGCTGGTGCAGCGTCACACGTATCGCACTCGTTACACGTGTTCCCATGCCAGTCCGCTCAGGACGGCTCGGTCTGATAGCCGGCGGCCACCCACGCATCCAGCCCACCCTCGAGCGGGCGCACCTTCTGCACACCGCGGTCCATCAACAGGCGGGCGACACGCGCCGCGCTGGCTTCGTTGGGTCACGTACAGTACAAAATGATGTCGCGATTCCGCGGCAGCTGCGCCAGCACCTGGTCCATGCTTTCGATGTCGGCGAGCAGCGCGCCTGGGATGCGGCGCGGATCGAAGGCGCGCGCACCCTTCGACCGCACGTCGACGACGACCGGCGCCAGCCCCTGCTCCGTCATACGATTAAGTTCAGCGGCCGATATACGCGTCATGCGCAGGTGCCTGATCAGCCGGTTGCGCGCCCACAATTTATAGGCGATGAATAGCGTCAGCCCAACGGCAAGCACCAGCAGGGAATCCATGCCCATCTGCTCGAGAGTTGCCAGCGCCCAGTCGACCTGCCGCGCGAACAGCATGCCCGCGCCGACGGCGAGCAATGCCCATAGCGCTGCGCTGATCGCGCTATAAAAGAGAAACGATGCAAACCCCACCCTCAGCGCGCCCGCAAGCGGCGGCGCCACGAGAGCGAAGCCCGGGATGAACTTGGCGAATACCAGCGATGGTGCACCCCAGCGCAGGAACCGGTCTTCGGTCTGGCGCGCGCATGTGTCCGGCGCTATCGACATGCGGCAAAGCAGCCGCAGCACACGCGTGCCGTACCTGCGACCTAATTCATACCAGAGCGAGTCCGCCAACAGCGAAGCGATGACAGCGACTGCAATGATGGCGGGCATGGAGATCGCGCCGCCCTTGCTGAGGGCGCCCGCCACCATCAGGGCCGGCACTGCGGGCACCGGCGCTCCGGCCTGCACCAGGAATACGTTTACAAAGACAAAGGCCAGCCCATAGGCTTCGAGCAGGCCGGTCATCTCATGCATCGTGCATGCCCCGGTAGGCTGATTGCCGTCGCTGGCCCGCTGCCATCCACTCTACACAACCCGCTTTCATATGCACCCAGCGCAATGCTTTCGCATTCATTCCATATCCCGAAGTTTCACAAAGTGAGTTCGCAAGTATGCCTGAATACCGATTACAGGACGCGCCCCTATGCATGCCGTGCCTGGGCCCCTCAGAATTACCTCATAACAATCAAGGTGCAGACCTCTGCCGGCTTTCCGTCACGTTGATACAACTCGATGCGCTGACGATAGGCTCGCGGGTAATATTCATTTATGATCTGATTGGAAATCGGGCTATCCGCGCCCTCTCACTCTGTATATGGAGCGCTTCATGTCAAAACTTTTGCTTTGGCTCGCACTGATGATCTTCAATGCCTCGACCCTCGCCGCAGGGCTGGAAAGCATCAGCAATGCCGACGCGTCCAGCGGATTGCGGCAGGCCCTGAGCGACGGGGCCGCTGCCGCAGTCTCACAGCTCGGCGTCGAAAACGGCTTTTTCGGCAACGCAAAAGTCAAGATTCCGCTGCCCCCAGCGCTGCAGAACATAGAAGGCATGTTGCGGCTCACCGGGATGAGCAAGCAGGCCGACGAGCTCGTGCTGACGATGAACCGCGCAGCGGAAGCCGCAGTGCCTGAGGCAAAGGCGCTGCTCGTGGAATCCGTGCGCAAGATGAGCGTGCAGGATGCAAAATCGATCCTGAGCGGCGGTGATACGGCAGCCACCGATTATTTCCGCCGCACCACCCAGGCGGAACTTACTCAACGCTTTCTTCCGATCGTGAAGAAGGCCACCGATCGCGTCGGCCTGGCGGCGAAATACAACGGGCTCGCCGGGCAGGCGGGCCAGTTCGGGCTCATTGGCAAAGATCAATCGACGGTAGAAGGCTACGTCACGGGCAAGGCGCTCGACGGCTTGTATCTGATGATCGCAGAGCAGGAAAAGAATTTCCGGCAAAACCCGCTGGGTGCTGCAAGTGACATGGTGCGCAAGGTTTTCGGCGCCCTAAGGTAGGCAGCAGATACCTCTGCAATGTCGATCGCCGACAACTCGGACGAGGCGGGACGCGTTCAAAACCGCCGCGTTGACATGCCGACCCCGCTGACGACCTTCTAATCAGCCAGCAGCATTTCCCGCCGGCCGCTGCTGCAGGAGCTTTAGCATCGCAGCGACCTTGTCGAAGGTTTCCTGGTATTCGCCTTCAAGCTGCGAGTCGGCGACGATGCCGCCGCCTGCACATACGCGTACCACGCCGCCCGCATAGACCAGGGTGCGTATTGCGATATTGAGATCCATGTTGCCGTCGCGCCCGATGTAGCCGATCGCGCCGCAATAGACGCCGCGGCGGTGCGGCTCGAGTTCCTCGATTATCTGCATGGCGCGCAGCTTGGGCGCCCCGGTCACTGAGCCTCCAGGGAAACAACCGCGCAGCAGATCGATGGCGTCGCATCCTGTCCGCAGTTTGCCGCGCACCGTGCTGACCAGGTGATGCACCGTGGCATAGGTTTCAACTTCGAAGAGCCGCAATACATTCACGGATCCAAGCGCACAGCTCTTGGAAAGATCGTTGCGCAACAGATCGACGATCATGACGTTTTCCGCGCGATCCTTGGCGCTCGCCTGCAGTTGTGCAATGCGTTCTGCATCCAGCCGCGGATGGCCAGCGCGCGCCACAGTGCCCTTGATGGGCTTGGTTTCCACGCATCCGGAGACGACCTGCAGAAAACGCTCGGGTGAGGCCGACATCACCGTCCCGTGCGGCGTGTTCAGGTACGCCGCATACGGCGCCGGGTGCATGATGCGCAGCGCCTGGTAAGCGAGCCACGGATCGCCTGTGGCTGGCGCGGCAAAACGCTGCGCCATGTTCACCTGATAGCAGTCGCCGGCGTGGATGTAGTCGAGCACGCGGTGGAATCGCGCTGCATATTCGGCGCGCGAAAGATTTGAGGCGAGCGGTGCGGTCACCCGCAACGGGATGCGCGCGCGCTCGGACGCCGGCCGCGAAAAGCGCGCAACCCACTGCCCCCAGTCGCGGCGGGTGCGCGGATCGCGCCCCTGCCCCGCGATCCAACTGCGCCGCTCCAGGTGATCGACGACGACCGCCCAATCGTAGATGCCGATGCACATCTCCGGCATGCCCTCGCTGTCGAGCGCGTGCGAGGGCAACGACATGTAACGGCGCGCGAGATCATAGGAAAAATAGCCGATGGCCCCGCCTGTAAACGGCAGATCGCACTGCAGTTCAGATTCAGTTGCGAGTTCGCGCCGCAACAGCTCGAGCGGATCTGCACGCGAAAGCTCAGTCGTCGTGCCGCGCACTTCGGTCAGCTTGCCGCGGGTAACCAGGGTCGCGTACGGCTCGGCCACGATGATGTCGTAGCGCGATTGATCGAGATGATGCGCGCCGCTGTCGAGTAGCGCCGCCCATGGCAGATCCGCGACCGCTTCGAAGATCGCAGCGCTGTCCTCCTGATACGGCAGTTCGGTGCGTAGCATACTGGCCATGATCTCAGTGCAATGCGGCGTCACGCAACGGGTTACCGGCACGCGGGCAACCGGCCTTCCCTGGCCGCGCGCGCCGTGCGCCGTCCCGGTGTGCGACCACTGCTTTCACCTGACTCACCTGCTCCATCTCCTGCAACGAACTGACCGCTATACTATCAAAGACGCCCATGCTGAAACTCATATCACCGTGATCGCACAGCTGACCTATCGTGGCCGCTTTGCGCCCTCGCCCAGCGGGCCGCTGCACTTCGGCTCGCTGGTGGCTGCCGTGGCAAGCTATCTACAGGCGCGCACGCTCGGCGGCGCATGGCTGGTGCGCATCGAAGACCTGGACCGGCCGCGCGTCGTGCCGGGCGCAGCCGAGGATATCCTGCGCACCCTGCTCGCCTGCGGCATGCAATGGGACGAGACGCCCACGCATCAAAGCACGCGGCGCGATGCCTATCACGCCGCCCTGCATCGTTTGCGTGCGCGCGCAAAAGCATATCCATGCGCCTGCAGCCGGCGCGAGATCGCCGATTCCGGCATCCACGGGATCGAGGGCACAGTGTATGCGGGCCGCTGCCGCGGCGGTATCGCTGCCGGCAAAGCGGCACGCGCCTGGCGGATCGATACGCGCGGAGCGACGCACTGCTTCAACGATGCGGTGCAGGGGACCCTGCATCAGGACCTGGACACGGACATCGGCGATTTCGTCGTCTACCGCGCCGATCAAACCTATGCCTACCAGCTTGCGGTAGTGGTCGATGATGCGGAGCAGGGCATCACCGAAGTGGTGCGGGGCGCCGACCTGCTCGACTCCACGCCGCGCCAGATCTACCTGCAGCAGCTGCTCGGATTGCCCACGCCGCGCTATATGCACGTGCCGGTCGCGGTGGATGCGGCGGGCGAAAAGTTGAGCAAGCAAACGCGCGCCGCCCCGGTGAACGCACAAGCGCCGCTGCCGCAGTTGATCGCTGCACTTTCGTTCCTGGGCCAACAACCGCCGCGCGAACTCGGCCTTGGGAATACGCGCGCGCTCTGGGAATGGGCGATCCCGCATTGGCGCGAAAATCGCGTGCCACGGCAGCGCCTGCAGCCGCTGCCGGCCTAGCGATCGACCTCTGCAAGCCTGACTACCCTTGGCCGGGGAGTTTGCCGCTGCAGCTCTGCTTGCGCAATGCGCTCGCGGATCGCGGGTAGCGCGGCGCGGGCCGCCGCTTCTCCGGCTCTCATGCTCTCGATCTTGGCCGAAAAATCGAGCACCCGTGTACGCGGTGTATCCGGCCGTATGACGATATCCGCGGCGTCAACCTCCGACGAGCCGCGCCATGAAACATCGACCGCGATAACGAGCTGCGCTCCCATCCGGCGCGCCACCGGAACCGGCACGCGGCTGCTTACACCGCCATCTTCATATTCCCTACCTTCGATCAGCACCGGCCAAAACACCTTCGGGATGCTGCTGGACGCGCGCACCGCAAGGCCGGTATTACCCCGATTGAATATCACCATTTGTTGGTTTGCGCGCTCGGTCGCGACCACCGCGAATGCGCGATCCAGTGCCTCAATGGAACGGTTGCCGAGCGCCCGATTGACGTAGTGCTGCAGGGCCTCGCCCTGCACTCTCCCGGGGCCGAACAGGGTGAAATCGATCAGGTCAGAGTCCTGCGCCTCGAGCGCCATGGTCTCCAGCGCCGCACCGCTGTAACCGCCGGCGTAGAGCGCAGCCACGACCGAACCTGAGCTGCTACCCACCACTACTGCCGGCCGTATGCCTGCCGCTTCCAGCACCTTGATCACGCCCACGTGCGCAAAGCCGCGCGACCCGCCGGCGCCCAGAACCAGCCCGACCACCGTGCGATCGCTGCGCAGAGGATTGAAATCCGCGCTGCGCGGCGGGGCCAGCTCCGGATATTCACGCGGCGTAAGCGCGCAGCCTGCGAGCAGGGCTAGCAGCGGCACAACGTAAACCAGACGTGATTTCATCCCGATATCCTCAGAGTCGATGTGTGTAACAGATATCCGTGCTGCGCGTTAAGTTCCCGCCCCGATGTTGGCCGGTGCAAATCGCGCACACATGATCGACGGCGCAGCGAATTACCTTTTTCAAATGCGCTCAACCGGCAGTCGACGCCCCATACTCAAAGGAGCGAGCTCCCATTCGCACGGCGATCGTGCGCGACTGACTGACAGGAACTGGCGCCTCGCAAAGCCTATGTTACCCTACAGACCGCATGAAGTTCACACGTATACATATTATCCTGGCCTTGGCGCTAATCAACGGAAGCAGCATGGCAGCCGCCCGGATGCTGCTTCCGCTGTACGCGCTCGAACTCGGCGCGCACGCCTTCACCGTCGGTGTGCTCGCCGCGACTTTCTCGGTTTGCACGATGCTGTTCGCGATGCCCGTGGGTCGCCTTGCGGACCGCTTCGGCGCGCGCGTGCCGCTCCTCGTGGGTTCAGCAGTCGGTTGCCTCGGCATGTTGTGCGCGTACGCGGTGTCGGGCTTCCCCGCGATCTTTACGGCGGCCGCAGCGATGGGGCTGACAACTGCAATTTTCAATGTCACTCTGCAAAACCTCGTAGGGCTGCTCAGCGAGCCGCAGCTACGCGCGCAGAATTTCAGCAATTACAGCCTATGCAAGTCTACCTCTGACTTCCTGGGTCCTTTGATCGCCGGATTTTCCATCGAGCATTCCGGATATGGCATGGCCTGCCTTTACGTCGCGCTCATGACCTTAATGCCAGTGGCGATACTCGCCCTCCGCAAAGATCCTCTTCGCGCAGGCGCCTCCCGAGCCGCGCATCGCTCCGGCGGCTTGGGCGCGATGCTTGCAGTACCCGGCGTAAAGAAAGTGCTTGCCACGAGCAGTCTGCTCAATACCGGCCAGGACCTCTACCAGTTCTACATGCCAGTGTACGCCCACTCCTTAGGCATGGCGGCCTCCACCATCGGGCTGATACTCGCCATGAACTCCACGGCGGCGTTCGTCGTGCGCATGGCCCTGCCGCGCCTCGTCGCGCGGTTCAAAGAGGAAAAGCTGCTGGCTTACGCATTTTATGTGGGCGCAGCGTCCCTGCTGCTGGTTCCGTTGTTTCAAAACGCGGTGATACTAGCAATGATCTCATTCGTTTTTGGGCTCGGCATGGGCTGCGGCGGACCGATCGTCACCATGCTAATGTTCAGCAGTTCCCGCGACGGCCGGTCCGGTGAAGCACTGGGACTCAAGGTGATGGTAAACCATCTCACCAAGATGGTCAGCCCGGTGGTATTCGGCGCGATCGGGTCGGCGCTCGGGCTATTTCCAATGTTCTGGATCAATGCGCTCATGCTGGGCGCCGGAGCCGTCTTGAGCCGCCCCGGCGACGCGAGCGGATCACCCGGCACGCGCTAAGGCACCACGGCAAAGCAGGCCGGAAGCCGGCCCCGGCGCAGCCACAGGAGCGCGTTCATACCGCGCCCCGAGCCGCTAGCCCCCTGTCCTTGCCAGCCGCATTCAAGCAGGTTACACTGCCCCCCGCGCCTTGCAGGAGCGCAGGTTCAGGTTAAATGGCGCAGATTCAGTGCAAGCGGAAAAGGGGATGCATACCCCATCCGTTTGCTAAACTTTTAGACCAATGAACGGGGGAAACAGCATGGCACAACCTAAATATCCGGTAGCAGACCCAGCCAATCCAGGCAAGGGCGCGCCCATGACGATCGGCCGTATCTGCCGGCTCTTACTCTTCTTTGTGAGCTTCGGTTACATTTTCCCGAAAGCCTCGATCGAAGGCATGGACCTGACGGCGCTCCAAGCCAGGACCGAAGGCAAACTTTACGACAAGAAATAACGGCGACACATTCGCCACCGCTCCGCTCGCATGCAACGGTAGCGGGCATGTCCATGCGCCGCCCAAATGCCGGCGCATGGATTGTTTGATTTCCTCACGCGCGGCCCATCCAGGGCCGCGTGTCGTTTCATCCTCCTAAAACCCGCAGCTCCTAGCTGGCCTTGCGCATGCGTCGCACGCCTGCAGATGGCAGCTTCTGTTCCGAATATCGGCCCCGTCTCTCGCACGTGTAGTTGCAGGGTGCCGATTACCCGCGCTTAGCCCGGAGGCCAATGGAATGCGCGGCCAGCGAGTACGTGCAGGTGCAGGTGAAAGACTGACTGCCCGGCTTCGGCACCGTTATTGACGACCAGGCGAAACGCGTCCTCGATCTTGAGTAGTCGCGTGATCTTGCCCACCGCAAGCAACAGATGGCCGAGCAGCGCCTGATCTTCAATCTGCGCGTTGGACAAGCGATCCAGCGGCCTTTTGGGGATCACCAGCACGTGTACCGGCGCCTGCGGATTGACATCGTTGATCGCAAAACACAGCTCGTCTTCGTATACGAA
The DNA here is from genome assembly GCA_903905655.1 of uncultured beta proteobacterium. Classification (GTDB taxonomy): domain Bacteria; phylum Pseudomonadota; class Gammaproteobacteria; order Burkholderiales; family SG8-41; genus PALSA-1004. The sequence continues at coordinate 22,251 of CAIVHG010000071.1, read as the reverse complement.
GCTTGCGGGAATCTGTTTGTTGAGTATCTTGGTGAAAAGGGTCTCGGCCATCGATCTGCTCCTTGCCATTGATAAATCGGCACGCCCCACGCGACTGGCTTTCGCGAGCTGCGTGTAAGCGATGATTGCGCAACGAAGACGACCGGCGCCCCTGGAAAATGTGCGCAGGCATCAACGATACCTTGTGCCCACGTCAACATCCATCGAGCTCATTTTCTCTATCTAGAGGATGCCGGGGAACCCACTAAGTAAATCTGTATGTGGTTGCTCACAATTTTTTAACATATTGAAAATATTACTTTTTACAAATCCCAGCCGATCCCGCCGCCGCCTTCATACGTGATCTACCACGTTATTTTATTGCATTGCAATAATTCTCTTGACATCGCCCCGTCACTCCGAGGACAATGAAATTGTTGCTATGCACCAATTTGGTTTGCCGCCCAGTGCACATGTCGAATACGCCACTTTTGAAAGGAACTCCAAATGCACGAAGTCCCGGAACACCTGATCGCATGGAACAAAGCGGGCCTAGCAGCTGCCGTGCGCTTCACCAGCATCGCCCTGCAGGGCACCGAGCGCATACTGGAACTTCAGCTCAGCACCGCGAAGAACGCGCTTGCTGAGAGTGTAGAGCGTGCCAAAGGCCTGGCCGATCTCAAAGACGCCAAGGACTACGCCACGCTAAAAAATACCTACGCGCCGCCGAGCCTGGAACAAGCAACCGCATATGCGAAGAAGCTATATGACGTCGCTACCACTACCCAATCGGAAATCAACCTGCTGGTCCACGAACAGATCTCAGAATACAACAAGTCCGTCGCAACCACACTGGACAAATACGCAGAATCTGCGCCAGCCGGATCTGAGCTCGCTGTAGCCGCCATAAAGTCCGCCGTCTCGGCTGTCAATTCCGCCTACGGCAATCTTTCGAAATCGGCGCAGCAATTTTCAGACATGGCCAAGGCGAATATAGATGCTGCGGCCGCTGAGCCTACGCAGGCGGGCCGCAAAAAAGCGGCTTGATCGATCGCACGGCGGCACCCGGCCTCGAATCTTTGCAGGGAAGCAGGTTGCGTTGGGGACGGCGGAACCTTTCAGCCCTCCGGGTTAAGGTCTGTCCAGTCGAAACCCAGTGCGGAAACGCTCTCGCGTAAAGCGGCGATTGCCGCAGGGACGCGCGACGCATCGCCGCGCACGCCGAGTTCCACATAACGATCCGTCTCGCTCATGTGCGGCAGGCTGAACACCTTGAGCCCGGGAAAGCGTTCGAGGCAGGCGTTCATCACGCCGATCAGCTGGCTTTCGCCGGCGCCGCGCACGATGAGCGCGCGCTCTGCAATGCGCCCGGCCGCCTGCAGCTCACGGTAGTGAAAATCGAGCACCCACTCCATCATCGGCCAAGCCATTTGCGGAAATCCAGGCAGGAAATGATGATCGCCCAGGCTGAACCCGGGAATGCGATTGTATGGACTGGGAATGATGCGGCTGCCGCGCGGGAATTCCCCCATGCGCAAACGCTGCGCGTTGATCTCGGCACCGAAGCGCGCCCGGATCTCCACTTCAGCGTCAGGATGCAGCGCCAGATCGACACCGGCGGCATCCGCCGCGCACTTGCGCGTATGGTCGTCGGGGGTCGCGCCGATGCCGCCAAAACTGAATACCATGTCTGAACCTGCGAGCGTGCGCTCTAAGGTTGCCGTGATGAGCCCCGGCTCATCGGCCAAATGCAGGCACCACGAGAGTTCCAGTCCGCGCTCTCCCAACAACGCGATCGCCCGCGCCATATGCTTGTCTTGGCGTTTGCCAGACATGATTTCATCGCCGATGACGATCGCACCGAATCCCATTGCGAGTCCCAAGAAAATGCGCATCCCGCACAGAGTTAAAACCCTACTGCCGGTTGCAGATAGCCGCCTGCGTTTTGCCGCGCCCGCATAATCTCCGGCGGGGCGAAGTAGCGCCGCAGAACGTTAGAGGTGTATGTAGGATTCCAACTGCTTGATGGTGAACTCCTGCGCCGAGATTGTTTCCTTTACCAGGTCGCCGATCGACACCACTCCGATCAGCTTGTCACCCTCCATAACTGGCAGGTGGCGGACGCGCTTTTCGGTCATCAGCGCCATGCATTCCTCGACGCTGCGCGAGGGCGCCACGCATGTAGGCTTATCCGTCATGATGTCGCGCACGGGGGTATCCAGCGAACTCTTGCCCTTGAGAATCACCTTCCGCGCATAGTCGCGCTCGCTGATGATGCCGACGAGTTTTCCGGCATCGATCACCAGCAGCGCGCCGACGTTATTCTTCGCCATCAGCTCGAGGGCTTCGAACACCTTGGTGTCGGACGTGACTGATAAAATGCCGTAATGCTTGGCCTGCAACAGCTGCTTGAGCGTTTTCATTAGCATTCTCCCGTCGTTTACACGCGATCCTGCATCCGGTCAAAGTCTAGCCCATTACCAGTCAAAGGCAAAGCGCACGCATGTTCCGCCATTGAAAACGGTACGCACCCCATGTCGCCAAACGGCAGACACTGCCGCAGTTTGGCTAGCCAAACAGATTAGGGTTCAATAAGTTGGGCGGAATAGCCCCGCTCAGCCCTGCGACGGCATTACGCGCCGCCAGCATCGCCATGGCGCGCCGCGTGACCTCGGTCGAACTGCCGATATGCGGCAGCAGGACCACGTTTTTGAGTTCCAGAAACCCCGTATTGATTTGCGGTTCATTTTCGAACACGTCGAGTCCCGCGGCGCGAATGGTGCCTGCTTTCAGGGCGGCGATCAGCGCGGCGTCGTCCACCACGCCACCGCGCGTCGAATTGACGAGGATCGCACTCGCTTTCATCTTATCCAGTTCCATCGCCCCGATAAAATGATGCGTCTGCGGGGTGTACGGCAACTGCAGCACCACGAAATCCGCCTGCGCCAGCAGCTCGTCCTTGCTGGCATATGCCGCATTCAGACGGCGTTCGATCTCGGCATCAACTCGCGTACGGTTGTGATAGATGACGCGCATCGAGAAGCCCAGGGCGCGGCGCGCTATCGCCTGCCCGATGCGCCCCATGCCGAATATACCCAGCGTCGCGTGGTGGATGTCGACGCCGAGCAGCTGCCTCATGTGCCAACCTTTCCATAAACCGGCGTCCACATAGCTCTGCGCTTCCGTCACGCGACGCGCGGCCGAAAGCATGAGTGCCCATGCAAGATCAGCTGTGCTCTCGTCAAGCACACCCGGAGTATTAGTGACCATCACCGAGCGGGCGCTGCAGGCGGCAAGATCGATATTGTTATAGCCGACGGCGATATTCGCGACGATCTTCAAACGTGGGCAATGCGCAAGTAATCGTTTATCTATGAGATCGGTCAGGCAGCAGATGATGCCGTCTTTGTCCCGCGCGCGCTCGATCAACGCGTCCGGCTCCAGTATGTAATCCTCCTGATTCGACTCAATGTCGAAATGACTGTTCAGGTAGGCCAGTGTCTCGGAGAACACTTCGCGTGTGACGAGCACCTTGGGTTTCATGCATGCTCCGCTTTGCGCGAGGCTGCAAGGTATGCGGACCGCGAGTCCTGCGCCTCAAGCAACGGCGCACTAAAGTGCCCGGCAGCTGCCTTGTGCGGCGCATGTGGCTGCCATCCGAGCACGAGCAGCATCACCAGAAACGCAGCGACGTATGCGACGACGATATACCAGCCTTCCTTGAGCCACAGCGCGGCCGATTTTGCTTCGGGATACAAGTTCGACACCGCGACACCCGCGGAGGAACCGAACCACAGCATGGAACCACCGAATCCCACGGCGTAAGCAAGAAAGCCCCAGTCGTAACCGCCCTGCTTCAGCGCAAGCGCCGTCAGGGGAATATTGTCGAACACCGCAGAAACGAATCCGAGTCCAAGCGCCGTGTGCCAGGACGCCGACGGCAGCTGCTCTACCGGCATCAGGGTCGCGCACAGCACGAGAGAAAGCAGAAACACACTTCCCTTGGCCGCCTCCGGCACCAGTTCCCAATCCGGGCGCCGCCACGGAATGCTAATCGCGAGCGCCAGCAGTACCGCGACGCCGATGAATGGGAAGCGGTCAGCGAGTTGAGAATATTCAAGATTGACGACGACATTGGTGATGATCGCCGAACCCAGCATGAGCGCGACGATGCCCACGCGCGGCCAATCGATGTGCAGGTGCTCATGCTCATGCCTGAGCATGGGCGAGTAGCGCTGCTGGGCGATGGCCGCCGGTACCCCGAAGATCGCCAGGGCGACGAGCGCGGGCACGTAGGCATGCAACACATCGAGCGGGCTCACGCCGTCGATCCACATCATGGTCGTGGTGGTATCGCCCACGACGCTGCCCGACCCGCCGGCATTGGATGCGGCGACGATGGCCGCCAGATAGCCCACGCGCACCTTTGCGCGAAACAGCGTGTGCGCCATCGCCGCGCCTATCATGGCGGCCGCAATATTGTCCAAGAAGCCGGAAAGCACAAAAACGATGACCAGCAGCCACAGCGCGCCCTTCCAGTCGTGCGGCAGGATTCGCGGCAGGGCGGCTGGAATACGGCTCTTCTCGAAATGACGCGCGAGCAGCGCGAATCCCACCAGCAGCAGAAACAGATTGCAGAGTATGACCCACTCGCCCTGCAGGTGAGCACTGAAACCCTCCCAGCCGCTCCCCGAGTGAAAACCCGTGACTAACCACTTATAGGCAGTGATGCCCGCAAGCCCGGTCAGCGCAACTCGTAATGTGTGATGGTGAAAGATTGCCACGCCCAGCAAAGTGGCCCCAAACAGGATGAATTCGATCGGGACGCCGAAAGCAGCTGGCAGCGCGGCAGCGGCATGCGCGCTGTGCGCCAGGATTACGCTCCACAGCGCCAGCGACAGTCGCGCCGCATGGAGTGCGGCCTTCCCGCCATGACATCTCAGCGCACGTCCGTGGCGCGAGATGCGCCCGTTCAGTGAAGTAGCGCACGGGGTCGCCGCGTTGCCCGCCTGCAGGCCGTCCTGTAAGATCGCACGCAAAGCTGTCACTCAGGGTTGTCCATTCTCATGAAGCAGAAAACAGTCGCATCGCCCGTCCAGGTGATCGAACGGATGATGTCCCTGCTCGATGCGCTGGCGCGCAATGACGCGCCGATGAACCTCAAGCAGCTTGCGGCAGAAACCAGCCTGCATCCGTCGACCGCGCATCGCATCCTAAACGCCATGACCCGCAACCGATATGTCGACCGCATAGCCCATGGAAGTTATCGCCTGGGCATACGGCTTTTCGAACTCGGCGGTCTCGTGCATACGCGCATCGGCATCCGCAATGTGGCATTGCCGTATATGCAGCAACTCCATCAGCAACTGGGCGAAACTGTGAGGCTGTCGATACGCCTCGACGAGCGTTTAGTTTACGTTGAGCACGCGCATTCTGGCAACCAGATCGATTGCAATCTGCAGTCCATCGGCGCCACCGCGCCGCTGCACCTTACGGCGGCCGGCAAGCTGTTCCTCGCCTCTGAGAGCGCAGATTACTGCGCGGAGTACGCAAAACACATCGGCCTGCCCAGTACTGCCGAAGAAGCCAGCATGGATGCGTCTGGACTACTGAGGGAAATCGCGGCAGTGCGCGAACTAGGCTATGCCTACGATGGCGCAGAGTTGGGAACAGCCGCGGCTGCCGTGGCCGCAGGAATCAACGATGAGTCCGGAGCCATGATTGCCGCTCTATGCGTCTCGGCGCCACTCGAGCGCTACAACCAGATGTGGGCATCTGCGGTAAAACAGGCTGCCGAACGGATATCGCGTGCAATCGGCAACCCAATGGATGCCGCGCGCTGAACCGGGAGCAACAGCCCTGCGTGTCTGCACGGGCGCAGCGTTACTGAATGGTCGTGGAGAAGTTGATGAGACCGCCAAAATCGAACAGAAACTCATCCAAGTGCTCCGGCGACGGATCTTCCCCGAGCGCTCCGATCATGGATTCGCGAAACTTATCGGCAACGTCACCCTGAAAAAAGGTACCGCGTCCGGCCTGCTTGTCCACGACCTCGTAGCCGCGATGCTGCGGGTACTCGACCACATAGTAATTGTCGCTGTTATAGACGATGTTCATGTCTTCATTAACGGCTGAAGCGCGTTTCGGTTGATACACGTTTCCCGGCATTCGACAGCGCCTGCGATCCGCCCGCGCTAAACCGTTGATAAACCATCGACAAATAAGTTTCCAGACCACGTCGCCAGTCACGCCAGCGGCAGCGCATTGCGCAGGGCACATCCCACCTCACGCCGCTCAGGCGGCAAGCTCTGTACTGTTTCAGCACCAGCAGGTCGATGCACTGCGCTGGCGCCTCGCCGGTATAATCGCGCTTCCTAATAACAAACACCAAGGGCGCGAGATGCTGCTCTACGCTTGCACCATATTCACCAGCGCTTTTCTGCTGTTTCTGGTTCAACCCATCATCGCGAAGCAGGTATTGCCATGGTTTGGCGGCTCGGCAGCGGTATGGACCACCTGCCTCGTATTTTTCCAGGTCGCATTGCTTGCCGGTTACGCCTACTCAGACCTGACTACGCGCCGACTTGCGCCGCGCACTCAGGTGATCGTACATGTCTGTCTGCTGCTGTTGAGTCTCGCCGCGCTGCCGATCGTCGCTGCCGCGAACTGGAAACCGGCCGGCAGCGAAGATCCGGGCATACGCATCCTCGGGCTTTTGGTTGCGACGATCGGGCTGCCATATTTTCTGCTCGCCACGACCGGGCCGCTGGTGCAGGCCTGGTTTGCACGCGCCTTCCCGCGCGGCACCGTCTACCGGCTCTATGCCTTGTCGAATGTCGGCTCGTTGCTGGCGTTGGTTTCCTATCCTTTTGCCATGGAACCCCGGATCAGCACGGCGGCGCAAGCAAATTACTGGTCGATCGCTTATGCGGTATTCGCGCTGCTGTGCGCAGCGACAGCGCTCTATAGCCTGCGCAGGACGGCCGCGCTGGGCCTGGCAGCTTCCGCCGAGGACGTTGCGAGCACGCCGGCGCTGCCGCCGGGCCGTCTCGACATGGTGTTGTGGCTCGTGCTGCCGGCGCTGGGCTCATGGCTGTTGCTCGCGATTACCAATCACATCACTCAGAACATCGCGTCGATTCCGTTTCTGTGGCTCGCCCCGCTTACGCTTTATCTGCTATCGTTTATCCTGTGTTTTGACAGCGACCGCTGGTACCGGCGCGCGCTGTTCCTGCCGCTTACCGCCGCCGCCGTGGGCCTATGCGCGTGGGGCCTCCAAGACAGCGATCTCACGCTCAACATCCACCTCGCGGTACCGCTGTATCTAAGCGGACTCTTCGCCTGCTGCATGTTCTTTCATGGCGAACTCGCGAAACTACGACCGCCGCCGCGCCAGCTCACGTCTTACTATCTGATGATTTCACTGGGCGGCGCACTGGGTGGCCTGTTCGTGGGGGTCATAGCGCCCCACGTCTTTAACGCTTACTACGAGATCGGCCTGGGCTTTGTGTTGACGGCGATCGTCGCCGCCATCACTCTGCGCAGGCTGCCGTTGCTGGTGTGGATCTGGGCGCTCGTATTGGCGGGTGTAAGCGGCTATTACTGGAACGAGCAGATCAAGGATCTCAAGGAGGATACGCGGGTGATGGTGCGCAATTTCTACGGCATGCTGCGCACCAAAGACACCGGTACCGCCGATACGCCAGATGCGGTGCGCCGGCTGATCCATGGCGTGATATTGCACGGGGAGCAATACCTGGCGCCCAAACGCCGCACCGAGCCCACCACCTACTACGGGCCGGATTCGGGAGCAGGACTCGCGCTGAAATACGTGCATCCGCAGGACCAGCGCGTCGGCGTCATCGGATTAGGGACAGGCACGCTCGCCGCATGGGGCAAACCCGGCGACAGCTATCACTTCTATGAGATCAATCCACAGGTGATCGCACTTGCGCGCTCAGAATTCAGCTATCTCAAGGACAGCAAGGCCGAAATTGAAATCAGCCTCGGCGACGCGCGCCTGAGCCTGGAGCGCGAAGCGCCGCATCAGTTTGACGTGCTCGCGATCGACGCCTTCTCGAGCGACTCGATTCCCGTGCATCTGATGACGCGTGAGGCGATGGCGGTCTACCTGCGCCATATGAGCTCCACCGGCGTGATCGCTTTTCACGTGACCAACCGTTTCCTGAACCTGGCCCCGGTGGTAAAGCAAATCGCGGACAGCTATCAGCTCTATACGGCGTTGGTCACCGACGATGCGGAAGACACAGACTACTCGCGGACCGATTGGGTGCTCGTTGCACGCGATCGCGCGGCCCTCGAAAGCAGCGCCATCGCGAAGGCAACGCATCCCATCACCGAAATCCCAGGGCTCAAGCTCTGGACGGACGATTACAACAATCTGTTTGATATTCTGCGCTAGCTACGCAGGCTTTGGACCGGCCCCGTCCGCGCTTAGCGGACGCCGCCGTACTGCAGCAGCCTTAGTTCTTTAGCTCTTCTTGCCAGCGCGTTTGGCCACCACCGGCTCCTTTTTAGGGTGATGCGGCCGCGTCTTTCCGTAAGAGCCCTTGAAGATCTTGCCACGTTGGGTTCTCTTGTCGCCTTTTCCCATGATAAATCACTCTCCGTTGGTTGATAGTCCGTAGCGCCTCGCAGGTGCGACGGCGCGCAATTATACAAACATTTACCCTTGCAGGCGATTCCTGTGCCGGCTGGCACGGCACTTACACTGTAGTTGAGCCACCTGCGGTCAGGTAATGCACGGCAAACAACCGCTCGTCATCGGTCCAGCATTGGCGGTGCAGGTAACCTGCGGTTCGCCCCAAGGCCGCGAAATCCTCGATCGTATACTTGTACGAATTCTCGGTATGTATAGCCTCACCAGCGCGAAACGCGAAGCTGGAGCCGCCCACCGTGACCTGTTGCGCGCACGTGGACACCAAGTGCATCTCGACCCGGCTGCGCGCGGCGCTATAGACGGCGCGGTGCTGAAACGCCGCCACATCGAAATTGGCCGCGAGCTCCTTGTTCAGGCGCGTGAGCACGTTCAAATTGAAGGCAGCAGTGACCCCCTGAGCGTCGTTGTAAGCCGCATTGAGCCTAGCCTGGTCCTTCTTGAGATCAACTCCGATCAATAGGCCGCCGTGCGCGCCCAGCGCGTGCCTCCAGCGTCTCAACAACAAACGCGCCTGCGCAGGGGTGAAATTGCCGATGGTCGATCCTGGCCAACAAAGGATGCGGCGCCGCACCGCCCCAAGCATGGGCAGCGGCAGCGCCACAGGATGCGCAAAATCGGCGCGCAATGCGATGATCCTGGTATCTGGAAATTCGCGCGCCAGCGTGGTGCACGAAGCTTCCAACTGCTCGCGCGCGATATCGATCGCGACGAATACTGACGGACACAGCGCCTCGAGCAGATAACGGGTCTTTGCGCTGTTGCCGCACCCCAGTTCGATCACCGCGCAATCGGAACCCAAGGCGTCGGCCATCGCCCCCGCGTGGACTCCCATGATGCCCAGCTCGGTACGAGTCGGATAATACTCCGGCAGCTTGCAGATCAGATCGAACAGCTCGCACCCGCGCGCATCGTAGAAATACTTCGGGGAAATCTGCTTGCGCCTCATGGCGAGGCCGCGCAGCACCTCGTCCAGCATGGCGCCGGACGGCGGCAGCAGGTCGCGCATCTGGTAGGCTAGTTTGGGAGACATGCGTAGCGTCGCAAGCCGCGAATCGGCAGGAAATCCGCCGCCGCGCCGTCGTGCGTCCGCGGGCTAGGCTAGCGTTGCGGAGCGTCAGGCGTAGGGTTTACGCCAAGCTCCGCTCTCCAGCCATTTCTTGATGCGGTTGGCGTCTGCTGTCCGCGTATATCGGCCCAGGGAATCGAGCAGCACGATCACCACCTCGTGTGCTCCGATCTTCGCCTGCATCACCAGACAGCGGCCAGCCTCACTGATATAACCCGTCTTGGACAGGCCGATTTCCCAGGATGAGCTGCGCACCAAGCCGTTCGAATTTCGGAATTGCAAACTGCGTCCGGTCGCCGTCTCGACCTCGTGCGCAGACGTGGTCGTAAATTGCCGGATCAACGGATACTGGTAGGCGGCTTTCACCATCTTGACCAGGTCTTCCGCAGTCGACACGTTCTTGCTGGTAAGCCCAGTGGAATCGAAGAATTGGGTGCTCGACATTTCGAGCGAGTCCGCCTTGTGGTTCATGGCGGAGATAAACGCTTCACGTCCGCCCGGATAGGCGCGCGCAAGCGCTGACGCCGCCCGGTTTTCAGAGGACATGAGGGCAAGCCGCAGCATCTCGCGCCGCGGCAGGGTCGTGCCAACCGACAGCCTGGAACTGGTGTGCTTTAGCATATCGAGATCGGTGGTATCGATGCGGATCGCTTCATCGAGCTGCGGATCGGCATCGAGCGTCACCATCGCCGTCATCAGCTTGGTGATCGATGCGATGGGAGTGACGGTTTGCGGATTCTTGCGGTATATCGTGTGTCCATCCGTAAAATCGACGACCAGCGCGGCTGCCGATTTCAGATCGGGGGTCCCCGAAAAGTCGATGCTCTCACGCTTGACTGGTCGGAATTTTCGCGCCGGAACAGGCTTTTTCGCCATTCTTCCGGAGGTATATTGGACCTGTACCCGCTTGTGCTTCGCCGGTGCGGCCTGCGATAGAGGAGACGCAAGCAGGGCGACCACGCTTAACCCGCATAGCAGAGAGTACAGCATTCTTAGCATCAGCATTACCCCGTTCGCCTGCCGTGACGGGTTATAAGATAACAAAATTCGGGGCTTAAGGAAAGTACTTAAGCTAATTTTTAACATTTTCGGGCTGCAGGGCCTCACCGGTGCGTACGCCCATGATGCGGCCCGTGTTGGTAGCGGCGCTCGAACAGCACGTACAGGGTGGGCAGGACCAACAGCGTCAGCAGCGTGGCCGATATGAGTCCGCCGATCACGACGACCGCCAGCGGCCGCTGCGTCTCCGAGCCTATGTCATGGGATAGTGCCATCGGCATCAGCCCCATCATCGCCAGCAGGGTAGTCATGAGCACGGTCCGCAGCCTCACCAGCGAGCCGGCGATCACGGCTTCGGCGGGCGCCGAGCCCGCAGCTTTCAATTGGTTGAAATACGTCACCATCACCACGCCATTGAGCACCGCCTGACCGAACAGCGCGATGAATCCAATGGCCGCCGAAACCGACAGCGGAATGCCGGTCAGGAGCAGCGCGAATATGCCGCCGATCATGGCAAACGGGATGTTGAGTATGATGAGCAGCGCGCTCCTGAACGAATGGAACGCGTCGAACAGAAGGATGAAGATCAGCAGCACCGACACTGGCACTACGATGGCGAGCCGCTTCATGGCGCGTTCCTGGTTCTCGAACTCGCCCGACCAGCTCATGTTATAGCCCTCGGGCAGACGCACCGCCTTGGCTACCCGCGCCTTCATGTCGGCAACCACGCTTCCCATATCCCGGTCGCGGATGAAAACGCCAATCGCCATGACGCGCCGCCCGTCCTCGCGGCTAATATTCATACTCCCGCCTATAGTGCGTATCTGCGCCAGTTGCGACAGCGGCAGATAGACGCCGTTGGGCGTGCTCAGCAGTATGTTCGGCAAATCATCCAGGGCACGCTCCTCTTCCTTGAGGCGCACGACCATGGCAAAGCGCTTTTCCCCCTCCCAAACGCTGGTTGCCACCTTGCCGCCGAGGACGGTTTCAATCGTGTCCTCGATGTCGGCGACATTGAGCCCGTAACGCGCTGCCTGCGCGCGATCGATTTCGATCAGCGTCTGCGGCAGTTCGCCCTGGCGGTCTATCATCGCCTGCGCCACGCCGGGCACATCAGAGATCTCCGACAGCACCTTGGCCGCCGTGCTGCGCAGCACTTCAAGATCCTCGCCGAAAACCTTGACCACAATCTGACCGTCGATCTGCGATATGCTCTCCAGAATATTGTCGCGAATCGGTTGGGAGAAAGCGGGCTGCACGCCGGGTATCATGGAAAGGTCGCGCCGCATCTCGAGCATGATGTCGCGCTTGGTCACGGCGCGCTTCCAATCCGATTCCGGCTTGAGATCGACCAGTATCTCAGCCATGCTGATCAGCTTGGGGTCGGTGCCGTCCTCCGGCCGTCCCGCCTTGTAGACGATGGTATTTACTTCCGGTATCTTCTTGAGCACCTGCTGCATGCGGCTCATCTCGAGCTGTGCCTCAGTCACCGATATGCTGGGCTGCAGCTGGACATTGAGCCAGATCGAGCCTTCGTTCAGCTCCGGCAGAAATTCCGTGCCCAGGCGCGGCGTCACTGCAATTGTCGCCACCAGTGCGGCAAGCGCGCTGCCAAGCACGATCTTTTTGTGATTGAGCGCCCACACCAGCACCGGCTGGTAAATCTTCTTACAGCGTTCGACGAGCGCATTGTCGTGATGCGGCAGCTTGCGGCGCAGCAGTGCATAACAAAGCAGCGGCACCAGGGTGAGGGAAAAGATCAGAGAAGCAATTAATGCCGAAGTGACCGAATAGGCCATCGGCGCAAAAATGCGGCCTTCATGACGCTGCAGCGTGAAAATCGGTATATGCGCAGCGATGATGATGAGCATGGAGAACAGCGTCGGGCGTCCGACCTCGACCGCCGCCTCGATGATATTGTGCATGCGCTCGCCTGCATTCATCTCGCCGCGGTGCTCGGAGAGCTTGCGAAAGATGTTCTCGACCATGATCACCGCCCCGTCGACGATGATGCCGAAGTCCATGGCGCCGAGCGACAGCAGGTTCGCGGGGATGCCGATCCACGTCAATCCGAGAAAGGTACCGAGCAGCGACAGCGGGATGATGGATGCGACGATCGCAGCCGCGCGCAAGTTGCCCAGAAACAACAATAACACGAGCGTCACCAGCATCGCGCCCTCGACCAGGTTCGTGAACACGGTCTTCAGCGTCTTGCCGATGAGCCAGGTGCGGTCGTAGTATGGAACGACTTCGACGCCCTTGGGCAATACGGAGCTGTTGAGCAACTCAACCTTTTCGTTGACCAAGGCCAGCACGGTGGACGGATTTTCTCCTTTGCGCATGAGCACGATGCCGGTGACGACATCGGTGTCGTCATCCTGCCCGATCACGCCCTGCCGGGGTACCGATCCGGTGGCCAGCGTCGCAATGTCCCTTACCAGCACCGGCACCCCGTTGCGCTCTGCCACCATGACATTCAGCACCTCGCCAGCCGAGCGCAGCAGGCCAATGCCGCGTATCAGGAACTGCTGATGGCCCTGCTCGATATAGCCGCCGCCGGCATTGGAATTAGCCCTTTGCAGCGCACTGAACAGCTGCTGCAACGTGACCTTGTAATACTTCATCTTGGCGAGATCTGGATTCACCTCGTATTGCTTGATGAAGCCGCCAAAGCTCACCACATCGGCCACACCCGGTATCAGGCGCAGCTGGCGGCTCACGGTCCAGTCCTGCAGCGTACGCAGATCGCGCGAGTTCAGTTGCTGCGACTTCACGCGATAGCGATAAATCTCTCCTATCGGAGTCGAAAGCGGGGCCAGCTGGGGTTGCACGCCATCCGGCAGATCCGCTTCGCGCAGGCGCTCCTCCACCTGCTGGCGGGCAAAATAAGCGTTCGCCGCGTCGTTGAACGTGATGATAACGAACGACAGTCCGAACTGCGTGTGTGAAAACATGCGTATCGAATTCGGCAGGCCGGCGAGCGCCACTTCCAGCGGGAATGTGACCTGGCGCTCGACCTCCTCGGCGGCGCGCCCCGGAAAGAGCGAAATCACGGTGACCTGCGTGTCTGTCACATCGGGAAATGCTTCCACCGGCAACTGCTTGAACGCGATCACGCCGATGCCGATAAACAGCACGGTGCCCAATATCGCAAACAGCGGCTGGTGTAAAACGAAGGAGACGATCTTTTTGATCATGAGCGTGGCCGCCAGCTATACAAGAACTAATTGACCACGCGCCGCGGCTGCAGCAATTGCTGAAGCAGCAGTGCGCCATCGCTCACGACCTTGTCCCCCATTGCGAGCCCGTCGAGGACAGTGGTAGCGCCATCGCCGGATTCGCCGATCTGCACTCGGCGGCGCACGAAGCGTCCATTGCCGGCATCGACGAACACGAAATTGCTGCCCCCCTGAAAGAATACCGCGCGCGTCGACACCTGTTTCACGGGACCGCTTTCAGCGCCGATGGTCGCGGTTACGAACATTTCGCCCTTGAGCATGCGTTCGGCATTGCTGAGCGTGGCGCGCACCTTGATCGTGCGCGTCGTGGGATCAAAAAAATCGGCAATTGCGGTCACCCGCGCGTCGAAAGTCCGCTCGGGATACGCCGCGACGCGGACTTTGATCAGCTTGCCCACCTTTAGACGGGGCAGGTCCTTCTCGCTAGCATCGAGCAGGGCCCATAGGTACGCGGGATCGGTGATCACGAACAGGGCCGGAACGCCGGCGCCCATCTGGTCCGGCCGCAGTTCCTGGCCAGGGTTGATATTCTTTTCGACGATGACTCCGCCCAAAGGGCTCTTGAGCGCGTACGTCTGATCGATCTCTGCCCCACCGCTATAGAGCTTGAGCCGTTCCTGCGTGCGCTTGAGTTCCGATTCAGCGCGCGCGTGATCCGCGGCCGCGCTGTCGACCTCTTTGGCCGCCACCACGCCGTGCTCCTGAAGATCTTTGACCCGCGCAAGGGTTTGCTTGGCGAGCGCGTAATCGCCAGCGGCGCGGCGGGCGTCAGCCTGCGCCTGCCCCAGATCCGGCGAGGCGACGACGGCCAGCGTCTGGCCTTGCTTCACGCGTTCTCCCGCCTGTGCCAGTATGCGGTTTACGCGCCCCGTAAGCGGCGTATACACGCGCACCGTGCGGTCTTCGTCCCAGCTCAGCCTGCCATTCAGGATGCTGGGTGCAGCGGCACGTTCGGTCACAGGCTCCGAAACCAGGGCCGCAAGCTGCGGGCTGCCTGGCTGAAATATCACTGCCTCGCCCTCGACCTTGGGCTGTGCCACAGGGTTGTCCTTGGCGCGCTCGCCGCACCCAGCGAGCACTAAGATTGCCAATGCTACGGCGTATGAGCGGTATCGCATGCGAGTCTTTTCCCTTAGCTGATACGGGTCAGCAATCTACATCTGACCGTTCTGTTAATCCGCCGCAGAATCAGCTCTACGGATTCAATTCTGCAGGCGCGATAGCGGCCTGCCAGGCAGCCAGCGCTTTCGCGTAATCCGCTTGGGTGCTGGACGCCTCGAGTTGTGTTGCATAGAGTTGGCGCCGTGCATCCAGGAGATCCATGACGCCGAGTGCGCCGTGGCTATATGCATACTCGGCGGCATCCGCCGCCTTCTGTGCCTGTCCTAGCAGCGATTCCCGGAATCGCCGCACGCGTTCCGCTGAACCATCGAGAGCAGCGCGAGCAGATGCAATCTCGCCACGTGCAAGCGCACGCACCCGTTCCAGATTTTCGCGTGCCGCCTGCAGATCAACTTCGGCGCCGCGAATCTCCCCTGCAAAATAATAATTCGTGAACAGCGGGATGCTAATGCCGACGCCCACAGTGTTAGCAGAGGTCGGGTTGGCCAGCGGATTCCAGGGCGTGCGGTCGAACTGGACCATAGCAGTCACGTCGCGGGTGCGCAGTGCGCGTGCAAGCTCCAGACTCTTCTCGGCCGCCTCGACCCGCGCCTGCGCCGCCTGGACGTCGCCGCGTCCGCTTAACCCGGCATCAATGTCAAAACCTGAGGCAATGGCCGAGACATCGGGCCAACCTTCGCTGACATGAATGCGAGCAGCATCGCGTTCCGCGCCCATGATATATGCGAGCGCGGTTTGTGCTCTTTGCTGGTCTGCCTGCGCTAGGCGCGCGTCGTTTTGCGCGCGCAGCGCGTCAACCTGAATGCGCGCTACGTCGGCGCTAGCGATGTCGCCTGCCTTGAGCCTGAGCTGGGCAGCATCCACCGTCTTTTGGAACAGTCCGGCGGTCTCGCTCGCTGTGCGCACCCGCTCCTGCGCGGCCAACAAATCGTAATAAGCCGCATGCAGCGCCACCTTCTGCAAACGACGCGTATCGGCATAATCGCCGCGACTCGCCGCGAGATTACGATCGGCAGCCGCCATGCGCAACTCGCGCTTGCCGCCACGCTCAAACATTTGGCTAATGCCGATCGTGGTATCGGCACGGCGGTCCAGACGTCCGGAATCGTAGCCCTGGGGATACTGGTTGCCGATTTGGGTTGCGTTCACATAAAGATTGGGATTGGGGCGCGCCGCCGCCCCAAGCAGCGCCGCTTCGGCGCTCTCAACGCCGCGCTGTGCAAACAGGACCTCGCGATTTCGCGCCGCAAACAGCAACTCCGCCTGATGAAGCGTAAGCTGCTCCAAACGCGCGGGTGCAGTGGCCGGCGCCGGCTGGGCGACGGTGCATAGCGGAGATAGGCCAGCCACAAACAGTGCACAGGCTAGAGTGTATGTACGTAGGGACATGTTCGAAATAATCGTCTGGAACCGTGACACGCCAGCGGCGCGGGTGACAGAATAGCAACGATTGCCACCTTAGAGCAATAATTGCTCACCTACTAGCTTACAGTTGATTGCTTACTCAAATCTTACAGTCCACGCGATCTGCGTCCGGGCGCACCTCGGGCTGCATGCGGCGCCTGCCAAATGCTGCGCATTTTAGGTTGCGCGCTGCGCAGCAAGCATCTAGGATTTGAACATCCCACCGGCAACTTTAATCATGCGCATCCTAATTGCAGAAGATGATCCAGTACTCGCAGACGGGCTCACGCGATCCCTGCGGCAGGCAGATTATGCGGTCGATTGCGCATACGACGGCGAACAGGCCGACCATATGCTAAGCGCGCAGCACTACGACCTGCTGATCCTGGACCTGGGCCTGCCCAAGCTGGAAGGGTTCGAGGTCTTGCGGCGGCTGCGCCGCCGGGGCGGCACGGTCCCGGTACTAATCCTCAGCGCGCGCGATGCATTGGCAGATCGCGTCAGAGGACTGGATCTGGGCGGCGACGATTATCTTACCAAGCCTTTCGACCTGCCCGAACTCGAAGCGCGAGTGCGATCGTTGATACGACGCGGCCAGTCTGGTGGCGCATCGGTGCTAAACCACGGCCCGCTTACGCTAGACATGGCAGGCCGGCGTGCAATGCTCGCCGGCGAACCCCTCGAGTTGTCAGCACGCGAGCTGGGGGTCCTGGAGGTACTGATGTTGCGGAGCGGGCGCGTGGTCAACAAGGAGCAGCTCGCAGAACAGCTCTACGGTTGGGAAGGGGAAGTGGGCAGCAACGCAATCGAAGTCTATGTTCATCGCCTGCGCAAGAAGCTGGAAACCGCAGGTGTCGTCATACGCACCATCCGCGGCCTGGGCTACCTGCTGGAAAAGGACGCATGAATCTCCATGCCCTGGCAGGGGCTACGGCGCGCAAGAAGGGCCTGCGCTACCAGTTGATGATGTCGCTGCTTGCGCCAATCGTCCTGCTAATGCTCGTGAGTTCGATCGTCGCCTATTATTACGCGTTTAATTTTGCAACCCTTGCCTACGATTACTCGCTCTACGATTCCGCCCTCGACATCAGCCGGCAAATCGACGTAGCCAACGGTCAGCTGCAGGTCAACCTGCCGCCCGCCGCGCTCGATATGCTGGAATCGGACAAGAACGACCGCGTCTACTATCTGGTCAGCGACTCGCGCGGCCAGCATGTGGCTGGACACCAGGGTCTGCCCCCTCCACCTGAACGGGGCACGCTCGGCAAGCCGATCTACTATGACGGCCATTACCTGGGCAGTCCGGTACGGATTGCGGCAATGTACACTACCGTAAAGGGCGATCCAAAGATGGAGCCGATCCTCGTCGAGGTCGGTGAAACGCTGAATAAGCGCCGCGGGCTGGCAACCGAGATTTTGGTGACCATGCTGCTGCCGGAACTGCTGCTGCTGCTGCTGGTCGGCCTGCTCGTTTGGTATGGAATCGAACGCGGCTTGCGGCCGCTCGCCGTCCTGGAACAGGAAATCAGCCGCCGCTCGCACCGTGATTTGAGCGCGCTTCCCGAGCAAAATGCACCCGATGAGGTACGCTCACTCATACACGCGATGAATGAACTGCTGGCGCGCCTGAGCGGGGCGCTTGAAGCTCGCCAGCGGTTTATCGCAGATGCGGCGCATCAATTGCGCACTCCGCTCGCTGGCCTCAAGACTCAGACCGAACTTGCGCTACGGCAAAAGGAGTTCACGGAGGTGCGTCTTACCTTGCAGCAACTCAATACCGCGACCGGACAAACCACTCACCTCGTCAATCAGCTGTTGTCTCTCGCGCGCGCCGAACCGGATGCCGCCCGTCCACTTGCTCTGCAGTCTGTGGACCTCACTCAGCTTGCACGCGAAACCACTATGGAGTGGGTGCCACGTGCTCTGGAACGCAGCATCGATCTGGGCTTCGACGCCGCAGAACAGGCAGCGGAGATCGAAGGCGATTCCGTATTCATCAAGGAAATGCTGCGCAATCTGCTCGACAACTCGATTCGCTACACCCAACTCGGCGGAATCGTCACCACGCGCGTCAGCGTCGAGGGCGATAAAGTGCTGTTGAGTGTGGTCGACAATGGGCCAGGCATACCAATCGCGGAACGCGAACGCGTATTCGAGCGCTTCCATCGCGTCCTCGGCAGCGGCGCTGATGGCTGCGGATTGGGACTCGCCATCGTGCGCGAGATTGCACAGAGCCATAATGCTGAAATCTCCTTAGGACCGGGTACGAACGGCACCGGCACGCTCGTGGTAATCACATTTCCAAAATGCGCTACCGTTAGCTCGACGTCGTCAGCGCATAGCCCCCCACAGGCGTAAGACTTCCTGCGCTGCCCGAGACGCCCCCATCGGGCACTTGAACATCATTGCAAAGATCACCTGCAACGCCCGCCCCATACAAAATCCAGAACTGCCGATGAAAATCGACCTGATTTTAAGAGATCAATCCCGATTTCCAAGGCTCTGAGATTGATGTAAGCTTTCCCGCGCAGATGTAAGAAGTTCGCGGATACTTGGAATTGCAGATATTGTCGGAATTGGAATCGCCACGTTATTGCCGCAATATTTTCCCGCAAAATTGCCGATAACCTCATGGACTGCAATCTCCGTCTGGCTTGACCGGGATGGCGCGATTTCTGCTTTCGGCTGCACGGCATGGAAACCATATTGGACAATGCCGCAGACCGCATGGGGCGAACTCATATGACTAGCGCACCACTTCGAATTTTTCTAGTAGAGGACTCCCCCATCCTGCGGGAGCGTTTATCAGAGATGCTCGTCGCATGGGATGACATCGAGATTGCAGGCCACGCCGAAACAGAAGCTGCCGCAGATATTGCGTTGCAGGAAAATGCATGGGACGTCCTGATTCTGGATCTGCAATTGCTGCAGGGCACGGGACTCGGCGTGCTGCGCAATCTCATCCGCCATCGGAAACCGAATACCGTGGTGATCGTATATACCAACTATGCAATCCCGCTGTATCGCACACGCAGCATGCAGCTCGGCGCGGATCATTTCTTCGACAAGGCTCAGGAGTTCGGTCGCATTAAGGATGTCCTGAGCGATCTCCTGGAAAGAAAGCAGGGCGCGGCAACCGCGTGATGCAGCACGCTAGGCATGTCCACCACGTGAGACGCCCTCAGCTGACTTGAACATTTCACTGACTTTGCACTGAGCTACTGAAGTCCTGCGGCCCCGTACCACCACCGCGCACGCATACCGTCTACCCCCGCAAACCCGGGGCTAGTTCGCCAAGACTGCCAATTCCTGCTCAATATGTCGCCAATGTAGGAGTTCGCCTACGCACGAGTGCGCAATTCACTGATTTTTCCCATCACTAAACCTAAGTAGGATGG
This sequence comes from uncultured beta proteobacterium, assembly GCA_903905655.1. Taxonomy (GTDB): domain Bacteria; phylum Pseudomonadota; class Gammaproteobacteria; order Burkholderiales; family SG8-41; genus PALSA-1004. The sequence goes on along the minus strand of CAIVHG010000071.1, from coordinate 2,364 downwards.
TCATCACCTTGGAAGCCGTGTGGCTTTTACACATGGCTTTTAGAAAGGTTACCGCATTTTCTCGTGAGGTCAACAATGAATACCGAAGCACAAGTCTTGAACGTTAACGCACGCTGCGAAGACGCCTTTGTCAAAGCGCGGCTATTCACGGTTGATGCTCCCAATGCAGACCGCACTCCAGCATCTGCATCACATACACCTGAAAGCGCGCAGTTAGGAAGCATGTATGGTAATTCGCCTGCGATGCTCGCGGTCTACAAAATGATCGAGAAGGTTGCGCCCACCGATGCCAGCGTGCTGCTGATCGGCGAGAGCGGCACAGGGAAGGAACTGGCCGCCAAGGCAATTCATGACGGCAGTGCCTGCCGCACCGGTCCGTTCATTGCGATCAACTGCGGAGCATTTTCAGACAACCTGATCGAAGCCGAGCTCTTCGGCTATGAACGCGGCGCGTTCACCGGCGCCGTGCGTTCGCACCGCGGATGCTTCGAACGCGCAAGCGGCGGGACTCTGTTCCTCGACGAAATCGCGGAAATGCCTGTCGAACTGCAAATCAAATTGTTGAGGGCCCTCGAGACCGGCTGTTTCTATCGCGTAGGCGGCGAGCAGGAACTCGCTGTCAACGTCCGCATCATCGCAGCCACCAATCGCGATCCCAATCAGGCGGTGACTCAAGGATTATTGCGGGAGGATTTGCTCTATCGCCTCGCGGTTTTCCCGTTGCCATTGCCCGCATTGCGCTCGCGCGAAGGTGACATCCGATTGCTTGCGGAAGAGTTTTTGGCACAGCTCAACGCGGCAGCCGGAAGCAACAAGGTGTTCAGCGACGCGGCCTATGATTACATGGTTCAGCATCCCTGGCCAGGCAACGTACGCGAACTCAAAAATGCGGTGCAGCGCGCATTCATCCTCGCCGCAGAGCAAGTGACCTTCGACCCTGCTGCGCACGGAATTCCACGCTCCGCGCAACCACGGCCAGCCGGCGCCTCATCGATGCTGCATTTTGCCGTTGGCATGCGTCTTGAAAACATCGAACGCGAAGTCATCTTCGCCACGCTCGAGCACTGCCGCGGACGCAAGCGCGAGACGGCGGAGCTTCTGGGGGTCAGCCTCAAGACCCTTTACAACCGTCTCAACGAATACCGCGCCGAGAGCGGCGCCGGCGCAGCCTAACCCCGCGCATTCCCCCACCAGCATTCGTCCGGCGTAGCAGCGAAGAACGCGGCTGCGTCGGCGCATGCGCTGGCGAACTCCTGCAGCAGACCCGATCCAGTCCAGAACTCTGCGGCGCCGCTGCACTGCATACTGTCCGCGGCTGCGCACGCCTGCCCACCGCGCGCGGACGCAGGCGTATAATTTACGCAATTCACACAAATGCTTTTTCACGATACATGCTGAAATCCACCCTGTTTTGCGCCATTGCACTAGCGACGCTGTGTTTCATCGGCTGCGCCAGCACCACCGAAAGCGGCGCCGTAGGCGCCAATCGCAAGCAACTGCTGCTCGTATCCTCAGAGCAACTCGAGCAAATGGCCGCCAAAAGCTACGCGAGCCTTAGTTCCGCCGCCCAGTCCAAGCGCACGCTTAATACCGACGCTGCGCTTTTGCAGCGCGTGCGCAATATTGCAACTCGTATCGAGCCTCAAACCAGTGTGTTCCGGCGCGATGCCCCGGGATGGAAATGGGAAGTCAACGTTATCGAGAGCACTGAGTTAAATGCCTTTTGCATGCCCGGCGGCAAGATCATCTTCTACTCGGGAATCGTGAAACAGCTCAATCTAAGCGATGCCGAAATCGCCATCGTCATGGGGCATGAAATTGCGCACGCGCTGCGCGAGCATTCCCGCGAGCAAGTTTCGCAGGCGCTCGCCGCGCAAACCGTGATCGGCGTGGGCGCCGCTCTGCTTGGCCTGGGCGCGGGCTCAAGCGACATCGCGGGCAGCATCTACGACGCCTTGGTTGCAACACAGTTCAGCCGCACCGACGAAGCCGAAGCCGATCGTCTGGGCCTGGAACTCTCCGCCCGCGCCGGATACGATCCCCGCGCGGGCGTAAGCCTGTGGCAAAAGATGATCAACGCCAGCAAGGGCAGCCGGCCGCCCGAATTCCTAAGCACCCACCCTGCGGAAACCACCCGCATCCAGGAGATACAAGCATTACTCCCGGTCGTAATCCCGCTTTACGAACAAGCCTCGCGCAGTACCCGCTGAACGCAAGCGGCGCGGCGATTTGCAGCCGCGTCTTCTATTGATCTTTCCATAATTCATGACATCACCAGAGCGTAGCCTGCATCCAGCAAGCGGCAATGATCGAAGGGCGCTTTTGCGCGCTCTTGAGTTTGTTGCGTGCGGTCGCGTGCAACTC